>CASEPH010000079.1 GCA_949289625.1 uncultured Clostridia bacterium | reverse complement strand
AACGATTTAATCTACGAGGGAAACTGGGAGCAGGCCTACTACCGGCTGCGGATCACCAACAATTTTCCCGAATTTACCGGCCGGGTCTGCCCTTCGCCCTGCGAGAAGGCCTGTTCCTGCAATATCCACGGGGAGGCGGTGACCTGCCACAACAATGAGCTGGCCATCATTGAGAACGCATTCAACAAGGGGCTGGTGCGGCCTCGAATTCCCAAGGTTCGCACTGGCAAGCGGATTGCGGTGATCGGCTCTGGTCCTGCAGGGCTGGCTGCGGCGGATCAGCTCAACCGCCGGGGGCATACCGTCACCGTCTATGAACGGTTCGACCGGCCCGGTGGCCTTCTGATGTACGGAATCCCCAACATGAAGTTGGATAAATCCGTGGTGATGCGCCGGATCCACCTGATGCAGGAGGAGGGTGTGGAGTTCGTGGTGAATGCAGATGTGGGGAATACCGTATCTGCTGAAGAGATCGTTGCCTCCCATGACGCGGTGATTCTATGCTGCGGCGCCTCCAATCCCAGAGATCTGGCGGTGCCTGGCCGGGAGGCCAAAGGGGTCCATTTCGCGGTGGACTATCTCCGGGCCAACACCAAGAGCCTGCTGGATTCCAACCACACCGACGGCCAGTTCATCAGCGCCAAGGGGAAAAAGGTGCTGGTGATTGGCGGCGGCGATACAGGCAACGACTGCGTGGGTACTGCCATCCGGCAGGGCTGCGCCAGTGTGATCCAGTTTGAGATGATGAATCAGCCTCCGCTGGAACGGCTGCCCTCCAATCCCTGGCCCCAGTGGCCCAATGTCCTGAAAACGGACTATGGCCAGGAAGAGGCCATCTACCTGCAGGGAGAGGATCCCCGGATCTATCACACCACCGTGGAGGAATTCCTGCAGGACGAACAGGGGAATTTGACCGGCGTCACGGCTGTGAATCTCAGCTGGGAAAACGGCAAAATGGAGAAATTGGAGACCTTCCATATGGACGTGGATCTGGTGCTGATTGCCGCCGGATTCCTGGGGTGCCAAAGCTATGTGGCGGATGCCTTTGGGGTTGCCCAGACCCCGAGAACCTGCGTGGCCACCATGGAGGGGACCCATCAGACCTCGGTGGAGAAGGTGTTTGCCGCAGGGGATATGCGCCGGGGCCAGTCCCTGGTGGTCTGGGGCATCCGGGAGGGCCGGGAGGTGGCCCGGGAAGTGGACACCTATCTCATGGGCTACTCCAACCTAGAAGCGGTAGAGTCTTAAACAATCAGCCGGCAGCCCGGAGCAAATGCCCCGGGCTGCCGGATTGCCTATCGTCTGCTGATGGCCTGCCTAGTGGGAATAGGAATCGAGAATGCTGCGGCAAAGGTCCTGATACTGGTTCACCACGGCCTCCGGCCCCAAAATCTTGACCCGGCCGGCGAAGCTGAATACCCAGGAGAAAAACACGGGGGATACCGCCACGGGCACCGTCAGGGTGAAGGTGCCGTCCTGCCGGGGAACCATCATGATATCGCTGCCGAATTTATCCACGGCGCTGTCGGCCAAGGATTCTGGGAATTGCAGGGTTACAGCCACAGGGGCGCCGCCGAACATGCCGAATACCTGCTTGGAATATTGGGCCATATCCAGGTTCTTGTACAGCTCGGGATGCTGCCGGGGGGATTCCAAAAGCGAAATATCCGCCATCTTGTCCACCCGGTAATGGGTTTTGCCCCGGGGTTCGGTGTGGGCGATGAGATAATAATTCTCATTGTCCCAGCATAGGTCGTAGGGGGAGGCACGATAGAGCTTTTCCTTGCGGTAGCGCTTGCCGTCGCTGTGCCATTCCAGGTAGTGGAATGTGATCTCACAGTTCTGGTTGATAGCGGCATAGATGGCGTCGATGTTGTAGTAGATCTGCTCGTTGGGGGTTTTGGAGCGGCCAATAAGATGGAGCTGCCGCCGCAACTGCCGGGCCCGATGGCGGCTGGTGAGGGATTCCAGCTTGCCGATCAGCTCGTAGGATTTCTTCTCCGTGATGAAGCGGGCGCATTGTACCGCGTCGGCCAATAGCTTCAGTTCCGGTAGTTCGAAGGTATCTGAGGCCAGATAGTATCCGGCCCGGTCATGGAGAATGTCCCAGCCGTAATCCTCCAGTACCGCAAAATCCCGATAGAGGCTCTTTCGCTCCGCCGGAATGCCCTTTTGGGCCAAACGGTCCAGAAAGCCCTGGAGGGGCAGATGGTGCTCTTCGTCGGTCTCCTGCCGGAGTATGTCCATGATGGTCAGCAGCTTTTCCTTGGTGTGTTCTGATTTCGCCATGTGGGGGCCTCCTTTGGGCATTGGCCTTTCCAAAAAGTACAAATGGAAATCTTGCTTTTTGTCGAGGTTTCTGGTATACTCAAACCGTTTAATGCGTTACTTGGTGGAGGGACTATGAAGATACTGGTGGTTTCCGATATTGAAAGTAAATTCATCTGGGATCATTTTGATCCCGAGCGGTTTCGGGATGTGAAAATGATCATATCCTGTGGAGATCTTTCCGCCAGATACCTGTCCTTCCTTGTGACCATGATCCCGTGTCCGCTGTTCTATGTGCCTGGAAATCACGATAAACGCTATGAAAAGGAACCACCGGAGGGCTGTGTCAATATCGACGGTCGAGTCATCGTCTATCGAGGGGTTCGGATCATGGGCTTGGGAGGGTGCAAAAGCCCCAGACCCACTACATATGAATATTCGGACCAACAGATGTGGAAGAAAGTTAGGAAGCTGGAACCGCAGCTCCGCAGGGCTAAAGGACTGGATCTGTTTGTGACTCATGCGCCTGCCATCGGTCTGGGGGACGGACCGGATCTGTTCCATGAGGGCTTCGAGGCCTTTCGGTATGTGGATGACATCTATCGTCCAGCTATCCATTTTTATGGTCACCGGCATCTGGGGGAGAACCCCATGGACCGCAGGGCCATCTATCCCTACAACGACACGGTGATGATCAACGCCTGCGGCTATAAGATTGTGGAATACGATCCCGGCGTGCCCATGTCCACACCGCCGGGTACCCAACAGGTGAAGGAGATGCCCACGCCTCAGCCGCCCAAGCGTTTTCTGCTGCCATTTTAAGAGGATACAGCCAGATGCAAAATCGCGTCTGGCTGTTTGCTTTATTCGGTATCTCCGTCCTCTGGTGCTTCCTCGTCCGGTGGCGTTTCTTCGTCCTCGTCCGTGCCTTCCGTGTCACCCTCCGGGGCAGTTTGTACAGGGGCGTCGCTGCCAAAGTCGCCGATGATCTCCACCTTGCCGTAGTCATCAAACCGGGTGTCATGGGAATCGGTGATAAAGACCAAATACTGATCCGGATGGTTTTCCGCATAGTCCTTCACGGAGCCGCCATCGTCCATATAGACGTAGATCCGGTCTGCCGCATCAAAGGCCTGATGCCCAGAGGCAGGATCCTCTATGTAGAGAGACAGCTTGCAGCTGTCCATGGTGGCGTCCAGCAGATTGTTATAGGCCGCCAGCATGATGTCGGTGCTGGTGGAGTCGCCGTAATCATAATCCACGCTATCCCCGGTGGGCAGGGAGAAGTCGTTCAGGATTACCTCGTCAAAGCCCATATCCGCCAGCTGCTGGATGAGGTCGGCCACATATTGGATCACCGGCTCCTGGCCAGGGTCCAGCCAATAGCTGCCGGAGCTGCTCATCCAGAGGGCACCGCCGGAGATCCGAATGGCCTGATCCATATGTTCCAGGGCGTACTCGCTGTCACTGAGACAGGAGACCATGGCCACCAGCCAGGTATCCTGGATCTTTGCCCGGTCGATGAGGTCCGTCACAGCCTGGGTGGTGAGCAACGGCTGATCGGCGGAACGCATCTCCAGTACCAGGGTATTGCAGACCTCTGCAGTGAGATCGATTTCGTTGAGGGTGGTGCCATCCGCCAAGGTGGCATAGTCCACCAGATACCCGTGGACATCGGTGTCTGCTAAGGCGGTTTCACTGTCGCCGATGGTCTCGTTGGTGGAGATGGGTTCTCCCGTTACCAGTTCGATGTTGCTGGGAAGCTCTGCCACTGTACCTCCCTCAGAGACGACAGGGGGCTGACTATTGAAAGAAAAGTAGGCCCCGTCCTCGGTGTAGACCACATACCGGCCCAGATAGGTGAAGCCAATGAGCAGCAAAACCGCCACAACGGCGGCCACGATGGCCAAAATAATCAGAGCGCGTTTGAGTAACAGTTTATTGCGATAGGTCATGGATCAATCCTCATTTCCGCAGTGCCGTGAGACAGCACCAATCGTTCTCCTCATTTTGGGCCACCACCCGGAGACCGGAACGATCCAGGGCAGAGAGCACTTCCGGCAATCTGGTGTTCAGGATGCCGGAGCAGATAAAGACGCCGTCCTCTTTTAAAAAGTGGGACACAACCGCCGAGAGGGGAATAATCACATCCGCCACGATGTTGGCCAGCACCACATCGTAGGGCTGCTGTCCCAGCTGCTCCATCATGGCGGGATCGCCGATGACGTTACCAGTGACGGCGGAAAACCGGGGAGCGGTCAGGCCGTTCATGGCGGCGTTTTCCCGGGCCACATCCTCTGCCTTGGGATCAATGTCCACGCCCACGGAGGTATCTGCCCCCAGCAAAAGAGCCGCAATGGAGAGAATGCCGCTGCCGCTGCCCAGATCAATGACCCGCTCTCCACCGGAGATGGTACGCTCCAGCGCCTTGAGACACATCTGGGTGGAAGCATGGGCGCCGGTACCAAAGATCATGCCCGGGTCCAGAACCACAGAAATCCGGTTTTCCGGGTTTTCGGGCTGGAGCCATTGAGGGACGATCAGCAGACGATCTCCCACGGGAATGGGCTGATAGTACTGCTTCCAGTTGTTCTCCCAGTCCTCCTCATGGAGGGACTGGAGAGAGACTTCTAGGGTGCCCAGGTCTGTGCCAGGATTCCGGCGGCGGAAGGCCTCCAGCTCCTGCTTCAGAACAGCGATGGCCTCGGGGGCCTGGGAATTATGTTCCATGTACAGCCGAATCTGGGAGATATGGGCCATTTTCCGGGATAGATCTTCGTCCACATAGTCCCAGTATTGCTGATTCTCTGCCAGAAAGGATTCAAAGTCTGCGGTGTCGTCCACAATAAAGCTGTCATAGCCCATGGCGGTGAGTTGATCGCCCAGAAGCTCGATTGCGGAGGATACGGTTTTGATGGTGACTTCCAGCCACTCCATAGGACCTGCCCCTTTTCCAATGAAATTTCTTTTCTATTTTACATGATTCCCGCAAATGATACAAGTATTATATTTTCGTTTACTTTTTGGCGAACCGTTGTATAATAGTAGGGAGTCTACGGAAAGGACTGTGCTTATGAAAAAACAACGGCTGACGCTGATGCCGGACGTCTATCTGACGATTCTGGAAACGGACAAATTTCGGACGAATTGCCTGTCCCTCAATATTCTGCGGCCCCTCTGCGCCCAGGAGGCGGCGAAAAATGCGCTGCTGCCGGATGTGCTGCTGCGGGGCTGCCGGATGTGCAAAGATATGGAGGAGATTTCGGCCTGGCTGGATCAGCGGTATGGAGCCGGGGTTCAGGCCATGGTACGAAAGAAGGGAGAGGTCCAGGATGTGGGCTTTTTCCTGGACTATATCGACCAGCGGTTCGTATCCCCGGAAGAGAATCTGACCCGGGATATCTGCCAGCTCATGGGCAGCTTTCTGCTGGAACCAGTACTGGAAAACGGTGTATTCCGCCAGGACTATGTGGACGGGGAAAAGGTGAATCTCATCAACGCCATTATGGCCCAGATCAACGACAAGCGTACCTATGCGGCCATACGGCTCCGGCAGGAAATGTTTGCTCAGGAGGCCTATGGGGTCAGCAAATACGGAGAGCGGCAGGAGGTGGAGGCCATTACGCCGGAGAGCCTCTACGAACACTACCGATATGTGCTGGCCCATTCCCGCATCGAGCTGATCTTTGTGGGACGGACGGACCCGGAGCAGCTGCGGCAATATCTGCTGGAAGCTTTGGCGGGACTGCCTCGGGAGCAGGTGGATGCTGTAGGAACGATAGAGGGAACTTGCGGGGAGCAGGTCCGGGAAGTGCAGGAGACCATGGATGTGACCCAGGGGACCCTGGTTATGGGCCTTCGCACGGGGATCACCGTGGGTAGCCCCGAGGATCCAGCCCTGCTGCTGCTAAATACCGTCTTTGGCGGAGGAATTACCTCTAAGCTGTTTCAAAATGTGCGGGAGCGGATGAGTCTCTGCTACTATGCCAGTTCCGGTCTGGACCGGTTCAAGGGGATCATGACGGTGGCCTCCGGCGTGGATCCGGCCCAATATGAGGCGGCCAAGGGAGAGATTCTGCGGCAGCTGGAGGCCTGCCGCCAGGGAGAGATTACAGATGCGGAACTGGAGGCGGCCAGAAGCGCACTGTGTTCCAGTCTCCGTTCCAGTGGAGATTCCCTGGGTCGGATGGAGGACTATTATCTGGGCCAGGCCATCGGCGGCTTTGATGATACGCCGGAATCCCTGGAAGCGGCGCTGCGGCATGTCACCCGGGAAGCGGTGCAGGCTGCGGCGAGGAAGCTGCGTCTGGATACGGTATTTTTCCTGAAAGGAGAAGGCTAATGGAGAAGCAGGTCTATGGGCACCTGGAGCAGACGGTCTATCGGGATCTTCTGCCCAACGGTCTGACCATATGTGTGATCCCCAAGCCGGGATTTGCCAAGAAATACGCGTTTTTTGCCACAAACTACGGCTCCATCGACACGAAGTTCACCCTGGAGGGGAAAGCCATGGTGTCTGCCGACGGTGTAGCCCATTATCTCGAACACAAAATGTTTGACATGAAAGACGGCAACGCCCTTCAGCTTATGTCCGCCACGGGAGCCAGTCCCAATGCATTTACCAGCTATCATATGACGGCCTATTATTTCGAGTGTACCGAGGCCTTTGCGGACAATCTGCGGCTGCTGCTGTCCTTTGTCTCCCAGCCCTATTTCACCCAGGAAAGTGTAGACAAGGAGCGGGGGATCATTGGCCAGGAGATCAGAATGTATGAGGACAGTCCAGCCTCCCGATTGGGAGAAAATCTGTTCCGGGCCATGTATCGCCATCATCCCCTCCGGATAAATATTGCGGGAACGGTGGAGAGCATTGCAGAAATCACGCCGAAGATGCTCTATGACTGCCATCGGGCCTTCTATGATCCTTCCAATATGATGCTGTGCGTGGCAGGAGATGTGGACCCGGAGGAGGTCCGGGAAATGGCCCTGGAAGTGCTGCCACGGGAACCCGGGGGCGTATCCGCCCGGGACTACGGACCGGAGGAGCCTCTGTCCCCAGCCCAAGGCAGAATCCGTCAGGCCATGGAGGTAGCCATGCCTATGTTTGCCATCGGCTTCAAATGCCCCCCGGTACCGGAGGGACAGGAACGGCTTCGGCAGGAGCTTCTGGGAGATCTGGCGGCGGAGGTGCTCTGCGGAGAATCTTCCCCCTTGTACCGGCGGCTCTACGAGCAGGGACTAATCGATTCCGGCTTTGCTGTGGGGTATGAAATCCTGAAGGGGATGCCCAACGTATCCATGTCGGGTGACAGCGAGGACCCGGAGGCAGTTTTGGAGGCCATCCTTCAGGAAGCCCAGCGGATTGGGGAACAGGGAGTGGATGAGGACCTGTTCCGGCGGCTCCAACGGGCTGCTCTGGGCCGTAGAATCCGGGGACTGGATTCCTTTGACGGCCTGTGCTATCGGCTGGCCATGAGTCAATTCGACGGCTGTGACTATTTTGCATTTCCGGACCTCTACGCGTCTATGACAAGCCAGGATGTACAGCGGTTCATCCAGACGCGGATTACTCCAGAGCAGGCGGTTATATCCATCATTGATCCAAAAGGGAAGGAGCAGTAATAGACTATGTTTCAGGAAATCTCGTTTCCCGGCCTGGGGTTGAGTTTCAACCCCTCCCGGGTGGCCTTTTCCATCGGGGGAAAGGACTTTTATTGGTATGGTATCATCATCGCCGTGGGCTTTTTGCTGGCGGTGGCCTATGCCCTCAAAAGAAGCCGTCAGTTCGGCCTGACCCAGGACAATATCATTGATATGCTGATCTGTGCCGTGCCTACGGCCATCGTCTTTGCCCGGGCCTACTACTGCCTGTTTGCCTGGGACATCTATCGGGATAACCCCATTCGGGTTCTTTACATCTGGGAGGGCGGTCTGGCCATTTACGGCGGCGTTATCGGCGCTGTGCTTGCTGTGGTCGTGTTTACCAAGGTGAAGAAGATCCGGACCTCTGCCATGCTGGACATCGGCGGCCTGGGACTGCTGATCGGTCAGGCCGTGGGACGCTGGGGCAACTTCATCAACCGGGAGGCCCACGGAGGAGAGACGGATTCCTTCCTGCGGATGGGCCTGACGGATGCGTCTGGTACCACTGTCTATGTACATCCCACCTTCCTTTACGAGTCCCTGTGGAACGTCCTGGGGCTGGTGATCCTCCACTTCCTGTCCAAACGCCGGAAGTATGACGGACAGATTTTCGTGATGTATCTGGGCTGGTACGGACTGGGCCGGGTATTCATCGAGGGATTGCGGACGGACAGCCTCTACATTGCCGGTACCAACCTCCGGGTCAGCCAATTGGTGGCTGGGATCTGCGTGGTGTTTGCGGTGGTGTTCCTGTTCTACAATCGGGTGTTCAAGGAGCATGAGCCGGAGGACCTCTATGTAAACGTGGTGGCCCGGGCTGCTGCAGAACAGGACCAGACCATTCTGACCGAGGAGACGGTGGAAGCGATGGAAGAGCATGTGGAAGCCGAGGAAACGTCTGAGGAGGACAGAACCTCCACAGAGGATGGAGAGACCGATTTGGAGTCGGAAGCCGTAGAACCGCCAGAGGAAACGGAAGAATTCCTGCCGGAGGATGGGTCGGCAGAACCTGCCGGAGATGCCGATGAAACGGCGGAGAAATCCACGGAAATTGTGGAATCCAAAGCGGAATAAACGAAAATTATGCCGTCGGAGGCAGGCAATGTCCTCCGACGGCATGTTTCTCTTAAATACGGTTTAGGAACCGGATTGGCGCATGGAGAGGCTGATCCGGTGCTTTTTTTCGTCCACCTCCAGCACCCGAACCTGTACCACATCCCCTACGGAGACAATCTCGGAGGGGTGCTTCACATACCGGTCTGCCAGCTGGGAAATATGGACCAGTCCGTCCTGGTGAACACCGATGTCCACAAAAGCGCCAAAATCAATGACGTTGCGGACCGTGCCGGTAAGCTGCATCCCGGGAACCAGATCCTTGATCTCCAGGACATCGGTACGGAGAATGGGCTGGGGCAGCTGGGAACGAATGTCCCGGCCCGGTTTCATCAGCTCTGCAACCACATCTTTCAGAGTGGGCAGGCCAATCCCCGCAGCCTCTGCTGCCTGGGCTTCGCCATAGGCGGTAATCTGGGCGGCCAGATCTCCCAGGGTACCATTCTTCACATCCTCCAGACTGTGGCCGGTGATGGAGAGCAAAGCCTTGGCCGCTGGGTAGGACTCGGGATGCACGGCGGTATTGTCCAGAATGTCTGGACTCTCCGGCACCCGCAGAAAACCGGCACATTGTTCATAGGCCTTGGGTCCCAACTTGGGTACCTTCAGCAGCTGACGGCGGCTGGTAAAGGGGCCGTGTTCCTCCCGATAGGCCACAATGTTTTTGGCAATGGTAGAGGTCAGACCAGCGACGTGCTGCAGCAGGGACGGGGAGGCGGTGTTTACATCCACCCCCACGGCGTTGACGCAGTCCTCCACCACCCCTTCCAGCGCAGCCTCTAGCCGCTTTTGGGGCATATCGTGTTGGTACTGGCCCACGCCGATGGCCTTGGGGTCGATCTTCACCAGCTCAGCCAAGGGGTCCTGGAGCCGCCGGGCGATGGAGATGGCAGAGCGGAGATTGACGTCATACTGGGGAAATTCTTCTGCCCCTAGGGCGCTGGCGGAATAGACTGAGGCACCGGCTTCCGAAACGATCATATAGCTGAGGTCGTAACCAGCCTGGGCCTCCCGGTGGATCAGTTCCACGGCCATCTGCTCTGTTTCCCGGCTGGCGGTGCCATTACCAATGGCGATGTGGACCACATGCCACCGACGGACCAGACCAGACAGGGTGGTAATGGCCGCCTGTTTTTGTTTTTCTCCATGGGTGGGATAGACCACGGTAGTGTCTAGAACCTTGCCCGTACCGTCCACCACGGCCACCTTGCAGCCCATCCGGTAGCCCGGATCCAGTCCCATGGTCACCTGGCCCTTGACTGGGGGCTGCATCAGCAGGGGACGGAGATTCAGGGCAAACTGACCGATGGCCCCTTCGCAGGCCTTTTCCGTCAGATCGCTGCGAAGCTCCCGTTCCAGGGAGGGCAGCAGCAGCCGGTCAAAGGCGTCCTCGGCGGCACTGCGGACAAAGGCCATGGCTGGACTGCCCGGCACCACCACGGCACGCCGTACTGTCTGCAGGGCCAGATCTCGGGAAATGTCCAAAGAAACCTTGAGATATTTTTCTTTTTCTCCCCGGTTGATGGCCAGAATCTGATGGCCCTGCAGTTTGGAGACGGGGAGGGTAAAATCGTAATAGAGTCGGTAGACGCTGTCCTCCTCGGTGGCGGCATGGGTGGAAAGCTTTCCTTCCCGCTGAAAGAGATTGCGGAGCGTTTTGCGGAGGTTGGCATCGTCACTGATCTCCTCGGCAATGATGTCGTTGGCTCCCTGTAGGGCGTCCTGGGCTGTAAGGACCTCATGTTTTGGACTGACGTACTTTTCCGCTTCCGTCAGCGGATCAGGGCAATCCCGACTTTGGGCAAAGAGGACCTTGGCCAGGGGCTCCAGACCCTTTTCACGGGCGATGGTGGCCCGGGTCCGGCGTTTTTGCTTATAGGGCCGATAGAGGTCCTCCAATTCCGAGAGGGTTTTGGCCTTGTCCAGGGACTGGCTCAGGGTCTCTGTCAGTTTCCCCTGACTGTCAATGGCAGCACGGATGGTCTCCCGGCGTTCACCCAGAGAGCGAAGGTACTCCAGTCGCTGGGCCAGTGTCCGGAGCAGGGAATCGTCCATGGCCCCATGGAGCTCCTTCCGATAACGGGCGATAAAGGGAATGGTATTGCCCTGATCCAGCAGGTCGACGACGTTTGTGATGTACTGGGGCTTTTGATCCAGTTCCTGGGCCAGAAGCTGAATGATATCGTGCATAGGTGAAATCCTTTCTTTTGTTGTCTCGTAACCGTTACTATAGCACAAAGGGAAAAGAATTTCAAAATGATTCTTGGGCCAGGAAATGGACGGAATCGGTTTTGCAGGCTTGCGACCGGTCCTTCCATGGGGTATAATGAGAAACGAAAGGGGGCGTTGCCTGTGAAAAAATGTCTGATTGTGGTGGACTATCAAACAGATTTTGTATCCGGCTCTCTGGGATTCCCGGAGGCAATGGCGTTGGAAGATAAAATCGTGGAGAAAATCCAGACCTATCGAAATCGGGGCGATGAGGTCATGTTTACCTTTGATACCCATACCAGCCAGTATTTGCTGACGCGAGAGGGGAGACGTCTGCCAGTGGTGCACTGTGTAGGCGGCACCGAGGGCCATAAGCTCTATGGGAAAGTGGCGGAAAACTGCGATCAAGAGGACTGGTGCTTCATCAAATATACCTTTGGCTCCGATGCCCTGTATGATTTTTTGAAGCAGCATCGGTATGAGAGCATTGAACTGGTGGGGGTGGTCACCAATATCTGTGTAATGGCCAACGCTATTTTGGCGAAAACGGCACAGCCTGAAACGGATATTGTGGTGGACGCTTCCTGCGTGGCATCTAATGATCCTGCTCTCCACGAAAAAGCGCTGGATGTAATGGAAAGTCTACAGATTGACGTCCTGAGAGACGGGGAGGGATGACCGTGGATGGCAGAAATTTGTCCATGCTCTGCGACTTTTATGAGTTGACCATGGGCAACGGATATTTTCAAACGGGCTACGGGGACAAAATCTCCTATTTCGACGTGTTCTTCCGCTCGGTACCTGACGGCGGCGGCTATGCCATTGCGGCGGGCTTGGAACAGCTTGTGGAGTATATTCAAAACCTCCACTTCGAGGAAGATGACATTGCGTTTCTCAGGGAAAAGGGAATTTTTGAGGAAGGTTTTTTAGACTATTTGCGCCACTTCCGATTTACCGGGGATATTTATGCGGTACCAGAGGGCACTCCGGTCTTCCCACAGGAACCGATTTTGACGGTGCGGGCGCCAGCCATCGAGGCCCAGCTTATTGAAACCTATGTGCTCCTTTCCCTCAACCATCAGACCATGATCGCCACCAAGGCCAACCGGATCGTGCGGGCGGCCCAGGGGAGGGCGGTGCTGGAATTTGGATCCCGACGGGCCCAGGGGGCCGATGGTGCTGTGATTGGAGCCCGGGCAGCCTACATCGGAGGCTGCGCCGGTACGGCATGTACCCTGACGGATCAGCGTTATGGGGTGCCGGCTGGAGGTACCATGGCCCATGCCTGGGTGCAGATGTTCGACTCGGAGTATGAGGCATTCCGAGCATACTGCCAGATTTATCCCCACAATGCCACCCTGCTGGTGGATACCTACAATACCCTGAAAAGCGGCGTGCCCAATGCCATCCGGGCATTTCGGGAGGTGCTGCTGCCTCAAGGAATCACCGATTTTGCCATTCGACTGGATTCGGGCGATATCTCCTATCTGTCCAAACAGGCCAGGAAAATGTTGGATGAGGCGGGGCTTCCCACATGCAAAATCACCGCGTCCAATGCTTTGGATGAGCATCTGATTATGGATCTGATGATGCAGGGAGCCAAAATCGATACCTTTGGCGTAGGAGAGCGGCTCATTACCTCCAAAAGCGATCCCGTGTTCGGCGGCGTTTACAAGCTTGCTGCGGTGGAGACAGAGGACGGAACCATTGTTCCGAAAATTAAGGTCAGCGAGAACACCTCCAAGATCACCAATCCCCACTTTAAACGGCTGCTGCGGTATTATGATCGGGAGAGCGGCAAGGCTCTGGCGGACGAGATTTGCCTGCGGGATGAGCCCATACCCCAGGGAGAACCTCACCGGATTTTCGATCCCAACGCCGTATGGAAAACAAAGACCCTGACCAACTACCGGGTCCGGGAATTGCAGGTACCGGTATTTCAGCAAGGTAAGCTGGTGTATGAGTTACCCGATCTGGGGCAGATCCGGGAATACTGCAAGCAGGAATTGGACACGCTTTGGGATGAGGTGAAGCGGTTCGAAAATCCCCACACCTATTATGTAGATCTTTCCCAGGGACTCTGGGATGTCAAGCAGCGGCTTTTGGCTGAGACAAAACAGATTTGAGAACAGGAGGTTGCGGCATGAATCAGACCATTTCGGATTTGGTCACCAGACGGAGCGTGCGAGCCTTTCGGTCCGAGCCGATTCCACAGGAGGTGCTGGAACAGATTTTGGAAGCGGGCACCTATGCCCCCACCGGCATGGGACGGCAGTCTCCTATTATTCTGGCAGTCACTAATCGGGAACTGCGGGACCGGCTTTCCGCCATGAACGCAAAGATCATGGGTGTAGAAGGGGATCCCTTTTATGGAGCACCGGTGGTGCTGGTAGTACTGGCGGATCAGCAGGTAGCTACCCATGTCTATGACGGTACCCTGGTCATGGGCAATCTGATGCTGGCCGCTCACGCGCTGGGGGTGGGCAGCTGCTGGATTCACAGGGCCAAGGAGGAGTTCCAGTCTCCCGAGGGCAAGGCCATTTTAAAGGACCTAGGCATCCGGGGAGCGTATGAGGGCATCGGCCATTGTATCCTGGGCTATCCTGAGGGAACTGTTCCTCAAGCTGCGCCCAGAAAGGATGGCTATGTCTACTACGTCCGGTAAACTGGGGTGAAAAGAGCCTGCCGTGTATCCAAAAAAGGACTGTAAAAACACGGGCGGACTACCGAATCAAAGGGTAGTCCGCCTGTGTTTTGTTATCAGTTTCATAAATATTAGGAACCGCCTTTGTGTGTCAGCAACTGACGCATGTAAAGAAGCGCCAATGTGCTATTGGACCTCTTGGGCGATGACCACAAATCGTTCATCCTCCTCGTTGTCGCAGCAGGTGGAGAGCATCAGCACTCTGCTGCCGTATACTGCTTCCACACCGGTGTCATAGAGGGCGTCGCTCTGGACATGCTGCATAAAGCGTTCAAAAATCTCCTGGTCACGCAGATCCTGATAGGTATAGTATGAAAATTCGTCCTCCGGTTCTGCGGAGAGCTGGACGACGAAAGCTGCCATCACAGCAAAGCTGCCGGTTTGCGTCAAGGTATCGAACTGGATGTTGGGATGGGCCTCCCAAAAGTCCTGATCCCGGTAGGAAAGAAGCTGTGAAAACATGGTGCCGTTTTGCATATTGTGCCCGTGGATCAAGTAAAATACGCCTTCCGGTAGGAAGCTTCCGTCCCAAAACGGTACGCCGCTTCTGGAATCATTTCCGTCAAAATCCCTGCGCAAATAGTATTCTGGATCGGATGGTGTGTATACCACCGGATAGTTTATCTGCGTTCCTTCTATGGAAATCCATCCAAAAAAATCTTCATTTTGCTCTTTTAGATAAGCATAAGGGGAAATATAGTCTGTTTCAGCTGATCCGTTTTTTGAGAAAGCGTTGGCTTGTAAGTGTTATTTTGAGAATTTGTCTCTTCGACAAAGGATACAAGTTCTTCAAATGCTTTTTGTTCCTTTTGTGATTGGGCGAATAACCTGATTGCCATTACCGAGCTTGTTATAAAAATAACGTAGAGTTCGGTAATCATAAAAAGCCATAGCTGCTTCTTGTTTTTCAATGGAATTCCTCCATAGAGAAAAGGCGGGCAGAGACAGAGAGGTGTTGGAATACATAGCGGCGGCAAAGGAACATCTGGAGGAGACAAAACCAAAGCAATGGTGCACGGCGCCTGTGCTCAACGCCATGTTTTCTGCCTACTTTAAAAAGGCACAGCAAAATAACATTCAGGTGGAGGCCCATTTGTCCTTTCCGGAGAAGCTGCCGGTGGATGAAGCAGGGCTGTCCCTTGTGCTTGCCAATGCTTTGGAGAATGCCATTCATGCCTGTAAACAGCTGCCTGAGGAGCAAAGGCGAATTGTCTGCCGGGCGATTCATTATCCGCGACTGATGATTGAAGTGGTCAATTCCTGCAATGCCCCTGTGGCCCTGGATCAGGATGGATTTCCAACAAGTGCACAAGACGGGCATGGCGTGGGGATGCAGTCTATTCGCAGCTTATGCCAGCGGTATCGGGCCACTTGTTCTTGCCGCTATCGACAGGGACAATTTTGCCTGCAAATTGCTTTTTAGGAAGTACAAAAACCGGTCGGCGCAGAGGACGCTCCGACCGGACCATATGAAAACTGCGGTCCACCGGGGAGCTTTCGCTTCCACGATGGGACGCAGTTTTCAAAAATAGGAGTTATGGGATCTCAGGATAGACCGCGCAGAGGGTGGCAATCAGTTTTGCCATCTCGCAGCGGCGGGACAGGGTTCGGGGTTCCAGGGTGGTGTCGGTGATGCCGTTGACAATGCCGCGGTCAATGGCCCAGGCAAAGGCGTCCACCGCATAGCTGCCCGCCTGATCTGCATCGGTAAAGGTTTCGGGAATGCCGCCTTCCGTCTCCACGGACAGGATCTTGTATTCCTTCACATACCGATAGAGCATGGTCACCAGCTCTTCTCGGGTGATATTGCCGTCGGGATCGAACGTACCATCGTCCCGGCCTTCCACAATGCCGTTCTCCGTGCCCCAGGCGATCGCCTGGGCGAACCACTGATTGTCACTGACATCGTTGTAATCCGTTACATAGCTGGTTCCGGGCTTACCCTCTATTTGGTAGAGAGTCTGGATAGCCTGGGCCCGGGTCAGATGCAGCTCCGTGCCAAAGATGTAGGGACCTTCACTGATGCCCACCATGTAGCCCCGTCTCAGAACGAAGTCCACATAGTCGTGGTACCACGCATCTTCCACTACGTCTTCATAGGCCCCGGAGGGGCAGTCCGTATCGCCGTCGCAGTGGGTGATCTGGAACTGGGCTGTTACGGTTACATCAGAGGCGGGCATCTGGAAGCTGTATTTGCTTTCTCCCACAGGATCTATCTGAATTTCGGTGTCATCATCCGTTCTGATCACCGTAAGGGATTTTAGTTCATAGCCCTTGCTCGGGGTCACCGTCAGGGTAACGGTAGCGTTCTCCGTGGCACTTTCCGGGCTGGCAGTCACAGTGCCGTTTACGCCCACGGGAAGCACAATCGCATATACATTGGGCGCCTTTTCCCAAGCGTAGGCATAGACAGTTTCTTGATAGGTCTTGTCCTCAGAGGGAGTAGCGTTGCTGAGCACGGTGGAAATATCACTCTGGCTGTAGACCTTGCCAGTATCCACCAGTGTTACGGTTCCAGCCACGGCATCGGTGCCAGTTCCCTGATAAGCCAACGCACCGGATACAGAGATGGAACCCTCGCCGGCAATCTGGCCGTCCGCAGTGACGACCATATCGCCCTCTACCACAATGGACTCGTTGTTGGTGAGCACAGTGGGAACCGTGAGGCTGGCGTCCTGGGGAACCGTCAGCGTAGCGTCTTCGGGAACTTCAACATCACCGGGAACATTGGCAGTGCCATAGACCTGACCAACAGTGTCCTCAAACAGAACGCTGTTGCCAACTCCAATGTTGGAGTTTGTCTCTATGGTTTCTACCCATGCGTCACGCAAAATAAAGATGGTATTATCGTTTGGTACATAAAGGCCAAAGTAGGGAGACATAGCCTTTACAATAGCTCCGTCGGTGATATACAGGCTACCATAGCTCAGGATTGCGGCGGAATCCTCACAGTCCGAATTGGCTTCCACCACGGTACCGGCACCATGAATGTTGATCTCATCTCCGACAATTGCTGCATTTTCGAGACTGGTCACCGCAATATTGGCGTTTGTGATGTCAACCACATTTGCAGCCTTGATGTTAGCGCCCAAGCCATCATAATAGGCAGAAATATCGCCGCCGGAAATGTAGATGCTACCTTGACTGGTGTATATAAATTCAATCTCCTCCATGGTGCCGCCGGAAATGTAGATGTTTCCGTTGTCGCCGTCACTTTGTAAATAGCTGCCAATAATATGGCCACCGGAAACTTCAATGTTTCCATATCCAGAATATATGTAGTCAAGGCCTTCTAGCGTGCCATTGGAGATGTAGACGTCTCCGTTTGTACCTTCGTTCTGCACAACACCACCGATGATATGGCCACCTTCGATGGAAATGGAAGCAGATTCTTCCTCCGTATTATACCAGCCATTGGTAAATATATAATCACATTCAGACACGGTACCACCGGAAATTGTTACATTACCAGCTGCGCCAATGCCCATTGAGCCGGAGGCACACAGAATGGTGTTGTCACCTGAGAGCGAAAAGTTTTCTTCCGCCCAGATGCCCCAGGCACCGTTTTTGGAAGAGGCTGTGACGGAACCGCCCGAAATGACGATGTTGCCCCATGTATTGAGTGCGTGACCATAACCGTTTGCAGTGACCGTTGCAGAGTCCGTGATGAAAATACCTTCGCTTTCAGGATTGGATATGTCTGCATAGAGTGTGGGGGGATGTCCATATTCAGGCTCTACATCGCAGAAGGTTTCACAGTCTACGATGGCGTTGCCGCTTATAATGATGGAACCCGAAGCAGCAATTGCTTCACGACTATGGTTGTATGCGGCATTTATGGTTACGTTTGCCTGATCAGTGATTTTAACGCTGTAATCTGCGGACCCAGCACTACTATCTATACCGATTGAGGATGCGTAACCTGTTACCTTAGCGTTGCCGTCAATTGTAACAGGGTGTCCTGCAATCATCGAAGTATTTTCATCTGCATTCTCAGATGTTGTGATTACATCTGCGGTGCCGGTAATATGCAGTTCATCTGTTGCGGTAAGTACATTGCTATAGATCAGGTGGGATAGTTGCCCCATTTTTTACAGCGGACTACACCGCTATGTAGAAACCGGTGTAGTCCGCTGTAGTGTGTAAAACGGTTTAATTCAAATTAGTGAACCTCTATGACGGTGTTCTGGTAAATAATCTTGGCCATTTGCGCTCTGGTTGCCAGGCCCTGGGGGTCCAGGGTAGTCTCCGTCATACCGTTGATGATGCCGTATTCAATGGCCCAGGCAAAGGCATCCACCGCATAGGCGCCCACTTTGTCCGCGTCGGTGTAAGTATCGGGGATTTCGGATACGGCTTCTACAGGAAAGTCCAAATACTCCGTCACATAGCGGTAGAGCATGGTCACCAGCTCTTCCCGGGAAATATTGCCGTCGGGATCAAAATCGCCGGTGTCACGGCCATTGACGATGCCATTCTCTGTGCCCCAGGCGATGGCGTCGTAGAACCACTGGTTAGCGGACACATCGCTGTAGTTGGGGACATAGTTGGTCTCCGGTTCACTCTCCATCTGATATAGGGTCTGAAGGGCCTGGGCGCGGCTCAGGTTCGCATCGGGCATAAAGAGATAGGGATCGGTGCTGACACCCACCATTATGCCTTTTTCAATGACATAGTCCACATACTCGTGGTACCAGGCTTCCTTGTTTATGTCGCCATAGGCATAGGAGGGGCAGGCCTCGCCGCCGTCGCAGGAATCGTCGGGCTCTTCACCGGGCTCCTCAGGTAGCACCAGCACGTTTTCAATGGCGTCGGCAATGAGGCTATGGCCGTGGGCGTTGGGATGGAAGTCAAAGTCAATGGAGATGGGAATCTGCAAGGTATAGGAAGCGTTGCAGGGATTCTCTGTAGCGTTCTCAATGGCGGTATAGGCGTTGGCCACGGTGCAACCAGTCTGTTCAGCGGCAGCGGAGATGATCTGGTTCAGCTGTTTTACTCCGGTGTCAAAAATAGTGGCGATGGCTTTATACTTTGCTGTCAGAGGATTTTCAGGCAAATACCTACACATATAGCTGTAGGGATTATACTGGTTCACAGCCACAATGGAAGCATTGGGGGCCAGGGCTTTCAGGGTGCCAAGAATGGTCCCGTAGTTGGTCGTAAAAGTACCAAAGGCGGTTATGGCTTCAGGAGAAGTCAAGAAGTCCGCCAGATTTTCGGTAGCGACGGTCAGAAGTTTCTGATAGTTTCCATCTTCCGGATTAGCCAAAATCTC
>CASEPH010000078.1 GCA_949289625.1 uncultured Clostridia bacterium | reverse complement strand
CGGGCTGGTGCTCTCGCTTGAAGCGGACACCCTGCACGACTTCAAGACCGATTTTTCAAATGTCCTCACGGATACGCTTGCTAAGATGCAGAAGGCAGGGGAGACCGAGGGCACGGTGACGGCCAAGATCAAAATCACCCTGTACAGCCGGGTCAACGATTTGGGGGTGCCCTACAGCGAGCCGCTGTTTGTCCATGAGGTGACCGGATCTGTACCGCAAAAGCAGACGGCCAAGGGCGAGCTGGGAGGCGATTACTCGCTGGAGTACAACGCCCAGGCCAAGAGCTACACCCTGCGGCCGGCTGATGTGGCCCAGACTACGCTGGACGATTACACCTGAACCTGAAGGAGTGAGCTGCCGTGTTCTATACCATAGAACACTACCCCGACCCCACGGCCGGGGAGGCCATGCAGAGGATTAAACGGAAAGAGAGGAACGAGCGGATGAACGCAGGAAAGCGCTTTGAGGCCGACTGGCGGGAGAGCATCGCCAAAGCGGAAAACGTCTGGTACTACAGGTTCCGGGATTCGCCCGCTACATACTACGGAGGCGCCCAGGACGGCATCCGTTTTGCTGCGGACAACATCTGCGACTGCCTGGTCTATGCCTATCCCTGCCTTCATCTGTTTGAGCTCAAGACAGTGGAGACGCCCAGCGCCAGCCTTACCGCTCTTTTCGGTGAATTTGACCCTGAAAAAAGGCTCTACAAAAAAGAAAAACACCTGCTGGAAATGGCCCGGGTTGCCCGGTGCCCTGGCATAGATGCGTCGGTGGTCATCAACTTCCGGGCAACGGGCCACACCTACGCCTGCGCAGCCGGAAAAGTTCTGCGGCTGCTGGACGACGCCCGGGCCGGTAGCCGAAAATCCATCCTCGAAGCATGGTGCAAGACCCACGGCGTGGAGGTCGCCGGGCGGAAGCTCAAAGTCAACTGGAGATACGATGTGATGGGGCTGTTAGAAGCCCTGAAGGAGGACAAGCTATGACACGGGAAGAAGCGATTGAAGTATTGCGCAGGCTGCCCGTTGGTTTGATGGATTTGAGCTACGAGCAAAAAAGCAATTTGACCGAAGCTCTAAATATCGCCCTCGCCGCCCTCCGCGGCCCCACGCGGGAGCAGGTGGAGAAGGCGTGGGGAGAGTGGATTCCAGTCATGGAAAGCGAAATTACAGGATTTAATCCTAAATTTGCCGGACGCGACCCTATTTGCGGATATAAATGTTCGAGATGCAAAGCCGAGGCGGTGCTTGATTGCAATGACGAATTTGTCTTGAGTAATTTCTGCCCTACCTGCGGTGCGCCCATGACGGACAAGGCCGTGGACATCGTAATGAAAAGATTGGAGGCTCTGAAAGATGGAACGATATAGCGACAGGGCAATCGAGATCATAAACGAGCTTCACCGTGAGAGGCTGGATTACCAGAGCGAATATCTACCGCTGATTGATGCTGCAAATAAGCTGTCAGCGTATGAGGATACAGGGCTTGAACCCGAACAAGTTATGTCTGCCACCATCGACCCCGAGAGCCTGCGACCTGTAAGTTCGTGGGAATGGAATGATATTGATTCCCATTGGGAGTGTAAACGGTGTATGAGCGTGAATCTTAATATTCCTCGTGTAAAATCAGTTAACCCGCATGTCTTCGATGGAAGTCGGTATTGCCCCCACTGCGGCGCAAAGATGGAGGATTAACCATGAAAACAATCGTTGACCGCATCGGCCTGCCTGCAACGCTGGAACAGACCGCCGAAGAATGCACAGAGCTTGCCCATGCCTGTCTCAAAGAGGCCCGGCGGCTGCGGGGCGAGAACCCAACACCGTGCACGGAGGAAGAGTGCAAGGTGGCCATTATGGAAGAAACGGCAGACGTTTTGCTTTGCCTTGGCCTGCTTGATGACGCCGGGTACACGCTGAGTTTTGCAACCGAAAAGAAAAAGCTGGACCGCTGGCATCAGCGACTGGACGAGGCTGGAAAGTGAAGGTAGACCATGGCTGATATTTGCGATACTTGCGCTTTTGAGGATGCTTGTCCAAGCGCACATTTCAACAAAACGATGAAAAGTATCTGCGCGGATCACAGATCTACACTCAAAGAGAAAAGATTGAGGAATTACATGAAAATCATCAAGATTGCGCCCGGCCATGAGCCGGTGATGACCGACATCCACAATACGCTCGAAGACCTGCAGCAGGCTGTGGGCGGCTACATTGAGACGGTGACGCTGCCGCGCACCGGCCTGGTGGCCATTGTCAACGAAGAAGGCCACCTGCTGGGCCTGCCCGTGAATGGCGCTTTGAACATCGGTCCGTTGGTAGGACAGCTTCTGGTTGGCACGGTGCTGGTGGCGAGGGCTGCCCCTGGGGTG
>CASEPH010000077.1 GCA_949289625.1 uncultured Clostridia bacterium | reverse complement strand
TCAGGCACAGCTTGTGGACCTTCAGCTTCCGGCCCTTGGCATCGGTGGCCTCAGAGAGAGTCTTATAGGCTGCCTGGGCTGCCTCGTAGAAGGGATTCTCCGGATCGTCCGTCCAGATGCAGGCCACTTCGCCGGGACGGATATAGCAGGCCACGTCGTCAATATGGCCGTTGGTCTCGTTGGGGTCGATGCCGTCCTTGATCCAGATGACCTTGCTGACATTCAGGTATTCCTTCAGCATGTTTTCGATTTCCTCACGGCTCAGGTGGGGATTCCGACCCTCGCTCAGCAGGCACATCTCGGTGGTGATGACGGTGCCTTCGCCGTCTACATGGAAGGAGCCGCCCTCCAGTACAAAGCCGTCGGTCCGATAGCTGTCTACATTCTCAATCTCGCAGACCTTCTGGGCAATCTGATCGTCGTTGTACCAGGGGAAGTAAAGGCCGTCTACCAGGCCGCCCCAGGCGTTGAATTCCCAGTCGCAGGCCCGAACGCCGCCCTTGTCGTTGACCACAAAGGTGGGGCCGCAGTCCCGGACCCAGGCGTCGTCGTTGACCATCTCCACCACCCGGATGTCCTCGGGCAGTCTGGCCCGGGCATTCTGATACTGGCCGGGGGAGACGATGACGGTGACGGGTTCAAACTGAGAAATGGCTTTGGCTACATTGGTGTAGGCTTCCTGAGCAGGCTTGCCGCCGTTGCGCCAGTTGTCCGGGCGCTCAGGCCAGATCATCCAGGTCTGCTTGTGGGGTTCAAATTCGCCGGGCATCCGGTAGCCGTCCTGACGGGGGGTAGAGCCAATGATACGTTTTGCCATGATAATTTCCTCCTATTCGTGATACGATATTGATAATGGATGAATGATGATTGATATATATGGATGGGGTTTTATCAGAGTTTTGCTTTGCGTTTCTGAGCCGCAATCAGAATCTCACCCAGGAGAATGCAGACCACGGAGCCGATGGTGATGGGCAATGTGGCAGCCAGCGTTTCCGCGTCGTAGCTCAGAGGGATAGCGGTGAAGATCAGAGAAACCACGATGAGCAGCATGGGGATGAAGGCAATGAGCTTCAGCATCAGACCGCCGCCGGGTACCCGGAAGGGACGCTCAGTGTTGGGATCGGTCCGGCGCAGCTTCAGGAAGGCCGGGAAAATGGGCAGATAACTCATCAGGAACATCACCAGGTTCAGGGCGAAGAAGGTCCAGAACAGGGAAGAATCCGGGAAGGCCACCTGCATGATGACGCCAAGAATACAGACCACGGAGGCCACGATGCCATTCATGAGAGCAGAGCCAATGGGCATATCGTTCTTTGCCCAGCGCTTTTTAAAGACTGCGGGCATATCGCCGTTGTCGGCAGCATAGGCAGCCACGGAGTTGACGCCCATGGACCAGGAGATCATATTGCCGAACAGAGTGATGAGGAACAGCAGCGCTACGGCGCCGATAAACAGGCCACTGGTCTTGCCGGTCATCAGCGATACTGCATCAATGAGACCGGAATCGGTGCTGATTTCAGAGGTGGGAATCGCAGCGCCAATGCCGAAGCCGCCAAACAGGTAGATGGCTGCAATGACGATGCCGCCAATGATAATGGCCTGCGGAATCTGCTTCCGGGGGTTTTGCATATCTCCGGAGAAGGTGCAGACTACCTCAAATCCCAGGCAGTTGAAGATAATAACGGAGATGTAGGACAAAGAACCCAGATCGAAGGAGGGCAGGAATGTGCCGGCAGACATGTCGTTGACAAAGCCGTTATTCACAACATAGTAAATACCCAGAGCACCTACCAGTACCGCCAGTACTACTTTGATCACTGCGCTGACGTTCAAAATAATAATGTTGTCGCAGACTGGGAAAAATGCAATGATGGTGACGATCCAGACGAAGGCCAGTTCAATGAGCAGCATGGGAACTACGCCCATCTCCCAGCCCGTGGCGATTGTGATGAGCTCCGGACACATGACAGCCAGAGACGCCATCCACAGCGGGAAGTTGATCCAGTACCACCAGGAGGCTCTTGCGCCCCATTTCTGGGTGGGGTCGGCCTTGTTGATCCAGTCGTAAAGACCACCATCTCCTTCATAGGTGGTACCCAGCTCCGAGGAGATCAGTCCATAGGGAAGCAGGAAGGCGATGATCATAAAGATCCACCAGAAATACTGGCTGTTGCCGATGGAGGCAACCGGTGCCGCTGCTTCCGCCACGAATACCACGCAGATCACGGACAGGATCACGTCGCGGAGCTTGAATTTTTTTTTCATAATGTTCCTCCTTTTCATTTTCATTTTTTTCGCCGCAGGATGATTTTTTTGTTTTTGGAACCAGTCAGAATGTTACCGCTGGGGCCGGTTCCAAACTGGCCCCAGCATACCAAGTTCGCAGAAGGTTTAAAATCCACCAAAGAGTGGAATTCACGTTTATATGTTCTAATACCTGCCTAAACTTTGTATAAACTTTTGTGCAATATTCATAAAAATAGACGAAGTTTATTTGCTTTCGACTATTTGCTTGCGGTGCGCTTTGTGGTAAGATGGGGCGGGAACATTTTTGGAAGCTGG
>CASEPH010000076.1 GCA_949289625.1 uncultured Clostridia bacterium | reverse complement strand
TTCATCAATATCAATAGCTTACGTCTTAAAAAAATGCTGGTTTGAGAGGTGACCTACATGGTAAGTGGAAACAGGGGTGCCGGGCGGGAGACTTGTGTCTCCTGCCCCGCTTTTTCTACTCCATACTCTTAATAGCTTAATAGTATCATAGTATCCATTCCATGAAGGCACCATCGTGGCCGCTGCTTGGCTTATTTTTGTGGGGTGGCATGGGGGTGTAGGTCGGCAGAGTAAATCCAGTAATATAGTGTCCCGGCATGCTGGATACTGGCTTGATATCCATGCCGTTCTGCAGGGCGGTGGCGGCAAATGTGCGGAGCAGATCGTGGAATCGGATATCGAGCGAGTCCATCTCGGGCAGAATATTTTTCGGCTGATGGCATGTGTTCTATAGAATGCAAATGTTTATGGATCTGTAAGGGATTAGGAAGGTGGGTGGCCCGACTTATGCGCAATAGGCTGATCTGCGGAGAAGGGGTTCTCTGAATATATTTCGCGGCCCCTTCCATAATATTTCAGATGCATGACTAAGCGGGGGCGCGGATCGCCTGGTCAGTCTAGGATTCTCTGCCTGATGACCATACAGGTTATTCCTGGGAATACCTTAGAAACGGATGGCCGAGTATCTTGAAAAGCCAGAGAGATGATATGACAGACAACCATGCTGGTACTGCTTAAGCAGTACCAGTGCGGCAATTTTTACTTTCTAGCTTTCCATTTTTGGGGGACAATTTTTTCAGACGCTGTAGCAATTCTACATAATTGTAAGTATTTATTTACAGTATTTACAACTTGTGTTAAAATTGGCTTACAATAATTCTTCCAAAACGGAATCGGGAAGCTGTATGAATTTTCGTCAAAATAACGGAAAGTGAAAGGAGGAGAAATTCCCTTGATGGTCCAGAGTCTACATGAAATTTCAACAAAAGCATTGATGCAAAGAATTGCCGATGAACTGGAGGGACTCATTGTCGCGGATGCAGAGGGACGATATGTCTATGTCAACCAGCGATGGTCGTCACTCACCGGGTATACATTTGAGCAGGTAAAGGGCCGATATGTCCGGGATGTTGTTCGGCTTTCCCGTGTGGATGAGGTATTAAAAACTCAAAAATTTGTGTCTGGGGATGCGATTCTCCTGAACAGTCAAACTGGGGAGGAGGTACCGGTCTATTGCTCCTACACACCGCTGTTTCACGAAAACAAGTTGGAGGGTTGTCTCGTCTATATGATCCGAAAAAATGAGGATGTTTCCATGGCGGTTCCCCCTCATGTCGTTTCACTGCTGGAAGAGCTGAATCGCCAGATGCAGCTGCTTCAGTCCTTTCAGCAAAATACTGTAGATCCCTTGGATCGGATTGTCGGAAACAGCCCGGAAATTCTGAAAATGAAGCACGAAATTGTCTGCGCAGCGCGGTCCTCTTCCACGGTCTTGATTGATGGAGAAACCGGCAGCGGCAAGGAGTTGGTAGCGCATGCCATCCATGAACTCAGTCCCAGATGCAAAAATCGCCTGGTCAAAGTGAACTGTGCAGCGATCCCCGCTGAACTTCTGGAATCAGAGTTCTTTGGTTATGTGGAGGGAGCCTTTACGGGAGCCAGCAGGGGAGGCAGGATTGGAAAATTTGAGATGGCAAATGGCGGCAGCCTCTTTTTGGACGAGATCAATCAGATGCCGCTTTCCCTGCAGCCGAAACTCCTCCGGGTATTACAGGAGCGGGAGATTGAGCGTGTGGGATCTTCTGTCACAATCCCCATTGACACGCGGATTATTTCATCGACAAACACGCCTCTTGAAAAGCTTGTGATGGAAGAAAAATTTCGCAGTGACCTCTATTTCCGCCTGAATGTCGTATGCATTCATGTTCCGCCATTGCGAGAGCGAAGAGAGGACATTCCTTTGCTGATCGATCGACTGATGAAGCAGCTGAATTTCCGACTGAACCTCCAAATCCCGGGAATCTCTCAGGAAGCCGTTCAGCGTCTGATGGAATATGACTGGCCGGGAAATGTCCGTGAGCTGCAGAATGTTTTAGAACGGGCCATGAATCTCGCCTGGTTTGAGACCCTGGAGTGGAAGTATTTTTCGGACTATTTTAAGCATCACGCATATGAAACGCCAACATCAAACTCTGCTGCGCCGCCGCGCTTGCTGCGCCAACGGACGGATGAGGCGGAAAAGGATATCCTGATGCAGGCTTTGCAGGAGTTTCACGGTAATAAGACCTTGATAGCACAAAATTTGGGAATCTCCCGCACAGTCCTGTATAAAAAACTTCATAAGTATCAACTTCTTTGAAGACTCAGCATGCAGGGGAGTTGTGCAGTTTTACAACGCACTATGCCAAAAATTGGGGATTTTTTGTATTTTCCATTTTTGGCATAGTTTTTGCTTATATAGTTAAGGCGTCAGGGCCCTGACAATGCTGTTTCAAAATGAGAGGAGGCGTTCTATGGGGAAAAAAATTGCAGTTTATGGGGCAGGAACGATCGGAGCGTGCCAAGCGACGCTGACATCTGGCAATGGATATCCCACCATTGTAATTGGACATTCAGAGGAAGGACTATCTCGCTGCAGAAACACCATGCTGCAAAACTGGGATGACCTGATAGCCCAGAAATTGGCAACTGCGGCCAATCGGCACGCCGCGATGGACCTGGTGACGATCACCAATGACGTCTCAGCGCTCAAAGACTGTGACATCGTTTTTGAAGCGGTTTCAGAAGATGTGGACATTAAGCAGTGTGTGTATAGCACCATTACCAAGGTCTGCGGCAGAGATACCATTGTGGCATCCACAACATCTTCCATTGACGCTGCAATCCTGGCAGAAAAAATTGAAAATCCCGCAAGATTCCTGATTGCGCATCCCTTCCAACCCGTCCACATGCTTCCCCTGGTGGAAGTCGTCCGGCATGCAGAGACATCAGAGGAAACCCTGAATTGGGTCTGTACGCTACTGAAGGACCTGAATCGACAAGTGGTTATACTGAATCGCAGTGTCCCAGGATTTTTAGTAAATCGCTTTGCCCAGGCATTGTTCCGCGAATCGATTTATTTAATTGAGCAGGGGATTACCACTGCGGCGGACATTGACCGGGCAATTAAGTATGCAGTTGGAATGCGGTACGCTTCCATAGGGCTTTTGGAATATTACGATGCAGTTGGCTTTGAGTTGGAAAAGGCCATTGCACTGAATGTGTATCCAGATCTCTGTGACACAAAAAGCATCCAAAAGACCACTCTGGAGGGGATTGCCTCCGGACACACGGGGCAAAAGGCGGGCCAAGGACTCTATGATTGGTCGGAAAAGGACGAGGATGACTTCCGATACCGGAAGCAGGCCCCCTATTTTGAGGGCGTCCGGCAATGGCATATGCCGGAGTGAATGAAGCACTGGCCCACATTTGCAGTAGAAAGGATGGAAAATATGGCGAACAACAACTGGAAAATCACCTGCCTGCACTATGGTACGCTGTCCTGCTATAAGTCCTTATTTGATGGCGGGCTTGACCAGACGAGATATCCCTTTGTCTATAGCGGGTATCTCCTGCAAAAAGATGGCAGAAATATTCTTGTGGATACTGGCGTTCATCAGGACAACATTGTCGATGGCAAAGCCTGGGCGGACAGTCCGGCGGAGGGCGGCAATCAATTCGTTTTGGATGCACTGAAAGGAGAAGGCCTGACACCCGACGATATTGAGATCGTCATGTATACCCACCTCCACAACGATCATGCGGGCGGCATGCTGCTGTTTCCCAATTCACAGCACCTGTTTCAGAGGGACGAGTATTACAATATGCTTCACCCCCTGCCCACGCAGAAGATTCGAAGAGATTATGATCCGCGTACGCCAGGCGACCTTGCACAGATCAAGAATGTACGCATGATCGACGGCGATTTTGACATGGGAAACGGCATCCGCCTGTTCAAGGTTCCCGGTCACTCCCTGGGCGGCATGGCCATTCAGGTTCAGACCGCAGAGGGAAAATATGTGATCACTGGCGATATGCCCCATATTGCCCAGTCTCTCTTCCCGCAGATGGACAAGATGGAGGTCATTGGCGGCGAAGTTGTGGATATCACACCTGCACCTGAGAACTGGGGACCCTTTATCCTCAACAGTGTTATCTATGACCACTATGCCTGCTATGACAGCTTCAACAAGATTATGATGCTGGCGGAGCGGGAAGAGCCCAAGTGGTTCCTCACTGGACACGACATGTGGTGCGTCAACAAAAAATACTTTGGATAATGCCAATGCTGGCGGAATGTTCGTACGTAAGGAGGTATCTGTATGACTTCACAAATGTGGATGATCCTTATTACTGTGGTCTACGTATGCGCAATGATGCTGCTGAGTTGGATCGTCGGAAAGAAGACCACCAAGGATGAAACGGAATTCATGGTTGGCGGCCGGGAGTTTACGGCCTTCATGACAGCCATCGGCAACGGTTCCATTCTGATCTCTGGCGGTTATCTGCCCTCCATTATCATGTACGGTTATATGTTCGGTATGGGCGGCATGTGGTTCTACTTGGGCTGGGGCACAGGAGCTCTGGTGGCCTGGCTGTGCTGGGCCGGTTTCTGGCGGACATCCGGCGCCCTGACGCCTACCGAGTGGTTTGAATACCGCTACGGAAAGGGCGGCCGCATGGCCATTACCATTGTAATCCTTTTCGCCTCCCTGGCCATTCTGGGCTGGCAGTATGTGGGATGCGGCGAGACCATCGGCGGTGCGCTCGGCATTAATCCGCAGGCGGCGATGCTGCTGGTGGGTGTTGTGGTCACGGCCTATGTGGTATTTGGCGGCATCTGGGCGGCTACT
>CASEPH010000075.1 GCA_949289625.1 uncultured Clostridia bacterium | reverse complement strand
GCCAATGCGGCCCTCTTCCTGGCCAGCGACCTTTCTTCCGCTGTTCACGGCCAGTGCCTGGTCGTGGATCACGGCGGCTACCTGTAATCCTTTACCCGAGCGGGAGGCGGCTCCAGCAGGCGCCGCCTCCCAAAACTATACTTGGGATTATAATGTGAGGGCAGATCACCATGAAAGACTCGAAAAAGTGGATTATCGCAATTTCACTCATCTTTATGTTTTGCCCTAAATACCTGCCGCCATTGTTTGGACTGAATCAAACAGGAAGCATTACGCTCGGCATTGCCATTGGCACACTAATTCTCCTGCTCTCAGTAAGCCTTTCATGGCCTGTCTTTCTGTGCATGTTCGCATTTGCATTCAATGGAGTTTATACCTTGAATGAAGTGCTCCGTATGTGTATGGGCAATTCACTGCTCTGGTTTATGATGCTCAACGGCGTGTTGATCAGTTCCATTGAGAAGACTGGCCTATACCGGCGAGCAGCACTCTGGATCGCCTGCCGCCCCATTACCAGGAAGAGTCCGTGGCTGTTTCTGTTCGCTCTTCTGCTCTCCTGCCTACTTTGCGGCAGCCTGATGAACACCACTGCGGTCTATTTGCTGTTCCTGGCTCTAAGCACAGAGGTTCTTCAGCAGCTCAGAGTGGAAAAAGGCCATCCATTCGCTGGTATATTTATGATAGCGGTTATGGCGGTCTCCAATATCTCTCACGCAATTACTCCATTCGGACATTCAGTCACCATCATGTCTTTGGACTCCAATCTGGATATTTGAAGAATGCGAATGTCGGCCTTCTGCTTGGCGGCACTTTTGCACCGTATGAGTGTTTGCCATGGGTTATACCCCAGCGCAGGCTGAATTCATTTTCATCGAGTGCGTTCATTCGCCACATAAAGTATTATCTCTAAAAAAATCTTTATTTTTCCTTGTGGTTTGATTTTTCCCCCGTAAAACCTCTAGCAAATATTTTATAGGCACGGCGATTCCATAGCCTAAATCATCGTAATCTCCAATCTCATCGTCATAGTATGGCGTTTGGCAGGCGATTCCTATAATTGAACCATCTTCATTTATTACGGGCCCGCCGCTGTTCCCACCCCTAATTCTTGCAGTAATAAGCATGAGTTCGGCCCCAGATAAATAGTTGTCTCCGAAAGCCGCAACGGCTCCTTTCGTTGGAGTCAATCTGGATTCAGCCTTGCTTGAAATTGTTCCTTTTTCTGCAGTTAGAAAATCAGTAAATGCAGGAATTTTGGGATAGCCCATTACTAGAACATCTTGTAAAATTGTTCCATCATCAATAAATACCTCTAAATCATCAGATCGACCTACATCGATAAATGCAATGTCAAGATTTGGATTGTTTGGTACAAGAATTTGGCTTTCCCGTAGTTCAGCCGCCGGAAAACCTTTAATCGATAGGTGTTTAGGATCTTCTATGCAGTGCCTCGCTGTAACAATACCGCCATAAAACTTGAAACCCGTGCCTGCAGAGTAATCTCCATTTCCTTTTTCCCATACAAGCGGAATAACTAATTCTTTATAAAAGTAATAAATATATTCGAATCCGTATACTAAAGAATTATAGTAATGGCGCAACTTGTTGTAGTTTCGTTCCCACTCGTGTTTGTTGTGGATAATGAATCCATAATTGTCATCAAAGCCCAGGCCGCTACCTGTTCGCAACGCTGATAGCTTATTCTTTTTGCAAAGTTTTTGACAAATTCTGCTTACTATTTCAGGTTGATATACAAAATCGACTCCGCCACCATTTTTCTTACCATGCATTGTACAAAATTTAAGAATTGACTTCTTATCAATACCGGATTCAATTTTGAAGTAATCAAGAATATCCATTACAAGATTCGGATATTTTCTGTCGTAATCATTAAATTCTTTCATAATGACCTCTCAACTAACTTTCCTCTTTTTCAATGGAATACAAATGACAACGCCTCAATCACTCTACTTGTTCCCTGTATCTACTTGCCCCTCCAGCATTTCGATCCGGTGATCCTGAGTCAGCACCTGCATCTGGCTGATTGCTATGGCATTCAGCCTTGCCAGCCGTTCCGCCTGGAGCATCCCCTCGCCGATAAATACGGCGTTCAGATTTTCCAGATTGGCAAGGCACACGAGCTGAGAAACATTTGCGTGATCCCGGATATTGCCCTTCAGCTCCGGGTGACGATCCCGCCACTCTTGTGCGGTCATGCCAAACAGAGCCATGTTCAAGACATCTGCTTCACTGGCGTAAACGAGGGAAATCTGCTTGGAGGAGAGTTCCGGCGGGATCAGGTTCTCCTTTATGGCGTCGGTATGGATGCGATAATTGATTTTAGCTAGATTGCGCTTGATGTCCCAGCCAAACCGCCGCATCTCTTCTGCCTTGAGCCGCTCAAACTCTTTGACCAGGTATAGTTTGAATTCAACCGAGATCCAGGAGGCAAACTCGAAGGCAATTTCCTTATGGGCATACGTCCCGCCGTAACGGCCAGCCTTGGAAACGATCCCTATCGCGGCTGTGGCCTCGATCCATTTCTGCGGAGTCATCACAAAGCTGTTCAGGCCGGCCTGGCTTTTAAACGTATCGAATTCGACACGGTTAAAATTTGGATTGTAGAGAGATTCCCAGACCCCAAGAAACTCTATTGTATTTCGGTTCCGCATCCAGTTCTGGATAATGTATCTGGGGTTATCGCTGTCCTTCACTTTCGCAATATCAGTCAGACTGATATAGTCATCCCGCTCCATATTCCATTGGATACTGACCTCTGTCCCACGGACAACCAGTTTATTCACCTGCTGCTTACCTCCCGTATATCAAATCGTCAATGAACTCCTGAAAGATATCGCCCTCCAGACCGGCCACATCCTCCAGCGGGATGCTGGTTCCGTCCAGCAGGACTAGGACCCGCTGGACGGTGTCGAGCTTTTTCAGCCGACCTGTGGTGGTGACGTAGGTCCCGCCGTCCTTCTTTTCGTCCGGCTGGAACCAGGTGACCGCAACCTCCGGCTGCTCCCCGATGTGCGCCAGCAGGACGGCCTGTCTGCGGTCCAACTCCGCCTTGGTATCCTCGTCCAGCTCCATCCGCCGCTTCGTCAGCCGGGCGGTCTCCGCGATGGCGGCCCCGTGGCCGCTCAGGGCGGCGAAGGGGCTGAAAATCGCAGCCCGCTCCCGGATGGGCATCCGGGGATGCCGCTGGGACGTGGGGTGGGGCAGGCCGATGATGTCGTCGTAGCGTCCGCTCATTCGTGGTGTCCTCCTATGGTTTGATTCCGCTCCCGGGCGGTGGCGCCCTCCTCCAGGTCCATGCCCTTGAGGATGGCGTTCTTGCCATATCGCTTCTTGATGCCCAGCATAGCCTCCTGGAGCTTCCGCTCCCTGGCATGGGCGGCCTCGGTCGCCTGTTCCTGTTCTTCCCTGGCGGCGTAGTCGGTGAACAGGTCCAGCTGCTCCGCGGGGCACTGCCGGGCCGCCTCCGCCTCATCCAGCAGCTTGTTGGCGCTGATGCTCAGACGGCGGATCAGCAGGTTTTTGTCCACGATGCGGTCATAGAGCGCCGTCGCCGCACGGAGCAGGTCTGTGCCTGAGGAGGTGTAGGGGAAGTTCTCCGTTCCCACCGCGTGCTTGGGGATCTGCCGCCCGTAGTGGTCGGTGGTCACCGGACCGTGGTAGCTCTGGCGGCGGCGCGGGTCGTCCAGGTTCTCCCTGTCGTAGCCCACGGTCAGGACAAACTGGTTGGTCACCAGCCCCTTGTCCACCAGATCCAGGGCCAGGGCGTCCGCCATCTCCCGCACCACCAGCCGGGCCTTGTCGAAGTCATAGGGGCGCTGGAGCACCTGGCCGGAGACGATGCTCTTGTTCTCCGGCCTGTACGCCTTGATGTCCGCGATGGTGCAGGGCTCCCAGCCCCAGGCATGGTCGATAAGGATCTCCGCGTTGACCCCGAACAGCTTATACAGCAGCTCCTCGTTATGGAAGTCCTCCGGCCTGCCGATGGAGCACCGGGCGATGTCGCCCATGGTGTACAGGCCGTGGGCCTCCAGCTTGGCGGCGTATCCCTTTCCCACCCGCCAGAAGTCGGTGAGGGGCTGATGGGTCCACAGGGCCCGG
>CASEPH010000074.1 GCA_949289625.1 uncultured Clostridia bacterium | reverse complement strand
CATTTCTCTGGGCTTGGAAGACGGAAGTTTACATCCATCTGAGGGATTACGATAGATCAGTTTTTCCTCCACCGCTTTATTCAGTGCCGCATGCAGGGTGGTATGGATGCCCCGAACGGTCTGGTCGGACAGACCTTCGCCGTAGAGTTCTGCCCGCAGCAGTCTGCCACCTTTTTTGAGGTTTGTGTAGAACTTCTGGATATCTCCTGTGGTCAACTTGTCCAACTGGATACCTCCGAGAGCAGGGATGATGTGCTGATAGATCCGGCGCTCATAGGACATCTGGGTGTTGGGGCGTAGGTTTGCTTTCTTATGTCCCTGGTACCAGAGGTTCAGCCAGTCCCTTAGTAGAACCCCCGGCTTTGGTTGATTATTAACAGGTTCTTGAAGACTTTCCCGCAACTGCTCCAGCTTTGCCGCACATTCTGCCCTGGTTTTTGCCAGCACATTTCTGGTGACCGGAAAACCCTTCTCGTCGCGGCCAATCACATACCGGCCTTCCCAGCGCCCATCCTTCCTCAGATGGATGCTGCCGTTGCCGCGTTTTCTGTGCTTTGCCATGGAGCCATCTCCTCTCCCAGGTAGTCGGTGAGAAAGCCGCCGACAATCTCGGCCGCTTTCCGGTGCATATCGCTTGTGGTGTGGGTGTAGGTATCGACGGTGAAGCTGGCTTTTGTATGGCCCAGAATACCGGACAGCGTCTTTGCGTCCACGCCATTGGCCAGAGCGTGGGTGGCAAAGGTGTGGCGCAGATCATGGAATCGAATGTCAGGTAGACCGCTTTCTATCAAAATCTTTTTTAGTTGATGGTACGCTGTAGTGGGATTCATAGGCGCTTCCGGCTGTAGGGGATTGTGAAAGATCCATGTGGAGCAGGTCGTCTTTTTGCGCAGCCGCAGCAGCTCCGCTGTGCTGGACGGCAGGACGATGGTACGGGTGCCAGCGCAGGTCTTGGGATCACCTACTACCAGCCGCCCTCCCTTTTCTTTGTGGAGCGTGCGGCGGATATGGAGCGTTCCTTTTCGCTCATCGAAATCAGACCACATGAGGCCGCAGATCTCTCCCAGACGCAGGCCGGTGGTCAGCTCTGTGTAGAAGAAGTCCTTCCAGATTTGATCTTGCTCCACCGCTGACAGAAAGATATCCATCTGCTCATCGTTCAGAATGGTCATGGTTTTGTGCGCCACCTTTGGCGGAGCTACATGGTCAGCGGGATTATACGGCAGCAGCCGTTGATCTACTGCGGATTTAAGCGCATGGTGGAGCGTGGTGTGAATGCCGTGGACGGTTGTTGTGGACAGTCCGCGACTTTGTCCAGGGCGGGAATGTACTCTTCCTCTCTGTTTTAAAATGTCGTAGAGCTTTCGCAAATCGTCTGCTGTCATTTGCGTGAGCCTCTTTTGCCCCAGGTAGGGTTTGACATGATGCTCCAGGTCACTGCGGTAGTGCTCCAGTGTGCCGGGACGGAGCACGGAGGACATCTGCTCCAGCCAGCGATCCAGCCATTCCGACAGCGTCATTTTACACTCTTCTGTCAGGTCCACGCCCTGGTAGATGTCAATGTTCTGTCGGAGTTTGGCGGTCAGCTCCTTTTGGGTGTCGGCGTAGATGTAACGGAAGATGGAATCGCCGTTTTCCTTATGCCCGATGACGATGCGGCCCTCCCAGCGCCCGTCTTCCCGCTTGCGCACCATGCCGTCCCCGGATGGTCGTCTCTGTGTCATGTTGATTCACCCCCAAAGTCGTCTTTTTGTTTTGCGACGCAATTTCTGAGCCCTTATTTTGCAGCGGGGAATCTGTGAGGTTCGGCTACGCATTGGTAGAGCACAGCACCGCAGCGGCGGCAGATCAGGTACTGCAGCCGGTTGCCCAACAGAGGCCATGCTTTTTGAAGGTCACCAGCGCCTCACCGTGCTGCCAGCCCAGACCGATGTCCGTGCTCCCACAGTATTGGCATTGCTGAACGGGAAGCTGTATATTCATCACGTTTGTCCCTCCTCTTTCAGCTCAAGCCGGATACGCTCCACCTCTACCTCCCGGAGCAGCCCGATGGCCAGCCGGAACCCGGCTTCGAAGCTGACTTGGGCAAGGTTTGCTTTCAGTTGGTCTTGCGCATCCACCAGGCGCATCAGCTCCCGTCGTTGCGTCTGATCCAGCCAGTCCCGCACCTCCCGGCGGATGTTTTCAATCTCTTCCTCTAGTTCACTGAAGCCTGTGGCCCGGAAGTAGCGACGGTACAATTCACCCATATAGTAGTCCATGTGTGCCGCCTCCTTTGCAGCAACACACAATACCAGCAAACCCTGCAAATAGCCAGAGGGAAAGAACAGAGTTAACAAATTGTTATCATTGCGGAAACCCCTTTTCTTTGTATAGGCGTGATAAATTTTGATACGCCTACATGCCGTCCGTGGTTTGCGACTCCACATGGTCAGGGAGATCCGCCTTTCCTGAGGTTGACCCCTATTTTTTCCTTGTGGTAGTAAGCGCAGTGGGATAACGACCGTAGAATTTCCTGTTCTCTCTGCATTTGACCCCATTTTCAGCACTTACAGGAACCCCTGAAACTGCCCGCACTGCGGGCAGAAGTGATGGGCAAGGGCGTCGATACAGACACCTTGCCTTTATCCTGCTGTTTCTTTCGTCCCTCGGTTCTGTGCAAAAAGGGCCGGAAGCCTTGTGCCGCAGCGCCTCCCACAACCGTCCCACACCGGCCTGAAACCCGCCGGGAGGGGCAGGGACTCTGCCCCTCCCGCAATCGGGGCACACAGCGGCCCACAGGCGGTCACGCGGGGTTTCCTTGCTCTTGCAGGAGTTTCGCCACTCGCTGGTGTTCCGTTGCCCGCTCCAGTTTGTCTATCTGCCGTCGATAGAACGCATCCGCCGCTTGCTGGATGGGCAGGATCGTGTAGAGATTATTGCCGTTCCACTTCATGCCGTTGCTGTCGATGTAGCTGGTGCGCTCCACCGTGATGAGTTGTTTATCTGCCAGCGTAGAGATGTGCTTCATCACGGTATTGACGGCAAGGCCGACTGCGGAGGAGATGGTGTTATAGCTGGGATGGCATTGGTGAGAGCGGCGATCTTCACAGCAGAGCAGATAGGCGTAGACTGTGATTGCTCCGTGGCCAAGCCCAAGGTAAAACACTTCGTCAGGCATGGTGAAAAATCTGCCACCGTGTACACCGGACAGAATTGGGACGAGATTGGCAGTGAGCAGTCCACTGTGGAGCAGGGACTCAACACTGGACTGGGCCATCTCAACGCTCATCCGGGTGTGCTCCGCCAGTTCCTCCGGCGTGGCAGTGCCACTGAACTTCCGGCAGTGACGGTACTGGAGATACGCCAGTATCGCAAAGGCAGGAGGTTTCAGTTTCCACTTCCAGATCTCATTGGGCAGCGGGAAACGATGCTGCTTTGCGTCACGCTGATATGGGAAAAGCTTCACTGGCAGCCTCCTTCCGCCTGGACAGATACCCACGCCATGAACTTTTCCTTGGACACCACCATCCGGCTGCCTACCCGCACCACCGGGAAGTCCGGCTGGTGCATCAGTTCGTATGCGCTGGAGATGGATACGCCCAGCACCTTTGCCACTGTCTCCGCATTGAGAAACAGCGGCAGGTCATCGTAGCTTTTGTAACTGGATTCCCTCACAATAACGACCTCCTATTCAAAATTTTCTCCCATTTGTATAGGGGAAGATCGAGCCGTTTTGACAACCCCCGAGAATAAAATTCGGAGATATGACTAAAACAAAGCGCCTTGATTTAGTGGTCTTGCCGATGAACAGAGCCTCTGGAATCTCATGCCTTCAACTTCCCCTCTACTTCTTTCCCGAGGACACTTACTGTGTGACATAGAGTTGACACACTTGCCGATTGCCGTCTGATTTTCCCTTCCACTTTCTATTGCAGAAAGTATATCTTTTTGACACACGATTGACAGAAAAACGGAGCGCCTGCTTTGTCAGCAGACACTCCGCTTGGTGTTAGGTCAGTTCAATTTTGTGCTGGTTTCCACAGGCGGCATTTGCCCTCTGCCTCGTCCCGCTCTTTCAGAAGCCGGGCCAAGGCAGAGAAAAACTTTTTTTGCAGGTAGTCCACACTGCCCCGGTTGAGTTGGTGGGACTCAGCGTATTTGCGGATAGACAGGCCCTCCACGAACCGCTCCCGGAAGTAGTCCTGGTATTCTGACAGGACTGTTTTCAGTGCATTTTCCAGAAACTGTAGGTCCTCTTTCAGCTTGGTGAAGTCGCTTCGTGTGATGGCGGCGAACCTCTTTTCATTTACGCAGAGGCGATATTTGCTCCGGTCAAAGTTGTAATTCTCACACAAGTCTTTGGCGTATGTAAGGTAGGTGAGAGACTGCTGATACCTGCGGGAGTCGTATTCTTCCTCCAGCTGCCGCCGCTGCCTTTTCCGCACCGGCCCACGGAAACCTTCATCTTCCAGTCTTTCGATGGCGGCCTCTGAGATCCTCATATTTGTCAGCCGCTTGTACTTGGCTTTCCGCTTTCCGTCCACTTCTACGAAGGAGCAGAAAGACTTCTTGTTGGAGGTATAGTACTTGGGGACATCCGCGAAGGGATAGGCGGTCCAGATGACAGTTTCCTCGCCGGTGTCGGCATCCGTGGCCGTGGAGATCACATAGACTGTTTTGTCATCGTATCGCCGGTAGTACCCGGCGCAGATCCGCCTGCCTGCCATTGCCCGCACCCCCATTTTGTTTTTCTGCATTCAGTATAGTGGAGCAAAGGGCTTCTGTAAATGGGGAAGGGTTTCTTTGTCAACACTGTTGCAAAGGTCTTGCTTACAAAATGAAAACTTGTCTGTGCGTATATTGTTGGATTGAGGAAATTGAAAAACCCTGATATAATAACTATAAGTTTGGGAGAAAACGGGGTGACAGGTATGGCCCACAATGAGAATTCACGCGTCAAAATTCCGGCGATTGCGCACCTAACTCGTCTTGGGTATATTTATCGTCCACTGAAACAGTACAAAGGCGAAATCTGCCCAGACACTAATATTTTTAGAGGGCTGCTGCATAGCGCTGTCAACCAGTTGAACGGAAGAAAGCTTTCAGTTTCGGAAGTTGATCACCTGATTGAGGAACTTACAATCAAACTGGCTAATGACGATCTGGGCCGTGCATTTTACAAGATCCTTTTGGATGGCATTGACGGTTTGCGGATCATTGACCTGGATGATACTTCACGAAATACATACCATGTTGTCACAGAACTTCCTTATCGAAACGGAGATGATGAATTTCGGCCGGATATCACGCTCCTGATCAATGGCCTGCCCCTGGCTTTTATTGAGGTCAAAAAGCCCAATAACCGGGACGGAATCATTGCGGAGCACAAGCGAATCAACAGCCGATTTGAGAAGAAGACCTTTCGACGCTTTGCGAATATAACGCAGATTATGGTGTTCTCCAACAACATGGAGTACGATGACTCCGAGGTAGAACCTATCACGGGAGCGTTCTATGCCTCCAGTAGCTATGAAAAACTGTTTTTTAACCGTTTCCGTGAGGAGGAACCGCAGATTCAAACGATGATCCCCGTTTTGCAGGAAGATGCCGAGGAGCTAATTCTTAGAGACAACAACCTTGTATCCATCCGCGGTACCAAGGAATATCAGACAAATCTGAGCGAGTTAACGCCGACAAATCGGATATTGACTTCACTATTTCTGCCTGTCCGCTTTTTGAAACTCCTGAAATACGGCTTTGCCTATGTGGAACGCACAGATAAGGATGGTATCAAGACACTGCAAAAGCACATTATGCGATACCCACAGTTTTTTGCTACGCTGGCAATTGAAAAGAAG
>CASEPH010000073.1 GCA_949289625.1 uncultured Clostridia bacterium | reverse complement strand
CCGGTTTTCTCGGAGTGTAGGCCGCTTACATGGGCGCGGCCATTTTTGAGTAGCGCCGTCACGATGGCCTTGGTGGGCTGCTTGCGCTTCAGCTCCCACCACTTGTTGTTTTTCCAAATGGCAAATTTACAGCCCTCGTTCTGGCAGAAGAACCCCTTTTGTAGCTCCGCCACATCACCACCGCAGCGGGGGCATTTGCCCACCACCTCGCGGGGCGGCATGAACAGATACTCGGTGCCTTTAATCATCCGATAGGTTCTCACCAGCTCCTGGAGCATGGCGCTGATCCCGGCCATAAAGTCCTCCGGGGCCAGCTGGCCACGCTCGATCTCACCCAGCCGGTACTCCCACTCAGCAGTCAGAAGGGGCGATTGCAGCTGCTCCGGCAACACGGTGATAAGGGATACCGCATCATGGGAGGGCATAAGCTGAACGGTTTTCTTGCTCTTTTTGCGCTCCAGAAAGCCGGTGGACACCAGCTTTTCCAGAATCCCGGCGCGGGTGGCCGGAGTTCCCAGACCCTTGCGCTCGGCGTCCTCCGGCATATCGTCCTTCCCGGCAGTCTCCATTGCGGAAAGCAGCGTATCCTCGGTGAAGTGCTTGGGCGGGGTGGTTTTGCCCTCCTTGACGGCAGCACCAGAAAGGGGCAGCGTCTGACCTTCAGACAGCTCCGGCAGCGCCTTGTCCTCGGTTTCTTTGTCCGGCTCCGCATTTTTCAGCCCTGCGCGGTAGGCAGCGTCCAGCGCCCGCCAGCCGTGATTTTTCACCGTGCGACCCTTGGCGGTAAACTCCGCTCCGGCGCACTCGACAACAACGGCGGTTTCCGCAAAGGTATAGGGCTGGCCCACGGCGCACAGCAGCCGCAGGGCCACCAGCTCCAGCACTGCCTTTTCGCCAACCGGCAGGCTGGACAGGTCTGCGCCCGGGAGGTTGCGGGTAGGAATCACCGCATGGTGGTCGGTCACTTTCTTGTCGTTGATGACCTGGGCCGCATTGCAGGCAAGCTCCATACCAGCGGCAAAGGGCATCGCCCCGGCAGTGAGCTGGACCAGCTCCGGCAGACTCGCCGCCATGTCCGAAGTCAGATAGCGGCTATCAGTCCGGGGGTAGGTACAGAGCTTCTTTTCATACAGATTTTGCAGGTAGTCCAGGGTTTGCTGGGCGGTGAACCCCAGCAGCCGGTTGGCGTCCCGTTGGAGGTTAGTCAAGTCATAAAGGGCGGGCGGCTTCTCGGATTTGTCCTTGCGCTCCACCTTTTTCACTGTGGCAGTCGCACCCTGACAAGCAGTTTTCAGCTGCTCGGCAGCGGCCTTGTCCGCCATGCGCTCCCCGGAAACGGTGAAACCGGGCAGTTCCAGTGTGACCGTGTAGAACGGCACCGGCTTGAAGGTGTCGATCTCGGCCTCCCGCTGAACGATGAGGGCCAGCGTCGGGGACATGACGCGCCCGATGTTGAGGGTTCGGTGATACAGCACGGAAAACAGCCGGGTGGCGTTGATACCCACCAGCCAATCCGCCTTGGCGCGGCAGAGGGCCGCATCCCGCAGGCCGTCATAGTCTGCACCGGGGCGCAGGTTTGCAAAGCCCTCCCGGATGGCGGAATCTTCCATCGAGGAAATCCAGAGCCGTTTCATAGGCTTCTGGCAGCCCGCCAGCTCGTAGACGCTGCGGAAGATCAGCTCCCCCTCGCGTCCGGCATCGCAGGCGTTCACCACCTCAGTCACATCCGGGGCATTCATCAGCTGTTTCAGAATGTCAAACTGTTTCTTCTTGTCCTTGCTCACCACCATCTGCCAGGGTTCCGGCAGAATAGGCAGATCGTCATAGCGCCACTTGGCGTAGTCGGGGTTATAGGCGTCGGCATCGGCCAGCCCAGCCAGGTGGCCCACACACCAGCTGACCCGCCAGCCGTTGCCTTCTAAATAGCCGTCCTTGCGGATGTTGGCCCCAATCACAGCGGCCAGACTTTGGGCAACGGACGGTTTTTCAGCGATTACCAGCTTCATATTTATAAACACCTCCGTTCTCGTATTTCCTTTAACCAACCCAATAGTTCTTTCGTACACAAATCAACACAAGGACGATTGTCACAGTAGTTACCACAGCCATAACAAGGATGACTGGGGGACAAATGCGAGGGACGGGAAATTACTTTCCCGTCCCTCATTTTGCACGATATAGGAGAGTTGGATGAGGAGTCTGCGATACTGGTCATTCCAGTTTGTCCTCGCTTTCTTCGCCGCCGTCCCCATCATCGTCCGGCTCGTCAGATTCCTCGGTCTCCCAGGAGTCCTCGTCCTCCTGGTCGGTATCATCCTCGCCGTAGTCGTAATCATCCAAATTGTCGTTACCCTTGGTCTTAGGTTTGTTTTTCACCAGCTTAAAGTAGGCCAAAGCGCCGCCGCCACCCAGTAGGGCCAGCACCACCAAAAGAATGGCCGGATTCAGTCCGGCAGGTTTCTGCGCCGGTTCCTCCGGCTCTGCGGTTTCCTCCGGGGTCTCCGGCTCCGGCTCCTTGCCCGTGCAGCCGCTCATATTGGTGGCGCACACCGGGCAGGCGGTATTGACCGTACCGGCTACACATTTCTCCGTACAGTTACAGACAGCGGGCTGCTCCTGGGTGGTCTGACCGTCCTCCATCAGCGCCATCAGATCGGCCTCGTCCACCTGATTCAAGAAGTGGACGGCAGTTTCTTTGTCCTCGTTGGCTCGGTCAATGAGAATGTAGAAGTAGTTGCCCGCCTTGGTAGTGACGGTAATGAGCTGTTTGTTGCCGCCGAAATCATCCACCAGGGCGGCGTTGCCATCCGGGGTCAGGGCCGGACTGTCCTCAGTTTCCTCCACCACCACATTGCTGTCGTTGGTGGCGTCCTCTGCCGGAGGCTGGTCTGTTCCCTGGGCAAAGGCGGTCACGGAAAGGCCCATCATCAGCACCAGAGCGGCGCAGAGGGCCGAAAAGGTCTTGAAAATTCTCTTATTCTTCATGGTCGATCTCCTCCTGTTC
>CASEPH010000072.1 GCA_949289625.1 uncultured Clostridia bacterium | reverse complement strand
AAAGCGGAGGGAGACGCAGCGAAAAGAACGCCGTTCCTCCCTCCGCAGAAGGAATATATGCCCCTGTCACGAAAGATGGGAGAGCTGGGTCAGGATTTCCTTCACGCCCTCCCATAGCTGCTCCTGCCGCTGGGCTATATCTTCCAGGTCAGCGTCGTAGACACGCCCGGTCTCATGCACTCGGCGGGTGAGCTGGTTCAGGTTGTTGCTGCTCCGGCGCAGCAGAGACACCAGCTCCTTCAGCTCCGGCAAGTCCAGCTGCACCACATAACCGTCCAGGGCCATCTTCCGCAGATAGGCTTCTCGGTTCTTCGTCCCAAGTTGGGACATTTTCTGTTCGATCAGCGCCAGCTCCTCCGGGGAGACCCGAAAATTCACCTGGACCTCCCGTTTGCGCTTTGGGGTACTCACCGTTCCGGCTCCCGTTTCTTATGGCCCGGAGCTTTGGGGGCTGCCTGTTTCGGTTCCTGCTTCAAATGCTCCCGGACAGAAGGCCGGGGCTGGCGCAGCTCCTTGGAGCGGTCCTCGTTGGCCAGGATGGTGGCATAGGTTCCAGGAAGTCCCTTCATACCGGTAAACGAAAGACTGCGAAACGGCAGGAGATTCATCAGCCGGTCATGGTCTTTGCTCCCGGCACGATTCAGAAACTCCGGGGAAATGCGGGCCATGTAATGGGTCCCGTGGGGGCTGTTCGGCATATCCGGTGCGCGCAGCTCCCGCAAAATCCGTTCTGCCTCTGCCTGGATGTCCTCTGCCGTCAGCGGCTGGCGGCGCAGATGTTCCTCGCGCACCAGATCAATAAACCCGTTCAAAACAGCGGGGTGGCTGTTCAGGGCATAGCCGCAGCGGACGGTATCGGAGTTATAGTTGGGGATAGTCTTGGCCCATTCCTTGTTGCGGGGCGAGTAGCGTCCATCCCAGTCCTGGAGCTGGACGGTGTTGGCAAGGACCAGCATGACCCGGTCCAGGCCGTAGGTCTCGATCACACCCTTGGCGGCATCGTGACTGAGATACATCCCGTCGAAGTGTTCCCGCACCGCTGCTTCAATGGCCTCCTTGCATTGGAGATTGGCGTTATTGGAAGCCCGGTATTGCTCCAGCTCCCCATGCTCTTTCGCATACACAGCAGAGTGAGGATAAATGGCAACCTTCCGCAGCTCTGTCTGGGCCTTGCAAGCATCATCGGCTCGGTTCTCGATGCTGTCCCGGATCACATCCATGTATCCGGTTTCCGACTTTCCAAAGTAATGGAATATATCTGCCAGGGGTGAGGGGGAATCTAAAAGTGCCTGAGCCTGCGCGTCTGTCAGTTCCAATTCCTCCATGCACATCAAAATATCCTCCCGGATGGTGTACTCGCAGGCGTGGTTCAGGACTTCTGCCGGGGGCTGGCTTTTCAGCCAGTCCCGGTATTTGTCCTGTTCAGCAGCCATCTTCTCATAGAGGGCAGTATTCAGATCGTTGGGTTTCATGTTTTTATCGCACCTCCTGTTCGTTATACAAGAAAGAAACAATCTCCGTTTGGTTCGTCCGGTCTATCTGGTCTTGGTGTAGTAGATGGTTGATACTTCTCTGCCCGTGGTTGAATTGTTAATGATTTTCAAGTACAATAAAACAAATAAACTGGAGTTTTTAGAGGAGATATTGGGAATGGAACATGATATAAATTTAAACATTCATTATACTGCACCAAAAGAGGTTTGGGAAAAAATTGATACAGTATATTCGTCCATGCCATACTGGGCAGGAGATAAAAATGGGCCGCGATGGATGGGGAAAGACATAGATTTATGGGCCTCCGTTGAACCAAGCGGAATACAGATTGCTGGAACAATGCCTAATGATATTTGGGAAGGATGGTATGCTTTATTAAAAAAGCGATTAACAGAAGTTTTAGGATATGAAATTGGCGAACCCGAAGAAGGTTATGATTTTAAGTATTTTGACTAACTTCCCATTTAATGAGCAGTAGAAAGGACGGGCAACTTGCCCGTCCTTTTTCTTATCGTACCTCCTCGTGCTGCTTCGGTTTCTTTTCGGGGCTGCGTGGCGGCACCGGGCGTTTCAGGCTGTCCAGCACCGAGGGCCGTGCGCCTTTGGCAACCACGGTTTCCGGCTGGGCATGGCCCTTGCCATCAATGTTCAACAGCGTATCCAGCTCCACCAAACGGGCACTTTTGCTTTTCAGCTCATCCTCATAGGGGAACGGCTTGCCCACTTCCTCTTTGGCGGCCGCCTGCTGCTGATAAAGGTTCGACAGCTGGTTTTGCACCGCCTCAAGGTGCTGTGTCATTTGAGAAAGCGCATTGTCGATACGGGTGAGATTGCCGCGTGGGTCGGTGCCAAGGGTCGCCCAGTGGGTCATTTGGCCTTTCAGCAGGAGCGTATATTCCTGTTTCCAGGCTGAAAATTCCACGGACATGGTAAAGCCCCGGTAGGTGCCAATCTGCACCGGATCGGAGCCTTTGACCTCCTTGCAGGCGTCCAGCAGGGCGGCACCGGCGTTCTCTTTGTCGGTCAGAATATCGCCCCGAATCTCCATCCCGGCAAAGCCGTCCTTCGGGTGGGGGTGGGCGGCCAGGGTCTCCTGGTCAGCCTCAAAGCCCTGGATATAGCCCTTGTTGGTTTCAATTTCCTGGGGGAAGTATTTGAGCAGCTGGTCCTCCAGACGGTACTGCTTGCTCTGGTGGTCGGCTTTCATCAGCTTCAGGCGGGCAACCTCTACATCCAAATCCATACGCTCCTTGATACGGGGGTCTCCGGCGCACAGAGCCTTGATTTCGGCAAAGGAGAGGGCCGTTTCGTCCACATCATCGCAGGAACGCACGGGGCTTTTGCTGGTCATAATTTGCGAAATGAACTTCTGCTTATTTTCCACCGTCTGGTCGGGTAAGAGATGGACATTGCTGCCCATCCCTCCCCTAAGAACCGTACGTGAGAGTTTCCCCTCATACGGCTCAAGCCTTTCAAAAGGCCCCCTTATCGGGAACCCGGCTCAAAAGTAGTAATCAGGCTGTGGATTTCTTCATGACATTCCTTGTGTACCATGATTTTCTGGCTATTCTTGCCGGCTGGGGTATGCACCTTGAAGCCGGTTTCTGATGTGATAAGCTCTCCGCAAACCGGGCAGCGGCGGTGTTGCCGTCTCCAGATTGTCAGTAATTTTTCTCGTCCCTTGGTGCTGTTGAGCAGCTTTTCGCCCTCTCGTTCCTCAAAATAGTCCGTCCAATATTCATCGAACGGGTTTGCTTCCGCTACGATTTTCTTAAATCGAATGATTTTTGTATCGGTGGCATATTCGAGTTTACAGTATGCTGGATGCTTTCTGTCAAACTGTATAACGGTATAACGGATTTCACGACATCCGCTCCCGCAAGAACCCGATGACAGCGGCGCCGGACTGTGCTATACTGACAAGGTACGGTTTCCGTACACTGCTATTTACCAAAATTGCGATGGATACAGCAGAGACGAAATTGATTAAAGGAGTGCATACCATGGCACAAACCATTCCAAACCGCAAGGAACTGGCGAAAGAGTACACCTGGAATCTGGCCGATCTGTTCCCCAGTGACGATGCCTGGCGGGCAGAATATGCCCGTATGCGGGAGACGCTGGCCAAACTGTCCGACTATCAGGGACGGTTGGGCGAAAGCGCCGAAACGCTGCTGGCGTTTCTCCAGTTGCAGGACCAGTTGGAGGAGGACGGCGACCGCCTTTTGTCCTACGCCTTCCGCAAGACCGACGAGGACACCCGGAATCCGGTCTATCAGGAAATGAGCGCCCAGGCCCATCATCTGCTGGTGGAATCGGAGCAGGCGTTGGCCTTCCAGACGCCGGAACTGTTGGCCATCGACACCGAGCGTCTGGAATCCTTCTATCAGGCGGTCCCGGCTCTGGAGCACTACCGGCTGCTGCTGACCCGCATTCTCCGCAAAAAGGACCACACCCTGTCCGGAGAAGGGGAGGGGCTGCTGGCTGCCGCCGGCAGCATGGGACAGGCTCCCGGCAACATCTTCTCCCTGCTGAATAACGCGGACCTGACCTTTGATGACGCGGTGGACAGCCAGGGCAACCGCCATCCCGTGTCCCACGGCAACTATGGCCCCCTGCTGGAATCCCCGGACCGCACCCTGCGGGAGTCAGCGTTCCGCTCCCTTTACGCCGGTTACGGCAAGTTAAAGAACACCTGCTCCGCCGTTCTGAGCGCCCAGATGAAGCAGCTGCAATTCTTTGCCGAAGCCCGCCGGTATCCTTCGGCTCTCCATGCGGCCCTGGCGGAGACGGAGGTCCCGGTGGAGATCTATCACAACCTTATCGAGACGATCCACAAGCATCTGCCTACCATGCACCGCTATGTGCGTCTGCGCAAGAAGCTGCTGGGCGTGGACAAGCTCCATTACTACGATCTCTATACGCCCATGGTGGCCGACCAGCGCATGGAGGTTCCCTTTGAGCAGGGCAAGGAGCTGGCACGCGCCGCCCTGGCCCCTCTGGGCGAGGACTATCTGCGGGTGCTCAACGAGGGCTTTGAGAACCGCTGGCTGGATGTCTACGAAAACCAGGGCAAGCGCTCCGGCGCCTATTCCGCCGGTGTCTATGGCGTCCATCCCTTTGTGCTGCTCAACTACACCGATACCCTCAGCGACGCCTTTACCCTGGTCCATGAGATGGGTCACG
>CASEPH010000071.1 GCA_949289625.1 uncultured Clostridia bacterium | reverse complement strand
CAGCCATTTCAGCATCTCGGTATTTGTTTTCGCCAATGGCCAATACCGTTCAAAATCAGAGAAGAACGCAATACAGATGATTTGGATGCTTAGGATCACATCAGGATCGTTCCTTCATCTCCACAAACCAGCGGTCATCATCGTGATAGAGGCGGGTCTCCTTGCCCCGGATCCGAACCGTATAGCAGAGGACCACTTCCCCGGAGTATCTTGTCTTCGTTCTGACTACGGATTTTACATCGTCGATCTCGAAACTGGGCCCGTCCGCCATGATGATGGTCCGTGGGCGTACAGTCCCGTCGATCCGATGGGTCGCCAGCACCTCCACATACTGCTTTCGTCTACCGCTGTTCATTTTGCCCGTCTTCCTTTCGCAGTTCCGCCAGATGATCTATGGGAATCACCTGGTTTTGCAGATACAAAAGCCGTTCATAGCGATCCAGCCGCTCATAGCTGTCTGCGGTGGTGGTGTATGCGCCCAAAACCTCATCCGCTTCCCGCTGAAGGGGCACAAACCAGGTGACGGTAACAACGTCACCCTTTTGCAGTGTATGCAGCACCCGATCCAACTCCTCCAAGGCGTCATCGGTTTTCTGCACCTGGGGTACCAGAACGGCATCTCGCTGGTGGATGGCCCGGGAATGGCCATTGAGGGCCGCAAAGGGGGCAAAGAGTTTGGCCCGATCCTCCCGGTGCATTCTGGGGTGGCTGGAAATAGGTCGAGTCAGATGCATGATGTCCTCGTAAATACTCATGCCCGATGTCCTCCAATCTGACTGTTTCGCTGGATGGTGGTGGCTCCCTCCTGGAAATCATGGCCCCGCAGCACCGCGTTTTTGCCATAGCGTTTTCGAAGATGCAGCATGGCACGCTGGAGCTGTTTCTCCTGTTCTACAGCCCGAAGATCTGTGAACAGATCCATCTGCGGCGTCACGGCTGTCTCCGAAAGCACCCGGATGGCCGTGACCGTGACCCGGCGAACCGTCAATCCCGGATCCGTGATCCGGGCAAACAGTTCCAGCACCGCAGCCATAATAACGCTGCCGGAGGACGTAGGACCATCCAGGCTGGCGGTGCCATGGGCGGACCGTGGGAGCTTTCTGCCGTAGCTGTCGGTTTTGGTCTCCCCTTGGAAGCCGGGGATCACGTTCTCCCGGTCGTAGCCTAAATGCAGCACAATGGCATCGGTGACCAGCTCCTTCTCCACCAGATCCAGCACCAGCTGCTCTGTCATCTCCCGGACGATGATCTTGGTCTCGGCATAGCCGTAGGGCCGGGTCAATACCTGTCCGATACCCGTAGAATTGGTGGAAGGACGGTATTGCTTGATGTCCGCCATGGTGCAGGTCTCTATCCCCCAGGCGTGGTCAATGAGCAGTTCTGCGTTGACCCCGAACATCCGGAACAGCAGATCCTCGTTGTAGAAGTCCGACTTTCTCCCCAGAGAACACCGGGCAATGTCCCCCATGGTATGGAGGCCTTTCGTGGCCAGCTTTTTGCTGATGCCATGTCCGATCTGCCAAAAATCCGTCAGGGGCTGGTGCTCCCAGAGCAGCTCCTTATACCGCTGCTCGTCCAGCGCCGCAATGCGGACCCCATTTGCATCGGCCGGCTGCTTTTTGGCCACAATGTCCATGGCAATCTTGGCAAGATACAGGTTGGTGCCGATACCCGCCGTGGCGGTAATTCCCGTGGCGGCCAGCACATCCCGGATCATGGTCATGGCCAAATCCCAGGCTGTCATGCCATAGAGCTTTAAATACTTGGCGCAGTCGATGAACACCTCGTCAATGGAATACACATGAATATCCTCCGGGGCGATGTATTTGAGATAGATCGCATAAATATCTGAGGAAACCTTGATATACTTTGCCATTCTGGGCATAGCTGTGATAAAAGTGATTTCCTTGCCTGTCCGTGCCTTGATCTCCCGAAGCTTCTGCTTGACCTCAAAGAGCCGTCCCCGACCGGGAATTCCATAGGCTTTCAGGGCAGGAGACACCGCCAGGCAGATGGTCTTGTCGGTGCGGCTCTCATCGGCCACCACCAGTTTTGCCGTCATGGGGTCCAGTCCCCGCTCCACACACTCCACCGAGGCATAAAAACTCTTCAGGTCAATGCAGATATAGGTCCCTATCCTGCTGCCGTCCATTTGGGATCCCTCCTGTCTATAGCCCCAGTATATCGATCCTATTTTTCTCTGTCAACATCGCAGTTGTCGCATAATAAGAACATTTTCATTGACAAGGCCTGTTTTTGCCGGTATAATGGAACCAGATCAGAAACACTCCGGGAACAGGAGGACGTTCGTATGGGAAAGCAGCGTTACAATAACCCCCTTTCGGCCGGCAACAGCTATAACGCTGCGGCGGAACGGGAGGAAAACTACATTGGCAAAAAAATTGCCGAGGCCCGGAAGAAAAAGGGCCTCAGCCTGCATGAATTCAGCGCCTTGCTGCGCAGTTATGGTCTGGCGATCCAGCGGCAGGGGGTAAACAAATGGGAGCTGGGCATGGCAGTGCCCAACGCCTATCAGTTTTTGGCAGTGTGTCATGCCCTGGAGATTGAGGACGGAGTGGGATTTTTCACGAAACATCCTGCCAAGGTCCAGGAGCTCAATGACCTGGGCCAGCAGAAACTCCGGGAATACCGGGAGGATTTGATTGCCTCCGGACGCTACAATCCCCAGGTCCCGGACGACATTGTCTATCTGGATATGCCCGTCAGTACCCTCCCCGCCTCCGCTGGCACCGGCGCATTTCTGGATGAAGAGAATTTTGAGCTGCTGCGCTTTCCGGCAGCCGATGTACCTGAACATGCGGACTTTGGCGTGCGGGTCAGCGGCGACAGCATGGAGCCGGTCTACCATGACGGTCAGATCGTATGGGTGCAGCAGTGCAGTGACCTGACCCCCGGAGAAGTGGGTCTGTTCCTCTATGACGGAGACGGATACATTAAGGTTTACGGTCAGCAGGAGCCGGAGGAAACCACCCGGGACAGCTTTACAGACAGTCAAGGTGTGCTGCACCCCCAGCCGGTACTGATTTCCTATAATGAAGCCTATCCACCCCGGCCGGTGTCGCCAGAATTGGCCTTTTCCATCGCAGGCCGCGTGTTATCCTGAAGATCAAGGAGGAATCAATTTTGGATACCGTGAAACGTGTCTGCGATCTGGCGGAAGAGCGGGGTCTGACCATGTACCAGCTGGCCCAAAAGTCCGGCATTTCCTATTCCACCATCCAGACCACCAGAAAACGGGGTGGTCAGCTGAAGATCGACACCATTGAGCGGATCTGTGACGCTCTGGGGATTTCCCTGAGTGCGTTTTTTGCAGAGCCTGGGGAAACATGACAAAAACACCGAGAGGCCCAAAAGAATCTTTGATATACTATAAAAGAGACTGTCGAAAAAGCCTTCCGGCTTTTCCGACAGTCTCTCCACTGATATACCCTTTTTATCGCATTTGTCCTAGGGGCGTCCGTTCCAGCCGTTTCACAAGTAAAGCCGCCAGCAGGATCTTCACCGCGTCCGGAATTAGAAATGGAATCACACACTTGGCCAGGACCGTCCCAATGGCAATGGGTCCTGTGGCGCTGGTATAGAGCACCAGAAACCAGGCCGAGCCAAAGGCGTAACACACCGCCAGTCCCAACACCATGGAGCCGATGAGGACAGGCCAGCTTCTTCCCAGGAGCTTTGTACCCAGTCCCACCACGATGGCGGTAAAGACAAATCCCAGCAGATATCCGCCGGTGACGCCCACCAAGCTCCCCAGTCCTCCCCGAAATCCGGTAAAGACCGGCAAACCTACCGCTCCCAGCAGCAGATATACCACCACGGACAGGGTGCCGCATTTCAATCCCAGCAGCCCCGTCACCAGAAAGATGGCAAAGGTCTGCAGGGTGATGGATACCTCCAAGGGGATGGAGATCCAGGCACAGATGGTCATCAACGCCGCTCCCAATGCTGTGGCACATAATTCATGGGTGGTAAACAGGGGTTTGTTTTTTGTATGACACAAGCCGATCCACTTCCTTTCTGTCCATCATTATAGCAAACCGCACCACAATGTCAACTCATCAGAATCATTATACGGTTTACATTTCGTAT
>CASEPH010000070.1 GCA_949289625.1 uncultured Clostridia bacterium | reverse complement strand
CATCCTGCCCGGCTATGTCACAGGCGGCGGGATCTTTACCGGCGGCCGTATGGAGGAATATCTGGAAGAGCTGCAGTCTCTCATCGAAGAAGATCCCTTCTTCCTGGAGAAAAAAGGATCGCCGGACCGCACATTCTGCGAGTATACTGCGTGGTGGTGATCCCAGACAGACACAAAATGGAGGTGTTGTATCTTACAACACCTCCATTTAACCACCTGCGCCGTCCAAACCAGACCGCAGCAGAAGGGGCGGGGCAAACAGCCCCGCCCCAACAGAGACCGGCGTTCCGGATCAGCTGAACTTCTTGATCCAATTGGGAATGGCCTCATCCAGGTCTTTGCTGACCTTTTGGACTTCCTTCTCACTGTAAGTCCGGTACGGATCGCCATATCTGACGGCGTCGTACAGGCATCTGGCAGCCATCTTGGTGCCTTTCCAGGTCAGCTTGCCCCAGTCAGTATTTTTCAGCAGCCACTTCAGCGCGGAAAACTCGGTCACACCTCCGGTGACATTCTCCAGATCGGCCTCTCCCAGCTCATCGCCGGACTTGGCACCGGTATCATAGCCGTACTCCTTCAGGATGCTGTTTACAGCAGCCTCGTCCTCCGCCTGCTCCAGCTTGTCAGCAAACAGTTCCAGGTCCTTCACGTCCTGCTCGGAAAAATTCTTCTGCATCTCCATCTCTGTGTCCTCCTTATAAATTGTATTTGTGTCTTGCTTTGCCTGTTCTGTCTATATATACCCGCGACCTGCAAAACTGTTACAGTGGTTACACAAAATTCAAGCAAAAAAAGAAGGGCTGCTACATGAGCATAAACCACGACTCCAACAGCATCACCAGTCCCCTGGAAAGCGCCCCCATGGCGCCTCTGCGCCCCGTAGGGCTGATATATACACCTCTGACGAAAAAGGCCCTGCTGATCTGCTTTGCGGCCCACAACAGCCAGACGGATAAAAGCGGACTGCCCTATGTGATCCACCCCCTCCATCTGGCCGAGCAGCTGGAAACGGAGGAGGAGGTGTGCACAGCTCTGCTCCACGACGTGGTGGAGGACTCCCACTATACCATCTGCGATCTGCGGGATGAGGGGTTCCCGGAGGCGGTACTGGAGGCCCTGGGGCTTCTGACCCATGACGAATACACTCCCTATCTGGAGTATGTGGTCCGGCTGCGCAGCAATCCCATCGCCCGCCGGGTGAAGCTGGCGGACCTGACCCACAACAGCGACCTGGCCCGTCTGAACACGGTCACTGCCCGGGACAGACGGCGGGTTCTCAAGTACCGCATGGCCCAGGCCATCCTGAAGGACGACCGGTACGATGCGTCTCGTAGCCAGTTCCACAAGCGCCTTCCCCTCTCCCTGGAGTACCCTTTCTTCCTCTCTGTGTTCTATGACCAGCGCGGCACAGTGGAGCGCTACAGCATCGACGTGGAGGCTGAGAAGGAGTATCACTATGGATTGGAGGCGTCCCAGGGAGAGCGGCTTCAAAAGTCCCTGAATCCAAACCGCACCCTGCCGGAGGCCCTGGCAGACTGGGCGGAAGGTGGCTGCACCTCCTGCCGCGTGGAGTCCATGCTCCGGCAGAGGGGCATCACCTTCCAGATTCATACTGCAATGTAAGCCCACGCGGCGGATCAAAAAAAGCGCACTGGAAAGGAAATGCTTCCTGTCCAGTGCGCTTCAATTTTCACAACAAAAAACCCTTGAAAGCCGAAGTAGGTGGCTATCCCATTGTCTTCATCGACAATCAGGAGGGTTGACAGATGGCGGTGTTGGACAGGCATCGGCTAAGATCATTCCGAAGGGTGCCGATTTCTTCCTCTGTGTAATTCCCCCAAGCACAGATCAATGCGCCAAACTCTTCAGAATAGAACAGCCCATCGGAGACCACAAAGCAGAGAAAGTCAGGCCCGGCCCAAGCATATTGCCGGCTTCCCCTTACTCTAAGTTTCTTCCCTGCATCCGTGTAACTCAATTCTTGTAGCCCCGCCGCAATCTCTCCAATAGAGATTACGGCTTTATTCTCTACCTGATAGAACCGGCTGTCGAAAGCAGGGTGGTAGCGCAATGTTTCAAACAGCTCCGATGGGCTGATGACAACCACATTGGAATCGCATTTGACCTGTTTATTTGCTGCCTCCTCATCACTCCACAGGCCACTAAACAGATAAATCCATTCGTACCCAGTTTCGCCTTTATACTGCTCAATTTGAATGTCTGCCTGATTTTTGACCTGACAGGTAATCGCTTTCCGCTCCGGATGCTCTACATTGATAAATCGAAATTCATATTTTGCCTGGCTAACCTTGCCGGAGGATGGGAGGAGCATATATCCACTGCTCCCATGCTGTTTCCAAATGTGCAGGGCCACCAGATCCTCCAACTGCAAGTAATCCAAGCACCGAATGAAATTATCCCGGGTAATGCGGAGGGGCGGAATTTGGAACTGGGGCGCAGCGGTTCGATCTTCATAGAGTTTCATGATCAGCAGGCGGAGCCTATAGCCAGCGATTCGCTGGATCGTGGTATGGCGCCGCTGAGAAAGCCGTCCCCGAAGTTCTGATGGGATATCTTCTTCCGATACATATTCTTCCCACCGTTCTACCCGGCAGCCCCAGGAGAGATAGGAGAAGGGCTCCTGCTCTTGCTGTAAATAGACCGGTGACTCCGCTGTCTTCCCCACATAATAATGGCCGTTTTTCAATCTCATCACAACATAATCGCCTTTTTGGATCTTCTGATAGTCGAGCAAAGCGTTCTTCATACCAGAATCGTCGCCATAGCGTGTTTGATGTATCTCCCGATATATCTCTGCCCCCTTTTGGATGGTGGTTTCAAAGGGAAGCATGGCATCTTTGGGAAGATCCCAGCCCATACCGAAGATATTGTTGTCAACACACATCCGCTGGAAGGCATCAACCTTGTCATAGTTTCCCCGCTCTTCCGCATCAAAAGGCATCAGATAGACGATCCAGCAGTTGATAGGATCTCCGGATGATCTGCGCATATCGAGAAACGGAACCTCTCTGCTCATAGCTTTCCTCCTTATATCCATCCTTCTATGTTGATTTCGACCTTTTCACAATATGTCAGCCTGACCGTTACTGTACAATGCTATCCACAAAATTTTGGTATGTTGTCGTTCCCGGACAGGGAGCGGCAGCATACCAAAATTTTATAATAATTAAAATTACAACAAAAAACCCTTGAAAGCCGAACTTTCAAGGGTTTTTGGAGCTGCTAGCCAGATTTGAACTGGCGACCTCATCCTTACCAAGGATGCGCTCTACCGACTGAGCTATAGCAGCATAATGGCGACGCGGAAGGGACTTGAACCCTCGACCTCCGGCGTGACAGGCCGGCGTTCTAACCA
>CASEPH010000069.1 GCA_949289625.1 uncultured Clostridia bacterium | reverse complement strand
CTGCCGCATCTTCACCAGACAGGATGCCAGTTCATTTGCAGACTCGACGGTAATCAGATTGGAGGGAACCAGCACCGATAGATACGGGAATTCATAGTGGGCGGAAATAATTTCCGCCTCTGCGAAATCTGTGATACCCAGATTCTCTTTTGCCCATTGCAGAGATTCCGGGGAGGCAGGCAGGGAAAGCGTGAGGGATAGGCCGCTTCCGGTCCGAAGGTCCAACGAGATCACGCCAGTTATCTCCTCATAACGGCGTTGGAGGCTCCCGGGCAACTCCGTCTTTTGCACCGCGTAGCCGCCGCGGCAGAACGCTCCGCCGTGATTGCTGTAGAATTCCTGACCGATTGCCTGGAAGTCCAGATAGGGCCGAAGGTGATCCGGGCACTCAAAAACACCTTGATTCACCAAATACCGCCCCAGCGCGCTTCCTGTTCCCACCTCCGGCAGCAGCACATACTCATCCAGGCAATCCGCCAGCTTCATGACGTCATCCACGCCCTGGACCATGTTTGCATCCAGCATCCCCTCAAATTTCAGACAGGACTCCAGATCCAGCGGCTGAAGCTTTTCCGCCAGAGCTGCGATTTTCTGCAGTCCGTCAGGCTGGCTGAGATCCGTATTTTGAATGTAGTCACCAAGGTTTTTCACGCTGCTGGATATATTCAGGATTCTTGTCGTGGCAGTATCCTCGCTGATTGCAGCAAGTCGAGCCATTGTCTCCTCGATTTTCTCCTTTGGAGACGGAAGCCTGATATAGATGCCCTCTAGGTCCTTCCCGCGGGTCAAATGCAATGTAATCACCTCGAAAAACCTCCCATCCGCATCTCCGATCCGGCATGCTTTTGTTCGGCCGGGGGCCTCATCATCAGTTCCGACAGACTCTGCGTGCCCTTGTAGGCTACGTAGCCCTGTTCATTGAAAACACCGTTTTCAGCATTGATTTCTTTTTGTCCGTATGCCTCATAGTCGATAAATGGAGCCAGATCATCGTCCAGGTCGAAGTGGCCGGACTCCCGAATCATAAACTCGCCATACTCCTTTGGAGAATGAATGCCGGGGACAAAATCGAACAGATCCAGGTTTTGGGCCAGAGCTGTCATCTCCGCTGCCGACTGCGGATTTGCCATCTGGATGACCGCTTTGAACTTTGCGTGTTGGGCTTCATCGATTGAAGCAATTGCGGAAGCAAATGTGTTCAGGTTCTTCAGGGACTCTCTTTCAAAATCCAAACGGGCTTCTAACTCCTCCTGAATATTTCCGCCCACACAGGTACAGTGGATACTTGAGCCTGGCTCAAAACCTCCTCTTTTGAGAGCCCGTTCCAGCCGCTCTGCGCTGGCGGGCAGGAAAAGCCACGTGGTGGCGCTGTTCATATCCAGGTCTGATTCATGGGTCAGGCCAAGCACCAGGACTGCGTCTTGGTGCTGATACAGTGGGAAGTTCTGGCCATCATAGACAGGGCGGAGCTGCATACCGTTGTCGTAGATCACACCATACGGGGTGATGGTGCCGTCACCGTCGCCGATCAACAGCAGAGCGGTTTCATACCCGTCCACATTCTCCAGTTCTTCTTTGGATGCGGCGCCGCCATTCACGTCCAGATAATAACGGCGGCCGACTTTCTCCAGATCTGAGAAGTCAGTGATCACCGTTGTCTCCTGGCAACAGAATGTCAGGTCGATCAGTTGCCTCATATCGAACAGCCCGTATTTGACAGCGGATGCCTGAAATTTCGCCTTTTCCTGTGTGTCAAAGCTGTCCAGCCTTTTGACGAGGTAATCCATCTCATCGAGATTGATTGCCACCTTCTCCAGCCGCTTGAGAATCGGCCAGTCTCCACAGACCTCGTCCACCCGGCAGTCCCGCTCCAACGGATCTCCCAGATCCATGCGCTGGAGCATATTGACCACGCTGGGATAGTCCTCCTCCCTGATTGGGAAAGAAATGGTGGCCTGCCCATATTCTGGAGCGTTTGCGTTGCTGACGATGGTTTGTATCATTCTTTTTCCTCCTGAATTTTCAAATATGATTTCCCAACCTTTCCTCTTGAATAGAACACTTGTTCTATGTTACAATAGCGGCAGAACATCAGAGGAAGAAAAGGAGGGATGATTCGTGGCTGATAAGACATATCTTGCAATTGACTTGAAGTCTTTCTACGCTTCTGTAGAGTGCGTGGAACGGGGCCTCGATCCCCTCACCACTAACCTCGTTGTGGCGGATCTTTCCCGCACGGAAAAGACCATCTGCCTCGCTGTGACTCCGGCTCTTAAAGCCTACGGCATTTCCGGCCGGGCGCGGCTTTTCGAGGTCGTGGAGAGGGTAAAGCAAGTGAATGCGGAGCGGCTGCGGAAAGCACCCGGCCGCGCTTTTTCCGGCTCATCCGCCAACGATCCGGAATTAAAGGCTCACCCGGAGCTGGCGCTGGACTACCTGGTTGCTCCGCCGCGCATGAAGCTCTATATGGACTACAGCGCCCGAGTCTTTGAGGTCTATCTCAAATACATCGCGCCGGAGGATATCCATCCCTACTCCATTGACGAGGTGTTTATGGATGTCACCAACTATTTGAGTACCTATGGCCTTTCTCCCAGAGGTATCGCTGAACGAATGATTCAGGATGTCCTGAAAACCACAGGGATCACCGCAACAGCTGGGATTGGTCCAAACCTCTATCTCTGCAAAGTTGCCATGGACATCGTGGCAAAGCGGATTAAGCCGGACCAGAACGGCGTTCGGATTGCATCTCTAAATGAGCGCTCTTACCGCCGGCTGCTTTGGGATCACCGTCCGCTTACTGACTTTTGGCGGGTGGGACATGGATATGCGAAGAAGTTGGAGGCCCATGGCCTGCACACCATGGGCGATATTGCCCGTTGTTCGGTCGGAAAATCAACGGATTACTACAACGAGAAAATGCTGTATCAACTCTTTGGGGTCAATGCGGAACTACTGATTGATCATGCTTGGGGTTGGGAGCCCTGCACCATTGCGGACATCAAGGTCTACAAACCGGAATTCAACAGCATCGGCTCCGGTCAGGTGCTGCAGGAACCATATTCCTTTTCCAAGGCCAGGCTGGTCGTATCTGAAATGGCGGACCAGCTTGCTCTGGACCTGGTGGATAAGGGACTGGTGACGAAGCAGCTGACATTGACCGTGGGATATGACCGGGAAAATCTGCAGGACCCAGAACGTCGGAGGCGGTATCATGGGGCTGTCACCAGAGATCCTTATGGCCGGGAGATCCCCAAGCATGCCCACGGAACCGCCGATCTGGAAATTGAGACCTCCTCTGCTAAAGCTCTCATCCGCGCGGCTTCCGGCCTTTTTGATCGGGTCGTGGATCAGGGTTTGCTGATTCGGCGTCTCAACCTCACCGCAGTCCGGGTTCGGTCCGCTGGCAGCGTGGAGGATGACTGCAGCTGTGAGCAGCTGGATTTGTTTTCGAACTTCGGACCTTCGGCAGAGACACACATGCACCGGGAAGCCGCTCTAACTCGTGAGAAAAAGATTCAAGCTGCTATGCTGGACATCAAGAAAAAGTACGGAAAGAACGCGATCCTCAAAGGAATGAACCTGGAGGATGGCGCCACCGCCATAGAACGGAACCGCCAGGTGGGAGGGCACCATGAGTAGCGAATACGATGACCTTTTGAACTTGTCACACCATACTTCCACTGTTCAGCCGGCAATGCCCATACAAAACCGGGCAGCGCAATTCGCTCCCTTTGCAGCCCTGGTTGGCTACGATGCCCTCATTCAGGAGACAACTCGTCTGACTGACCAGAAGGCCGAATTGGACGAATCCGTCAAAGCAGAACTCAATGAAAAACTCCGGCTTCTTCTGGAGCTCATGCCCCAGCAACCGGAGGTGACGAT
>CASEPH010000068.1 GCA_949289625.1 uncultured Clostridia bacterium | reverse complement strand
AGTTTTTTCCAACGGAAATATGGCTTCCATAGTCGCAGTAAAACGGAGGAACAATACAAGGGCTTTGCTCTGTTTGCAGCAACTCTTGAATGATCTTCAAAATACCTTCCCCGTCGGTGCGGTCTATCGTGTTCAGCTTTTGAACCAGCCCACGGGTTTTCGCCAGCTCTTCAAAAATCGGCCCGTCCGCAATATAGGCAAGGTGTGCGTCTCGGCGTTCCTGATTTGTCACAGAAGTACCTCAATCCACGCTAATATCGTACTTTTCCACATCCATCAGCACAGTGCCGTCACAGGAGAAGCTGATGGATTTCGCATCCAGAGGAGTGTAGATGACAGTAGAAGCCGCCTGCTCGCCGTCATTGACAAAGACTTCAAGGCTGTACCGATCCATAATCAGCCGCAGCTTCAGCTCACCGCTCACCGTATTCACCGGGAACTCCCGAACATTCACAATATCGCAGGGCAGACCGCTCTGGGTGCGGTCGATGCGGATGATGTTCGTGGCAGGCTTAAACCGCAGGGAGGTAAAGTGTTCTCCATCCCGTGCCACGTTAATCTTGAACCAACGGTACATGGAGGCTTCGTTGCCCGGACGAATGGTCACGGTCATGTCAATGAATCTTCCGTTGATGCCCTGCAGGGAGATTTCGCCGGTCATCATCACATTCTGATAGGCGATCTTGATACTGCGGTAGTTTTCAATCTCCCGCACCGGGAGCTGGCACAGCCTGCCATTGCGGATGAACAACTCCCGGGGGATGGTCATCTGTCCCATGAATCGCTGGTGCTGCAAACGGCTGTTGACGGTTTCCCAGTTCTGCATCCAGCCGATCATCACCCGGCGGCCGTCAAAGGTTTCCAGTGTCTGAGGGGCATAGAAGTCCAGACCGTAGTCAATGGCCTGCACATTCTCCCGCATAAGATGGCTGCACTCCCGGTCAAAGGTGCCGATGATGCACACGTTGGCATTGCCTGGGTGGAATTCCAGACCAATGGCAGTCATCTCCTGAGGGCTGGTCAGCAGAACGTGCTTCCCATCCAGAGGGAAGAAATCCGGGCATTCCCACATCTTGCCGTACTGGTTGTGGCAGGAGGCCAGCTTGTTCACAAATTCCCAGTGGATGGCGTCCTCGCTGCGGAACAGCAGAATGGTGCCACTGCCGTCCGGGGTACGGTTTCCTACCACCGCATAGTACATTCCGTCCTCCCGCCAAATTTTCGGGTCCCGGAAATCCGTGGTGCTGCCGCCCTCGGGAATTTCCTCGCTGCGGATAACCGGGTTTCCTTCGTACTTTTGGTAATTTTCGCCGTCTCCGATGGCAATGCACTGGGTCTGGAAGCTGTCGATTTTGCCGTTCTTCCGCCGGACATTGCGAACGCCGGTGTACATCAGCAGGTGCCGTCCATCGGGCATCTCCACTGCTCCGCCGGAGAAGCATCCATCTTTGTCATAGTCCATATCCGGTGCCAACGCCACCGGCAGACGTTCCCAGCGGACAAAGTCCTTGGTTTTGACATGTCCCCAATGCATAGGACCCCACTTGGTATCGTAGGGGTAGTACTGGTAAAACAGATGGTATTCGCCCTTGTAGGGCGCAAAGCCGTTGGGATCGTTGATCCAGCCGATGCCGCCGGTCACATGGAATTTCGGCAGTTCCTCGGCAACATAGGGACTGTATTTTTTCTCAAAATCCCGGGCGCGCTGCAATTTTTTACTGGTCATACAGGGTGCTCCTTTCGGACAACAAATGCACAGAATCGGTAGTCACATTCTGTGCTTTGACGGAAATCTGCTGAAACAGGGGATTGCCGTCAAAAAACAGAATACAGTTTTCACTCCCTGCCCCCGGTAAGGGGGCAGGGAGTTGGAATAATCAAGCGTAGTAAGCGTCGAGGTACTTCTGGAAGATGGACAGGTATTCCTCCAGTCCGTAGGCATCCAGATCCGCCTGCAGCTGATCCCAGTCCGCATCAGTAAAGCCGTTCATAACCCAATCCGCCTTTGCGGTATTGATGCACTTGGTGATATCCGCAGTCAGGTCAGACAGGCGCTTGGTATCATCACTGCTCATGAACACGTTCGGGAACACATAGTCGTTGTTCATATCCGGGGTATAAATCTGCTCAATCCAGTCCAAACGGTACTGAGCGTCATCCGGGCAGGTAACGTACACATCATAGTAGCTGTCCAGAACAGCCAGAGGGCCGTTGACACTTTCTGCCTCCCGCACCTCTACAGGAGAAGCATCTCCCAGAGGGGCATGCTGGAGCATGGGCTCGCCGTTGGCATTGGTGCCCATCTCAAAGATATCGAATTCGTCGTCCTCGCCATAGGTTCCCCAGTTGTTCTGCGGAGACTGCAGCGGTGCGTACATCTGATCCAGCCATGCGCAAACCAGGGCGGGATTCTCTGCGGTAGCTGTCACAACACAGCGGCCGCGGTCAAAGCCGGAGGTAAAGGAACCATTCTGAGGGGTGATATTTCTAACGTCGGCAGTCAGTGCGGGCAGGGGTTCCCAGCCTTCCAGAGAAGCAATGTTGGCAACGTCCCAGGAGAAGCATACGCCGTAGCGGCCGGACTTACCCTTTGCAACGTAAGTAGACCATTCCTGGGTAAAGGCTTCGGGGTCAATCAGCCCCTGGGCATACAGTTCATGCAGCCAGGCGATACCTTTCTTGAAGCCCTCTGTATTGGCAACACAGATAACTTCCTTATCGTTGGTAACCGCAATGTGACGGCCCCGGTCAGGATCGCCGTAGCCTTCGCCAAAGCCATTGATCAGAATGCAGGGGTCCTGGTCACCATCGTTCATAATGCAGGACATGGGAATAATGTCGCCTTCAATATTGAACTCCGCCTTCAGGTCCGCTGCATTATCCCGGAAGGCAATCAGAACATCCTCAAACTCATCCACAGTGGTAGGCATTTCCAGGCCAAGGTAGTCCAGCCATGCGGTGTTGATAAAGCTCATATTGCCCACGGTCTGAATAGCGGTCTTCTCATAACCCAGCTGCTCAATCCAGGGCAGCGCCCAGATGTGACCATCTTCATCTGTGCACATAGCCCGGTACTCAGGAGCCTGCTCAAACACCTTGGACAGGTTGGGCATATATTTGTCGATGTACTCTTCCAGATTGATAATGACGCCCTGTTTTGCGTACTTTAACAGATCCGTATCACTGAAGCCGGCATTGAACACAAAGTCAGGCAGGGTCTTGACGTTGGACATTTCCAGCACAATCTTTTCTCCCCACTGGTCAGACTGGATGGTCTTCCACTCCACATGGACATTGGTTTGCTCTTCCAGCCGTTTGAAGATGGTGCGGTTATTGGGCTCAGACTCCGTGCCGGCCGGGAAATTGGTCAAGCCTTTAATGGTGGCAGTTTCTGCCAGGGGGAAGGACAAAGTTGCCGGATCCACTTCCAACCCTGCAGAATTACCTGCGGCGCCTCCTGCACCTCCGCAGCCTGCCAGCAGACTGAGCAGCATGGCAAGGGTCAGTGACAGAGACATAATCTTCGTCAGCTTTTTCATATGTATTCTCCTTTTCATTATACTGGCAGATATCCGTCTGCCAAACATACAAATGGAATTATCCCTTCACTGCGCCAGCCATAATGCCGCTGTTAAAATACTTCTGGAAGAAGGGATACAAAATCATCAGGGGTACGCTGGAAATAATGATGGTTGCATATTTCAGCAGTTCCGCCAGCTGTGCCCGAGCAGCAGTACTCTGCATATCCGAAACCATTCCCGGTTCCGGTTGGCTCTGAATCAGGATCGCCCGCAGGACCAACTGCAAGGGCTGTTTTGCAGCATCATTTAAGTAAATCATGGCATCAAAGTAGCTGTTCCACATACCCACAAACTGCCACATAGCAATGGTGGCAATAATGGGTGCACACAGTGGCAGCAGAATCTTGAAGAAATACACCATTTCGGTTGCACCATCAATTTCAGCTGCTTCCTGCATATCTCCGGGAATTCCCATGTAGTACGTTCTGGCGATAATCATATTCCACACACTGAACGCACCGGGAATCAAAATCGCCCAGATGGTGTCCAGCATACCCAAATCGCTGATCAGCAAATAGGTGGGAATCAGACCGCCGCCGAAAAACATGGTGATGACAAACATGACGTTGAAGAAGCCTTTGCCCTTGAAGTCCGGGCGAGACATGGGGTAAGCAGCCAGCAGCGTCACCGTTACGGAAATGATGGTGAACAGAACAGAGTAGATCATGGCGTTCTTGAAGCCTGTCCAGATCTGGGCATTGGTCAAAACACGCTCGTAAGCGGTCAGGGTCCACTTGCTGAAATCGAAGGTCAGACCGCTGTTCTGCAGGGTGATGGGGTCGATGAAGGATGCCAGAATGATGTAAACCATCGGAAGGATAATGGCAGCCATGAATAGACCCAATATGGTGTAGGCGAAGATCATGATCGCCTTGTCAGAGCCGGGAAGCCGGGAGAATTTGGTATTCATTGTTTTCTCTCCTTTCCTCAGACACCCTTGCCGTCGTTGAGCTTCTTCACGATGCTGTTCATGGAGACCAGAAGGACGACATTGATAACCGTGTTAAACAGACCCACAGCGGTGGAAAAACCGTAGTCGCCGTCCAGCAGACCTTTTTTGTAGACGTAGGTGGAGATGATTTCGGATGCATTCAGGTTCAGGTCCGTCTGCAATGCGTAAGCCTTCTCAAAGCCAACGCTCATGATATTGCCCACGCTCATGATGAACTGAATCAGGACAGTATCCTTGATGGCAGGCCATTCCACCGCCTTAATCTGCTGGATGATGTTGGCACCATCCAGAACCGCTGCTTCCTTCAGTTCCTTGCTGGCATTGGACAGAGCCGCTGTGTAGATGATGGAGGCCCAGCCTGCGCCCTGCCAAATGCCGCTGGCGATGTAGATAGTACGAAATGCTTCCGGCATCGTCATAAAGTTGTAGGACGTTCCCAGCAGCATGTTCAGCATACCGGTGGGAGAGAGCAGGATCCGGACAATACCGCACAGGACGATGACGGAGATGAAGTTGGGCATATACAGTACCAGCTGGATCTTCTGCTTGAGGCCGCTGCTCAGAATCCGGTTCAGCAGGAAAGCCAGCAGAATCGGTGCCGGGAATCCCCACAGAAGGCCGAAGATGCTCAGCTTCAGCGTATTCATCAGATACTGCATAAAGTCCGGGGACGACAGGAACCGGGTGAAGTGGCTGAAACCAACCCACTCGCTTCCCAGGATACCTCTGATGGGATTGTACTCTGTGAACGCAATCATAACACCGCCCATGGGGATGTAGCGGAAAATGATGGTCAGCAGTACGGCGGGCAGCATGAAGATTGCATAAAGCTGCCAATGCTGGCGCATGTAAATCAGCATGTTATGCAGCCTGGATGCTTTGCCCGTTTTTTCAGAGGTGCGTGTCATTGCTCCTTTCATTTTGATTCCTCCTTTTTTACATATGCCCTTTATAAATTTGCATTTGCACAATTTGTAAAGGTTTTTGACAACTTCATGGTAGCACTTTTTAGCTTCTCCTGTCAACACAAATTTTACATTTGCGCATTCTTTGGTGCATTTGCACGACTTCAAACAGCGATATTTGCACACAATGCCGATGGATAAGATTTGACATTTGCATATTGAATGTGTTATACTATAATAATAAAGAACACGAATTAGGAGGGCTGAGATGAACAAAAAAGTTACCATACAGGATATTGCCGACGCACTCGGTATCTCCAGAAACACCGTATCCAAAGCAATCAACAATTCCGAAGGTCTGGCAGATGCCACCAGAGAGAAGATTCTGCAGAAAGCCATCGAGATGGGCTACAAGCAGTTTTCCTACGCCGGTTCCCTTGCCGCCATTTCCGGCGCGCCTGCCGCTTCCGAGTCGGAACGTCCACAGGCGCCAGGCTATCAGGGAGAAATCGCCTTGCTCACCGGTTCTTTCCTGACGCATTCTCATTTCGCGTCCCTGATGCTGGACAAATTCCAGCGGGAAATTTCTCAGTTGGGCTACACCATGAACACCCATCGGGTCACAGGAACAGAGCTTGCCAACAAAACCCTTCCGATCACCATGAACATGGAGCAGGTCAAAGCGATCATGTGCATTGAGATGTTTGACTGGGATTACGACGAGATGCTCTGCGGTCTGGATATTCCCGTTTTGTTCGTGGACGGCCCCGCCAAGCGAAGCGGAAAAAGCCTGCCCGCAGACCAGCTCTATATGGATAATACTACCGAAATCACCCGATTTGTTAATGATATGCTGGAAAAAGGGTTCACGAAGATTGGTTTCGTTGGAAATTACGACCATTGCCAGTCCTTCTTTGAGCGCTATACCGCCTTTTATCTGACCATGCTGATGGCAGGGCAGAAGGTGGAGAACCGCTTCGTAATCAAGGAGAGTCGCCGCGAGGAGCTGACAGTTGCCATTGCTTCTCTAAAGGAGCTGCCGGAGGTCTTTGTCTGCGCCAATGATTTTGTAGCCACGGATTTGATGCAGGCGCTGGCTGCGGCGGGAAAACGGGTACCGGAGGATGTCCGTATCTGCGGATTTGACGATTCTGCTGAGTCCCGACTCAGTAAGCCTGCTCTGACCACGGTGCATATTCACACACAGATCATTGCTTTCTCCGCTGTGCATCTGCTGATTTCCAGAATCAAGGAACCCTCCCTGGATTTCCGAACCATTCACACAGAGACGAATTTAATTTACCGTGACTCAACGGGCACCCTCTGAGGACTGCTATGAAATTTTTTTCTTATGACAGCAAGTTCAGCCAGATCATGCTGAAACTTTGCTACGGCTGCTATCTGAACCTTCTGTGGTTTGTATGCTCCCTTCCGGTGTTCACAATTGGCGCATCTACTGCGGCACTGTATGATGTGACACTTCAAATAGCTCGTGAGGAAGATCCGCCGCTGACCTCCCGGTTTTTCCATGCATTCCGGGAGAATTTCCGGCAGGCGACCACTCTGTGGCTGATTTTGCTGATGCTGGGCATCATGCTGGGAGCGGATGGATACATTCTCTACCACCTTTACAAAGGCACCACCGGCATTGTGTCCGTGATCTGCACTCTGGGTCTGGCGCTGATCATTGTGGCAGCGATCGCTTATGTAATTGTGCTGATCTATGTTTTTCCGTTGGTTGCCAGTGTAAAAAACACCAACTGGGCAATGCTGAAAAACTCCCTGCTTATCGGCATTCACTATTTGTTCTGCACAATTCTGGTGTTTGCAATCCACTTCGCTATGTTTTTTGCTGTGGTTGCGATTTTTACACCGCTGATTATTTTCGGTGAGGGTCTGTGTGCCCTGCTCAGTTCCTATCTGTTAGGCAGAGTGATCCGCGCGTGCTCCTATGACCCGGCGGAGGAGAATGGAGGAGACCAATGAAGCTGTCCCCGGAGGAGCGCCGCCAGCAGCGGGAAGGCTTCCGACAGCTGACGCCAGCGAAAAAGCTGGAACACATCTGGCTGTACTACAAAGCGCCGATTCTTCTGACCATCCTTGCGTTGGGCATCCTGGTGTCCGGGGTGTATCGGGCAGCAACCAAAAAAGACCCAGTGATGTATCTTGCCTGTCTGAATGTTTCCGTGGGCGAGGATATGGAAGCCCGGTTGACGGAGGACTATCTGACCTGCCGTGGGCTGAATCCCACGCGCACCGAGATGCGCCTCTACCGGGATCTGTACCTGTCCGATGATCCCGCCGCCTCCGATCACGAATACGCCTACGCATCCAGAATGAAGCTGCTGGCAACGATCAATTCCAAGCAATTGGATTTGGTTCTCATGAACCGGGAAGCCTACGATCTCTGCTCTGCCAGCGGCTATCTGCTGGATTTAACGAATTTGGTGGATTCCGCTTATCTGACCGCCAATCAGGTCATTCTGGAAGACAACGCCGTGGAGTACAATCTGAATGAGGCAAAGGAATATATAGTAGTGACGCAAACCCAAAGCAATGCGGTGGAGTTGACCCAACTTTCTGCTTTTCAGGAAGCCGGTTTCTCTGGCAGCGTGTATATCGGTATCATTGCCAATACTCCACGACTGCCTGAGTGCCAAGACTATCTTGACTACCTGATTTCTACCGACTGAAACAATACAGGAATGTCTCACCCAAGAGTGATACAGCCCCAAAAATAATGGAGAAATAACGACAGCCGGCTCTATGAAAGAGTCGGCTGTCGGTGTATCATGAAAGAGTGAAACAAAAAACGTACAAAATGTGCCTCGACCCCAGAACGGAGCCGAGGCATTGAATATATGATTTATTCAGCAATCTGTATTTCCTGCGCTAACCGAATGCCGACCTGTACCCCGTGCACAAACCCGGAGCGTTCATGATCCCGGCAGAGGGCGCAGACAGGATTGATAATCCAGTCCATTTCCCGCAGGGGCATCCCGTTCAACAAGCGGTACAATTCACCAAAATCCGCTTTGATCTGGTCATCGTCTATGCGATTCGCATCGCCGTAAGCCTCGTAGAGCAGCGAAAGGATCGATTCGCCATCTCCCAGCTTCAGTTTGCGGGACGCAACATAGGTTTCAAGTGCCTGGATATATTCCGCCATGTTCATACATATGACCATACCTTTCCGCTGCGCTACAAGGCACAAAACAGCATGAAACTGAATTGCCACTAACACAGCTATAGAATATTTGTTAGAATATACTTGAGGATGCAGGCACACTACAGAGCGCGTGGAGCTGGGTGGGAACAGTCTGCTGACTGACCGAATACATATGTGTGCCGGACACTCTTTCAAGCACAAATAAATAGGGCTTTGCGCGCTGGAGATCCAGGGCTGATCCGAAAAGCCTAGTACCGCAACGGTTTGCGGGCTTTCTTGAGCGAGTTGGCTGCAATTTACACCATTTTTTACACCACGTGGGAACCTGGCATAGTTTTTCTGAGAAAGTACCCATCCCGGTATGAGTGCTTTCTCAATACATACTCCGTTGCAACTCACCAGAAACCATAAACTTTGTGGTCTGTGGTCAGCTGCAACAGTTGCGTTGTCTCCTCCTATATGCTACAATCCAACCGAGGCTAAGCCTAGGATCAACATAGGAGGAAAACCACATGAGCAAATACGTACTCTACCGTACAGCCATAGACGACCAGCCAATCGATGAAGAGTTGGTAGCTGTGGAGTTCGGTGCCTCATTTGAAGATGTGTTGGAGGACCTGCTTCAAGCCATCAGAGACGATTTGTCCGGGTCGCCTGAGTTTGCCAACTGTGATGTTGACGCCTATGGACCTGAAGATGAAGAGGGGATGACGGGTCCTGATTATGAGCTGATGGGTGTGGTGTTGCCTCCGACTGCTTCAGAAAATATCCTCGTTGCTTATGTTGTGAGAGAAATAGAAGAACAGTAGTTTTGACCAAACGGGAACCGGGGCGGATGTCCGCCCCGGTTCTTCTGTGAAATATGTCAAGTTTCTGCCGCGCAGAACCTCATTGCCAGTATTACTGGACGTCGCCGCAATTTGTACCGTGAGGTCGCGAGCGGCGGATGGTTCGCAGAGCAAGCTGGCGCGTAGGCTGCTTACAGTAATGTATGGGTTAATGATTTGATATGTTCTGAACCAGCACCGCCAAGAATTGTTTTGGGGTAGGCTTTCGTGTTAATGATCGACTGAGAGACATCTGCGATATGAGATCTGGACTTTGCGCCCAGGCGACAGCAATCACTGTCCTGATGCTTCTTTCCACTGCCTGCCAGCTGGTGTGGTAGTAGGCTGCCACCTCCGGATACAGCCACTTTGTGATCAGCTGCAGCCGATCCGGCTGTCTGGCACAGAGCTTTACGGCGCGGGCGGTATAAAAGAAACCTTTATAGTTGGCAAAAATCCCGATGCGGTACAGCTCGCCGTAGATTTTCACCATCTCCGGCGAGTCATCCAGCAGCCACATACTCCTCAGCCTCCACCAGCGTGCGAAAATCCGCCAGCATCTGGAGTATCTCTTCCCCTGTAAGGACCAGGAAAAAGAACATCAGCGTGGTGGCGGAGCACCCGTTGCTTCCCTTCTCCAAATAGGCGTAGGAGCGGGGCGAGATGCGCAGTGACTCCGCCAT
>CASEPH010000067.1 GCA_949289625.1 uncultured Clostridia bacterium | reverse complement strand
AATGGCCATGCGCACCTCTGTGGTATAGCTCTTCCTGGTAATGGGGAGAACCAGAACCTTCTTCCCATTTCCCACATAGGTCTCGGGGAAATAGTAAAGCTCGGAGCAGCACATCCCCTTGGCCGGAATCTTGTTGCAGGTACCGAATGCGTGGGCAGCTGCCTGGGCCAGGTACAGGGACGTGCCGCAGCCTGTGAAAATCAGCTCATCCCAATTTTCCGCAAACACCTGATCCAGCACCTTATAAATGTCCTCCAGGGTATCGTTGACGGCCTGGAAGGAATCTGGCTGGCCATAAATTTCCTTGTATGTAAGTTCGCTGTTCTTCATGTTGAAACCTCCTGAATTTTTAACTATTCAGGAAGGCGCATACCCCGGAGGGCACCTAGTCCTCTTGTCCGGCCTCTGGCCGGGCAAGAGGCATCGGAAGTTCCTCCGATGTGCAAACAGGGGCAAAAGCATACTTATAAGCAAGCTTAACGCCTGTTTTTGCCCCTGTTTCCGCGCCGTCCTGAACAGTTTATGTTATACTCTTCCTTCAGATCCCGCCAGGCGGATGATCCGGCGAACATCCTCCTGCAGCTTCTCATTTGCATACTGGGAAAGCTTCCAGGAATGTCCCTGGTGATTCAATGTCTTAAGGCCCTCCTCGTAATGCTCCACATATTTATAGCGGATCTCTGTGCCGAAGTTGATCTTGGCAACCCCAAGCTTTATGGCATCCTTCACAATCTCGTCCTTCATGCCTGTGCAGCCGTGAAGCACCAGCGGAATATCCGTGAACTTCCGCACTGCCTCCAGAACCTCCAGGTGGATGTCCGGCTCCCCTTTATAGTAGCCGTGGGCATTGCCGATGCCGATAGCCAGGGAATCCGGCTGGCACAGCGTGAGGAAACGCCGCACTTCCTCGGGATTTACAATGTTCTTGTTCTCCATCACCGCGCCCATATTGTCAAGGCGCAAAAGCTCTCCTATCTCCGCCTCTACAGGCACCCCAAAGCACTTCGCCACCTTGATGACCTCATTGGTCATGGCCGCGTTCTCCTCGATGGGTTTTGTGGAGCCGTCAATCATCAGGGAGGTGAAGCCAAGCTTCAAGGCCTCCATGCAGATGGGGAAGCCGTCGCCGTGATCCAGATGGATGGCCACCGGCACGGACACCTTATCCGCGCACCATCTGCACACATTCACAAACCAGTCATGGCCGGAATAGGCGCCGGTGCTCACATAGTGGGCCAGCATAACCGGGGAGCGGAGATCGTCCGCCGCCTTGCAGATGGCCCAAATGATATCGTAATTACCGCCCTGTGTATTGATGGCCGGAACCGCATACCCATTTTGGGACGCGTCAATGAGCATCTGTTTACTTGTTGTCAGCATAATTCATGTCCTCCTTAACCTTTTACCGCACCTGCTACAAGTCCCTTAACCATGTACTTCTGGAAGAAGAAGAACAGGAACACCATAGGAAGCGTACCAACAATTGAAATGGTATTAATAAGCGACCAATCATATGATAACTCACCTAAGTACCGAAGTGCAATACCCGCTGACAGTGTTCTCAAACTATCTGTCTGAATCAAGGTTGATGCATGAAGATAATCGTCCCATGATAGCAGGAATGCATAAATTCCAACGGCCAGCATTCCAGGCTTTACAAGCGGTGTTACCACCCGGAACAATATCTGCAGCCTGCTTGCTCCATCAACCTTTGCAGCCTCCTCCAGTTCTACAGGGATTCCATCATAAAAGCTGGACATCAGCATAATGGTAAATGGCAGCATGGAAGCAGATACCGCAAAAATCAAGCCAACCCTCGTGTTTATCAGGTTCATGTCTCCCATTATCTTATACAGAGAGATCAAGCGGCTGATAACCGGGAACATCTGCGCGGATGTAAACGCAGCTACAATCCACTGATTCCACTTAAAATGGAACCGTGAAAGGGCGTAGCCTGACAAAATAGCAATCAGCGTTACCAATACTGCAGCCCCGCCAGCTACCAGGAAATTATTCTTGTAATAGATAAAGAACTCATTGTTCTGTGTAAAGAGGTTGATATAGCTCTCTACCGTAGGCGCTTCCGGTATGAAGTTCGGCGGAAATTTGTATGCCTCCATATTCGTCTTAAAAGACGTAATAAGCACCCAGTACAGGGGGAACAGAAGGAAGATTAAAATGATTACTAATACGACATATTTTATAATACTGCCCAATATTCGATTGCGTTTCACAGTCACACCCCCTACATATCCGTTGCCCGGAAGATACGGTTATATATAAATACCACAACGATCATCATCAGCATCCAAACGGTCGTCACTGCTGCGCCTGAGCCAAAATTATTTGACACAAATGCTTCACGGTAACTCAGTATAGCCATCGTAGTCGTTGAATTGTTCGGTCCGCCTCCCGTCATCGTCCAGAACAGAGGGAACTGCTTGAAATTCTCAATGATAGACATCGAAACAGTTACTTTAATTACGCTCTTCATATAGGGCATTGTAATTTTAAAGAATCTCTGAACCGCATTTGCGCCGTCTATCTTCGCAGCCTCCAGCATATCGTCCGGAACATTGGCCAGGCCCGCCAGAAGGAGCAGCGTTCCCAAAGGAATTTGTTTCCAGAGAGCCGCGCAGGAAACGCCGAACATCGCTGTGGACGGATTATTCAGGATGGCAAAATCCGTTACCTCCCCGCCCGTAATCACTCCCACCAGGAATTTCACCAGGCCATACTGCGGCTGGAACATCCACATCCACACAAGGCCGGATATAAGGGTCGGCACCACCCAGGGAACCATCATAATGCTTCGAATAAACCGGGAAGCTTTAATGTTCGTATTCAAAATCAATGCCAGGGCCATTCCAAATACAAACTGGGCAAGCACCACGCCAAAAACAAATACAATCGTATTTAGCATTGCAGGGCCAAGCTTTCCATTTGTAAAAAGCTTGATGTAATTGGCGAAATTATTCCATACGCCCGGATCACCGGAAATAATATTTCTTACCCTGTAATCAAGAAAACTGCGGTAAATTGAGTCAACCACCGGTATCAGTATGAATACCATTGTGGTAATAATTGCTGGCAGCAGCAGAACAAGGGAAAATATCTTGTCACCTCTGTGTCCGCTAAATAGCGACCGCTTTACTCCCGTCCCATTCACAACCGTTCCTCCTCTCACTTACATCCTTTTACTTATTTTCATTATAAACCTTATAACCGGGCCCCCATGTGCCGGCCATATCCTTCTGCCCTCCGCCCAGAACAGGCTCTTTTGCCCCGTCTATCTGGGGATTTACATATTTGAGGAACCACAAATCCATCCGGCGCTTCATTTCCTGAATCTGCGCGTCGTACAACGCATTGTCGATAAGGTTGCAGTCCTCGTCCGGATCTTTTTCCAGATCATAAAACTCATCCGGTCCAAAGGGGAAACGATGAATATATTTATAGTTTTCGCTTCGTATCATGCGCACTGGTCCATACTCATCAAATACAACAACCGTCTTATCATTCTCCGGCTCTTCACCCATCAGCGCCGGCAGGAAGCTTTTCCCGGGAAGCTTATCTGCTTCCGGATTTTCCATGCCGAGATAGTCTAAAAGTGTGGGCATAAAATCATATCCGCTGCACATTTGGCTGCAGACTCTGCCTTCAGGAATATGTCCCTTGTGGCTTACAATAAACGGAACTTTGACGGAAGTATCGTAGAGGTTTAAGGGGAATGTTCCATTTCCCTTTCCCCAGATTCCATGATGTCCGCAGTTAAATCCATTATCGCTGCCGAAAATAATCAGTGTATCTTCCAGAAGTTCCTCGTCCTCCAGCTTCTGCAGGATCCGTCCGATGTTGGCGTCCATGGCTGTCACTGCCGCAAAATATCCAATTAAGTTTTCTCTTGGATGCGCATAGCCGGGAAGGACATCTGTTTTTGCCCAGGGATGCGGTGTTTCTCTTTGCGGGCAGCTCTCAAAGGGGCAGTCTTCATACAAACTGGTATACTCTTTTGGGTGATTGTTTACCCACGGGGAATGTGGGGCGGTGTAGTGAACACTCAGGTAAAACGGAGACTCCTTATGTTTTTCTCTGTCAATGAAATGAATCGCTTCGTCTGTAATTACATCCGTTATGTATCCCGGCTCATTAATCATTTTCCCATCCCGGATCATGGGCGCATTATAATAGGGGCCGCCGCCCTTCTGGTGCGTGTACCAGAAGGAAAAACCTTTCTGCGGATGAAGCCCGTCTCCCATATGCCATTTTCCGCTGAGTCCGCAAACATAACCATTCTGTGCCAGAACATCCGTGTAGCCCAACTGTCCTTTCAGGTATTCAATCGCGCTCTGGCCAGCGCCGCCGTTTCCGCCGCAGAGATAGTCGTGAATGCCGTGCTGCGACGGGATGCGCCCGGTGAGCAGAGAAGCTCTGGCCGGTGAACAAACCGGCGAGACACAGAAAAAGTTATCGAACCGCACGCCATGCTCCGCAAGCTTATCCAGATTCGGCGTCTGTATCTCTTTGTTCCCGTAACATCCCAGGGACCAGTAGCCCTGATCATCACTTAAAATAAAAACAATGTTCGGATTTTTTCCCGAATTGCTGACGCTCATATTTCCCTCCCGGCTATTTTTGCCATTTTGTATTGCTGCCGCCTTATGGGATAAGGCGGCAGCAAGAGGTTCATTCAATAATTATTACAGTTATGGAAGGAGCGGCTGAACCGTGCTCTTGAAGTTTTCAATTGCACTGGCAACGTCCTCGTCTCCCACGGTAATGGCCTGCGCTAAAGCACACAGCTCCAGGTTGAAGTCAGAAAGAGTCGGGAACTGATAAACAGGAACCGCTGCGTCTACCGCATCCTGCGCGCCCTTTAAGAACTCGCTGTTTACAACAGCGTCCATATCCTCCATCGCGCCCTTGGCAGGATATGCAGGTGCGATATTGGCAAGGTAATCATTGAGCACCTCGGGAGTAATCACATACTGGATAAAGTTCTTTACAGCCTCTACCTTTTCCGGTCCATTGTCAACTGCAACAAAGCAGTGGGACTGAAGCGTAGACTGTCCGGTTCCGCTTCCTCCGGATAACGGCATAGCGGTCGCTGCAAAATTCTCCACCTCGGGATTAATGGACTTAGCGCCGTTATATCCCCAGGTATTATCGTAGTACATGGCCAGCTGTCCAAGAGCAAACAGATTTCTCAGATCCTTGGGCTTGCAGTTCTGAGGATTGTATCCCAGATCATCCAACTGCTTAAGCATATTCATTGCATCAAGGAAGCCCTGGTTATCTACGTTGAACTGATTGTTCTCATCAAATATCGTACCGCCGAAGTTCTGAGCAAAGGACTGGATCGCGGATCCAATCACAATAACAGAAGCCGTAGGCTGTCCAAAGGGATATACCTGATTGCCATCCGCTGTCTTAAGCTCAGCCAGCTTAGGAGCAATCTCCAGCATCTCGTCGTAGGTAGTCGGCGGAGAGTTGGGATCAAGCCCGGCCTGCTCAAAAAGGTCCTTATTATAGAACAGTACAAAAGGTGATACATACAGCGGCACACCGTATACGGTTCCGTCTACTGAGTGGGCCTCCAGAATGTTGGGATAATAGTCATTCAGGAAGTCCGCGTCCAAAATCTGATCCATGGGAGCCGCAAGTCCGGCATCTACCAGAGACGGGATCCAAATCATCTCGCTGAAAATACAGTCAACCATATCTCCGCCGCCAGCCATGTTAATAACCTGGTTCAGCATCTCGCCATAGGGAGCTGTCACCCATTCGATGGTCACATTGGGATACTTCTCTTCAAATCCTGTTTTTACGCCTTCCCAGAAGGTATCATATCCTGCCTCCAGAAGCGCATAATTCGCGATTTTGATTGTCACCTGCTCCCCAGATGCAGCCTCATCTCCAGAATCGGAAGCCTCCGCTGCCGCAGCCGTATCCCCGCTGCCTCCCGCTGCCGCCGTTGTCTCCTGGCCTCCGCCGGAACAAGCAGTGCTCAGGGCCGTAACAGCGGCCAGTGTAAGTGCCAACGCTCTTTTTTTCATAAAAAATCCTTCCTTTCTTGAAAAAATATAATTTCTAGCACAGGAAACCCGTGCAGGATTTCAAAAGGTCATGAAGTCAAAGCTCAGCTGTCCATCCATTTTGCGAAACAAGAAGCCGGTTCAAAAGTCAACTGTATGTACACAAATTGCGTTTTTATACACACGTGTGTACATTTGTCAAAACATCAGAGGGTGTTACCCCTCAGATGCTGTGCTCTCTCTTTCGATCAGCTCGGTGTCAAAATCTCTGTCCTCCGGTTTTCCCCCGCCTATCATCTCATTTAACATATCCAGAGCTGCAGCTGCAATCTCCGGCTGGTTCATGCGCACAGTAGAGAGCTTCGGAGAGCAAAACCGGCTGATGCTGGAGTCGTTAAATCCGATCACGCGCACATCCTGCGGCACCAGAAGCCCTTCCTCCATCACTGCTCCCATGGTCACACAGGCGATGGTATCATCCCTTCCGAAGAAGCCGTCCACCTTGTCTCCCCGGCGGAGCCGTCTCTTGACAGCGGCGATCAGCTCCTCCTGGTTCCGGCAGCCCTGAATCGCGCTGCCCGCGTCCACAAAAAAGCCTCCCGCCTTCATCTCATCCATAAAACCTGCAAACCGCAGGTCATCTGCCGTGCTGAAATGTCCCTTCTGGCTGACCCGGTCCACGTATACCACGTTCCGGCAGCCTTTTTCAATCAGGTGCCGGACCGCCATCCTGGCCCCTCTGTAAAGGCCGGTTCCCAGGACAGCTACATGGTCCGATGAGGTCTGATGCAGCAGCCGCCGGAACATCACAACGGGTATCCCTGCCTGTGTAAACTTATCCACGTACTCCTCCGGAAATGTGGCGGAGCTTAAGATAATCCCATCGTACTGCCGGCTGATGACCTGAGCCACGAACTCCGGCGTATTCCGGTTGGCGCACAGGGAAATCAGATATCCTGACTTGTATGCGTACTTGTCCATCTCGCTGACCAGGTTGCTGAAATATTCATTCGTGATGTTGTCCGCGATAAAGAGGATCTGGTTGCTGCGCTTACCCTTGAGGGCTCTGGCAATATTGTTGGGCCGGTAGTTCAGCCTGCGTATGGCCTCCTCCACTCTCTGGCGCTTGTCCTTGGCCACATACCGGTTGTTGTTAATCACATAGGATACGATGGTCTCGCTGACCTGCGCCATCCTGGCCACATCCGCCCGGGTCACCCGCTCTCTGCTCTCCTTCATCCTCATCCCTCGCTATATACACTCGTATGTACTAGATAAATAGTATAACAAAATCCGAGATTTGTCAATAGGCTTTTGTGCGTTTTTTGATTTTTTACAGCTCAATCACAGGAATTTCCAGCAGGCTGCACATCTGGATTAATTCATCTGCCACATCCGCCCATACAAGGCTGTAGTGATGCGGAATTCCCTCTTCAATGATTCTCTCAATCACTTCCCGCACCGGCCGCCTTACCTTTACGTTCGCCATAATGCCCCTGGTATAGCGGTCCATATCCACAGCCTCTCCTCGCATCAGGAACAGTTTATATCTCCCGTCAATGTTGCAGAACCGGGCGATGGTCACCGCACCTGGCTTTAAAGCGCCCCAGAAAGCCGTCCCCTGTCCCGCCAACGGATGGTTGCGCATCAGCAGCGGATATTTGGGATTGGCCAGGGAGGGAGCCGCGTTCCCGCAGTGCCAGAAGGTCATCACATTCTCTTTCTCATCGATGTTGATCATATCTGTGATAAAGGTGGGAAGGCCGGTCATATAGTGCTCCGCTATCTGGGCCAGCTCCGCGTCTACATCCCCCTCGCAGCCAATACAGACGCCGTCGTCCGCCAGCCGTCCCAAAACCGCGCAGGGCGTCGTGTGGAGATTTCCCATCTCCGGCCAACACTTGATGACGCCAAAATCATAGCCCTGGTTCTTCATCACTTCCTTTAAGGCCAGATACAGCTTGGAATGATTTTCCAGATGTCCCTCCGGCAGCGTGTCCATGTTGTAGGACGCTTCCATCTTCTCCATATCCGCCTTCCACACATTCTCAGGAAGGGCCTCCATGGCGTCAAATACCACCTTCAGGTCCGTCTCCTCAATCTTTACGCCAAATGTCCTTCGAATCAGTCCCTCGTCAAAGGCGCAGTTATAAAATGCGGTGGGGCGGTAACCTAAAAGTCCCAGGTTGGTATGGCGCATGGCCTTGACCGCATGGTAAGCGGCGACAAGGCTCTTTACCTTGGAGGCTGCCCTCTCATCCTCCTTGCTTCCGTATACCGTGTGGTAGGAGGCCCCCAAACGGCGCAGGGCCGCCGCATTCATGGTCATAGAGCAGAGGGCGTTGGCATAGAGCCTCTCGTCCTTCTCAAAGGGAACCTCATAGGGCGCCCAGAGGATAATCGGCAGGTGCAGCATCTCCGTCAGATATGCCGCCGCGTCGTCCCCGGTGAAAGCCCCGTAAACCATAACCATCACATCCACAGAAGCTTCCTTGAACTCCTTAACAATGGCCTCCAGGGCATCCTTCGTGCACCCAATCTGGCTGGCCCTCACTACATGCGCCTGGGGAAGGTTCTCCTCAAGCCATGCGCTGTACTCCTTATTCCTCTTCTCGGGAAGCTCTTTGGGCCAGCGGCCGGAATAGGTGGTGACAAATCCCAGATTCAGCTTTGTTTCTTTTCCGCTCATAAGCAGACTCCTTTCTCCGTGTTGCTCTCCTGACCGGTGGTGCTGCAGCTCTGCCAGCTCTATCTTGCTTATTATTGTGTCTTTTATTGTGCCATTTGCTGCATATCCGTTTGTCAACACGTGTGTATGTTTTCTATATTATCACAATTTCTATGTTTGTCAATAGCTATATGCTCAATTTTATACAAAATGCGTTACTGCTCTGCCGCGCGGATATAGGCCCCGGAGGCGTTCCAGGCTTGCTTGAGAGAGCATACAGAGGCTATACTGCATAGGGTGACTGACAATCCCCATCTTCTTGCGTTTTCAGAGTTTTTCTGCTATACTTTTCCTATCTTAAAATTCTTCGGGCAGGCTGTCTGGTCTGTCTGGATCTAAGATGTATCTTTATTGTCCTTGAGAGCAGCGGCATGCTGTCTTTCAAAATCCCTATTTTCTACATGAAAGGACGCTCCTATCTGCTTTTTTGTCTTTTCAGAATCCGCAGCGGGGCGCCCGGGAGGAGAATGCCCATGAATGATGAAAAGAAGTGCTTCAGAGAACGTGTTTTTGGCCCCGCTGTGCCACGGGAGGAGGTGATGCGCCGGATTTACGAATCCCCCTCCGTCTATCCCGCCTTCGAAAGGCTTTCTGAGCCCTTGAGGGAGGAGTTTGTCTCCTTCTGTATGGGGGCAAGGGGTCTGAATATCACCTACGACCCTGTATTTAAAAGGATATTTGACCCGGAGGCCCATGCCTCACGGCTGGAGGATTTTCTGAGCTGCTGCCTGGGACAGGAGGTAAGGATTCTCTCCGCTCTCCCCACAGAG
>CASEPH010000066.1 GCA_949289625.1 uncultured Clostridia bacterium | reverse complement strand
ATCCCTTCTGTTGTTGCATTGTTTCATACATTTAGTGTCAAAATTTATTCACTTGTTTTATCCAAAACCGCTCCATTGGTATCCCCGCCTCTATGCTGTAAAGTGACAAAAAAACAGCAGGAGCGGCAATTGCCGTTCCTGCTGGCTCAGTTTACTCGCTCTGCTGCACTTCCTGGCTGGACATGGCGCTTTGAATCAGAGAGATGAATCGCTCTCCAAAATGGGGGAAATATCGGTCGCGGCGATGAACTGCCGCCAATTTGCCAAATGTGGAGGGATCGGTAAGGGGGAACAAGTCGATGCCTGCGGTTTTGGCAGGGGCCGCCGGCAGCGTGCGGAGAAATAATTCCGGGCAGATGGTAATGCCGATCCCGGCCTGCGCCATGGCCAAGGTTGTGACGGTATTCTCTGTCTCTAAAATCAGCTTGGGCTTGAAATAGTAGCGGCTGAAATACTGCTCCACAATGCTTCTGGTCCGGTTCCCGCGCTTAATCAGAACAAACGGCATCTTTTCAAAGGCACTGATATCGGCTCCCTTTGTATATTCGGCACGGACAGACTCAGCCCGCTCTCCAAATTTCCGGTCTGTAAACGACTTGGGTACAACCATTACCAGCCGCTGCTCTGTCAGGTGATCTGTTTGGATTCCTTCCAGCATAATGGGCTGAAAGCAGATAATCAGGTCCACCCGGCCGTGGGACAGTTCATCCTCCAGCTGTGTGGAATTTCCCTCAAACAAAGAAAACTCCACCATGGGAAACTCCTCCCGAAAAGAGGGCAGCACCTCCGGCAATATGGCCAGGCCGCAGGTGTGGGATACACCCACTCTCAGCACACCGGTATAGTGCCGGTTGATGTCCCCCACCTTATTGAGATACTGGCTGTGGAGGTCCAAAATCTGAGTGGCGGTGGAGACCAGCAGGTCTCCCGCGTAGGTGAGAGAGAGCTTGGGCGACCGCGTAAACAGCTTCACGTTCAATTCCTTTTCCATGTTGCTGATGTGGTTGGACAGGGCCTGCTGGGAGATATACAGCCGCTCTGCCGCCCGTGTAATATTTAATTCCTCGGCCACCATGAGAAAATATTTTAAATGCAGAAAGTTCATAAAGGCCTCCTGTATAAAGCTCTATTTTGTATGGAGCACAGAATATTTTACCACAGTTAAACAGTTGTGGCAACTATCATAAAAAAGGTGATGTTCGGATGCATCAAATCGTGGTATAACAACAATACAGGGCATTGTGCCTAGTTTATTTCCAACGCACCCACAGAGGAGCGGAACGATATATCAGAAAGAAGGATGCTGTCTATGAAGTGCCTTATCATTGATGCCGTCCACAGCGCGATTGCAGAAGAATTGAGCAAATATATGCAGGTGGACACCCATATGCTGCCCACACAGCAGGAACTGGTCAAGCTGATTCCTGAGTATGATGTGCTTATCATGCGGGTCGATCCGGCGATCAACAAGGAGATCCTGGACGCCGCTCAGAATCTGAAGGTGATCGGCGTATGTTCTGTGGGTCTGAATCATATCGACCTGGACACCGCCAAGGAGAAGGGAATTCAGGTTATCAACGCCCCCGGCCTGAATGGCAACGCTGTGGCGGAGCTAACCATTTCCAAAATGCTGGATGTGGCCCGGCACACCATCCCCGCCTGCTATGACGTGAAGGTAAACAAGAACTGGGACAAATATAAGTATGTAGGCTCTGAGCTGCGGGGCAAGACTCTGGGCATTCTGGGCTTTGGCCGGATTGGGCAGCGGGTCGGCGAACTGGCCCGGGCTTTCCTGATGGATGTGGTGGCTTACGACCCCTATCTGCCCGCCCATGTGTTTGAGGAGCAGCATGCCAAGAGCATGTCCATTGATGATGTGCTGAAGGTTTCTGACTATGTGACCATCCACATGCCCCTCACCGAGGAGACAAAGCACCTGTTCAATGCAAAGTCTATCTCTGAGATGAAGGACGGCGCAGTGGTCCTGAACATGGCCCGCGGCGGCATTGTGGACGAACAGGCAATGTACGAGGCCCTGAAATCCGGCAAGCTGAGCGGATACGCCTCGGATGTAATGGAGAACGAGTTGGCGGGCGGCGGCCTGACAGAGGGTGCAACCTTTGATTCCCCCTTGTTCGAGTGTGATAACTTTATCGTCAGCCCCCATTTGGGCGCGCAGACTGTGGATGCGTCCCGGGACATCGGCGCACACATTATTGTAAAGGTAAAAGAAGCTCTGAATCTGAACTGAATCGTTGCTTAACATATCGCTTCGCCCCTGCCATTCCGGCAGGGGCGATTTTTTGTGTCTTTTCAGAGCGTGGCTACCAAATGGCTACCAAAAAGGGCGGGAAAGCGTTGGGGCGCAAGAGGTGCGAAAAATGTAAAATACTGGATGGCTACCAGATGGCTACCAGGGGAACTTTTTGAGGAGAAAAGTTCCCTTTTTTCATATTTTGTCCCGGTTTTCGCAAGATTTTTTCAAGTGTAAGGGGCGTTGTACTGGGCTAATGCCTGGAAAAAGTAACCGAAACCTCGAAAAAAGGGCCAAAAG
>CASEPH010000065.1 GCA_949289625.1 uncultured Clostridia bacterium | reverse complement strand
TGGAGATGATGGTTCTGGAGCTGGCCCAGGCCTGTGGAGGGACCCGCTGATGGTGGAGGTGCGGGAGGCAATTTTGGTGGAAGGCCGCTATGACAAAAACGCCCTGAGCCAGGTGGTAAAGGCCCCAATCATTGAAGCGGGTGGCTTCGGAATTCTGAAGGATCGGGAGAAAATTGCATTTCTTCGTCAGGTGGCGGAGAAACGGGGCCTTGTGCTGTTTACAGACAGCGACGGGGCCGGATTTGTGATCCGAAACAGGCTCAAGGGCCTGCTGCCTCCGGATCGGGTGTATCATGCCTATATCCCCGATATTCCCGGCAAGGAGAAGAGAAAACGCAAGGGCTCCAAGGAGGGGCTCCTGGGGGTGGAAGGGATGACCCCGGAGATCATTTTGGAGGCACTTCGGCGCAGCGGCGCCCATATTCTGGAGGAGGAACGAGAAGTCTCGGGTGGCAGCGAAATCACCCGGCAGGATCTCTATGCCCTGGGCCTTATGGGCGGGGACAACAGCGCCCAGCGTCGGGAACTGGTGAAGCGGAAGCTGCAGCTTCCGTCCCATCTGGGGACCGGGGCCTTTTTGGACGCCCTGAATTTAATGACGGATCGGCAGGGCCTGACGGCACTGCTGAGAACAATAGACGACCCATCGGAAGCGTAAACCAGCCTGGGAATGGCAGGACATGCATGGAACCACGGATTTCCGACGAAATCGGAACCAAAATTTCCGTTCTACATAGACTGCAGTGGAAGCGATCCACTATTTTGCATTTATTTAGGAGGAAATTGCAATGCATGACTGCATCAATACTGTTTCCGATTTCGGCAACATCCGGGAAGCTGTTTGCATCAGCACTCAGAAGATCATGGATGCCTGCCGGGATCAGGACTGCATGGAAAATGTCCCGGTTTACCTCACAACGGAGAGCCAGAATACCCTGGAGTGCGCTACATCCGTCAAAGCCCGGTCTGCTGAACTGCTGTATGCCAGCGTGTGCGTAGAGCCGGTGGGCTATCAGAACGGATACTACTGCGTGGGAATCCAGTACTACTATCGAATCATTGCCGACGCGGTGCTGTGCGCCGTGAAGCCTGTGACCATCTATGGCCTGGCCACCTTCAGCAAGCAGGCGATGCTGTATGGCGGCGAGGGCTGCGCCAGTACCTTTACCAGCAACGGAGATGTGGCGCTGCAGCAACCCACCGGCGTGGTGGAAGCGGTGGATCCGGTGATCCTCTGCGCCAAGATCGAGGACCTGTGCCACTGCCACGCTCAGAGTCCCTGCTGCTGCAGTGACAGCGACCTGCCGGCGGAGGTGGCGGCTGCCTTTGACGACAACCTGGTGTTTAACGGCATGAGCCGGCAGCTTCAGGTGACGCTGGGACAGTTCAGCCTGGTGCGGCTGGAGCGGGAGACCCAGATCCTGATCCCCAGCTATGACTATTGCATCCCCTCCAAGGAGTGCTGCGAGGGAAGCTGCGGCTGCCCCGAGAATCCCTGCGAGGCCTTTGCCAAAATGCAGTTCCCGGTGAGCGCCTTCTTCCCCACCCAGGAAGGGACCACTATCTGCAGCAATTCCCGTCAGGGCGGTAAGAACTGCTGCTGCGAGACCAGCAGCCGAGAGACGGCCTGCGAGGCAGCCCAGAATGCCCTGGCTACGGCACAGCAATCCGTAGACGTAGCCTGCCGGACGGAAAATCGCAGCAATTGCCAAATGTCAAATCGTCGGAGATAATGGTGAAGCCCCCGAAAGTCGGTGCTTTCGGGGGCATTATTAACATGGCTGTGGATTTTGCCGGATTTTGGAGAGAAATGAAATGCGTTCTGTAGTGTTTATACAAAAATCCCCAAAAGGCTTGACAGCTCGAGGAACTGCGTGATAAGATACTATCAGATCAAGCTACGAATAGAGGCGCGAAGCCCATCAGTATCCCAGGGCAAGGACAGGCATCCGTCCGGGAGAAAGGGAGTTTCGCCGAAGGGCTGTGGTATGCCTGTGCCATGGTTGCCTGGGCCGTCGGAAAATATCCGCCGGACTGCCACAAACTGTGGAGCGCTATCGGCCGGTCATGATACTGTCTAAAGATTTAGTCGTGTATTCAGCCATGGATGACTCCAGTTGTCCATGGCTGATTTATTTTGTAAAAAGTGGAGGAAACGATCATGAAGAAAATTTTTGCTTTGCTTTTGGCTGCGGCCATGCTGCTTGGTATGACGGCCTGCGGTACGGAAGAGACGTCCGTGGCGTCCGAGGAAACAGCAACTTCGGCTGAGTCTGCGGAAACGGCTACCACTGAGGCGGCAGCCACCGAGGCGGCTTCTGCCGGTGACAGCGCTGCCATTCCCGGTTTGGAGGACGGCGTGCTCACTATCGCGATGGAGTGCGCCTACGCCCCCTATAACTGGACCCAGACCGACGACAGCAACGGCGCTGTGCCCATCAAGGATTCCACCGACTATGCCAACGGCTACGACGTGATGATCGCGAAGAAGATCTGCGAAGCCAACGGCTGGGAACTGGAAGTCATCCGCACCGACTGGGATTCCCTGGTGCCCGGCGTTCAGACCGGTACCTATGACGCGGTGATTGCCGGTCAGTCCATGACGGCGGAACGGATGGAGCAGGTGGACTTTGCCGGTCCCTACTTCTATGCCTCCATTGTCTGCGTGACCAAGGCAGATGGCCCCTATGCCAATGCGGCAGGGCTTTCCGATCTCTCCGGCGGTACCTGCACCGCCCAGATCGCCACCATCTGGTATGACTCCATGCTGCCCCAGATCGAGGGAGCTCAGATCCAGACCGCAGCAGAGACCGCCCCTGCCATGCTGATGGCCCTGGAGACCGATCAGGTGGACTTCATCTGCACGGATATGCCCACTGCCATGGGTGCTGTAGCCGCCTATCCTGACATGAAGATCCTGGATTTCAGCGATTCCGAGGACGGTTTTACCGTGGATGAGGGCGAGATCAATATCGGCATCTCTGTCCAGAAGGGCAACACCGCCCTGGTGGACGCCATCAACAGCGTGCTGGGCACTATGACTGCGGACGATTTTAACGATCTCATGAACGAAGCAATCGCTGTGCAGCCTGTGGGCGAATAATCCAAACATTGTATAGCAGGCGAGGGGATAGTGCCCCTCGCCTGGGCCCCTGCTTTGGGGCCTAAGAAAAGAGAAGGGAGTGCTTCCAATTGGATCGAATCCTACAACTGGGGCAGGACATTGCAAAGCTATGGACCAAATACAGCGGCTCTTATTTCTCAGGTATTAAAAATACGCTGGTGCTTGCACTGGTGGCTACGGTCATTGGCTGCATCATCGGCTTTATCTGCGGCGTGCTCCAGACCATTCCCCATACCAAGACCGATCACCCCGTAAAGCGGTTTTTCCTGGCGGTGATCCGGGTGGTGGTCCGGATCTATGTGGAGGTGTTCCGCGGGACCCCTATGGTGCTCCAGGCGGTGTTTGTCTACTACGGACTGCCCTATTTCACCAATAACGCGGTGCAGTTCTCCAATGTGTGGCTGGCAGCCATTCTGGTGGTGTCCATCAATACGGGCGCCTATATGGCGGAAACGGTCCGGGGCGGCATTTTGTCCATTGACCCGGGACAGACCGAGGGGGCCAAGGCCATCGGCATGAATCATGTGAAAACTATGCTGTATGTGATCCTGCCCCAGGCTCTGCGGAACATCCTGCCCCAGATCGGAAACAACTTTATTATCAACGTGAAGGATACCTCCGTCATGTTCATCATCTCCTTTACGGACTTCTTCGCCACACACCGGGCTGTGGTGGGCGCTACATATCTTTATTTCCCCTCGGCTACCATTGAGATGGTGGGGTATCTCTGCATGACTCTGATCGCCTCCTTCCTGCTCCGGCTCTGGGAGAAAGTGCTGGCTGGCAGTTCCAGCTATTCTCTTGCCACGACGGATCAGCTGGCTCCTACGGCAGGCATGCTGAATTATCCTGGCAAGGGCAGCAATTTTGATGAGCGCAGCCCGGAACACGAACAGACCATAGAAAGGGGACGGTGATATGGCAGGCAATGTGATTCTTCAGGTGAAGCATCTGTCCAAATCCTTCGGAGCAAACGCGGTGCTCAAGGATATTGATTTTACCGTATCCCAGGGAGACGTGACTTGTATCATCGGCGCTTCCGGCTCCGGTAAATCCACGCTGCTGCGGTGCATCAATCTGCTGGAGACTCCCACCAGCGGCGAGATCTGTTTCCACGATCAGAAGATCAACGGCAAGGGAGTCAAGGCCTGGGAATACCGGACCAAAGTGGGGATGGTGTTCCAGTCCTTCAACCTCTTCGACAATATGACCGTGCTGGAAAACTGTATGGTGGGACAGACCAAGGTCCTTCACCGCAAAAAGGAAGCAGCTCGGGAGAACGCCATGAAGTATCTGGAAAAGGTGGGTATGGCACCTTATATCAATGCCCGGCCCCGGCAGCTGTCCGGCGGACAGAAGCAGCGGGTGGCCATTGCCCGGGCGCTGGCCATGGAACCGGAGCTGCTGCTCTTTGACGAGCCTACTTCGGCTCTGGACCCGGAAATGGTGGGTGAGGTGCTGGCAGTCATGCGGGACCTGGCAAGGGAAGGCATGACCATGATCGTGGTGACCCATGAGATGGCCTTTGCTCGGGACGTGAGCAACCATGTGGTCTTTATGTCCGAAGGGGTCATCTGTGAGGAGGGAGATCCCGAGTCGGTGTTTGAGCATCCCAGTCAGCCCCGGACCCAGGAATTCCTGAGCCGGTTCCTCCATGAAGTCAAGTGATATTGCGCCGGAGTCCCAAGGGGAAACCCTTTGGACTCCGGCCTTTCTCGTTCCCAAAGCAGGGAAATTTTCGTAGACAATGGGAAGAAACTGTGCTAAAATAGACAGACCTATGAGAATTTTTGCGTCAGGAGTGGGTACAGGAATGCGTGTGGAGGTAATGGGCGTCCCCTTTGACAATGTAACCATGGAAGAAGCGCTGGATCAAGCGATTCGGCTCATGGATGCTCCGGGCGCTGCCTGCTGTGTGACGCCCAATGCGGAGATCGTCTACGAGGCCATGCAGAATTCGGAACTGCGGCAGCTGCTGTCCCAGGCGGACCTGGTGCTGCCGGACGGTGCCGGTGTGGTGCTGGGGGCGAAGATCCTGGGAACGCCCCTGAAACAGAAGGTGGCGGGGATCGATTTTGCCGCGGCGTTGATGGAACGGCTGTCGAAAACGGAGAAAACCTTTTTCTTTCTGGGCAGCAAGCCCGGCGTGGCAGAAGCCGCTGCGGAAAAGCTGAAAGCCCGGTTTCCCGGCCTGCGGATCTGCGGCACCCATGACGGCTACTTCCAGGAGGATGGGCCGGTGGTGGCGGAGATCAATGCAAAGAAACCGGATGTGCTCTTTGTCTGTCTGGGTGCGCCCAAGCAGGAATACTTTATGTTTGGGCACCGACAGGAACTCCAGGTGGGCATGATGGCCGGTTTGGGCGGCAGCCTGGACGGCTTTGCCGGCAATGTGAAACGTGCGCCCCGGTGGATGATCCGCTGCAATCTGGAGTGGCTATACCGGCTGATCCAGGAACCAAAACGATTTGGCCGTATGCTGCGCCTGCCCAAGTTTGTGGGAAAGGTCATTTTGCAGCGGATGAAAGGATGATACCATGGGGAAACTGATCGTACTGGAGGGAACGGATGGTTCCGGAAAAGCAACCCAGTGCGCGGCGCTGATGGAGCGGCTGGTGCGGGAGCATGTGGATTGCCGGAAGGTGGAGTTTCCTCGATATTCGGAGCGCTCCTCGGCCCTGATCCAGATGTATTTGAACGGGGACTTTGGCGATAAGCCGTCGGACGTCAACGCCTATGCGGCGTCCACCTTCTTTGCGGTGGACCGGTACGCCTCCTATAAACAGGATTGGGGCGGCTATTATGAAGCAGGCGGCCTGGTGCTTTCGGACCGGTACACCACCTCTAACGCGGTGCATCAGGGTTCCAAGCTTCCGCCAGAGGAACGGAAGGCGTTTTTGGATTGGCTCTTTGATTTTGAATATGGGCTTCTGGGGCTTCCTGCTCCGGATCTGGTGCTCTATCTGGATGTGCCGGTGGACCTGACGGAGATCAACATGCACCGGCGGGAGCTTCTGACCAATACGGAAGCGGACATCCACGAGAAGGATATCAGCTACCTGCGGCAGTGCAGAATCGCAGCGGCAGAGGCTGCGGACCGGTTTGGCTGGCACAGGATCGCCTGTACCAGGGACGGAAAAATGCGCTCCATTGAGGAGATTCACGAGGATGTCTATCAGGCGGTAAAGGAGATATTGTGATGGTATATATTCTGTTGGGAAAAGGCTTTGAAGAGACGGAGGCCATCGCCCCCGGCGATGTGCTTCGGCGGGCACAGATCCCGGTGCAGTATGTGGGGATCGGCGGCAAGCTGGTGGAAGGTGCTCACGGCATTTCCATCCAGGCGGACATCACCTTGGAGGAGATGGACCTGGCACACATGGACATGATCGTGCTGCCTGGCGGTATGGGCGGCGTTACCTCCATTGAGGAGAGCGAAGGCGCCATGGCCGCAGTGGAATACGCCCTGAAACAGGACCGCTATGTGGCTGCCATTTGCGCAGCACCCATGATCCTGGGCAAACGGGGCTATCTGGACGGACGGAATGCCGTTTGCTATCCCGGCTGTGAAAGCGGTATGGGTCAGGCCATCGTCCATCCGGAACGGGAGACGGTGGTGGACGGAAAGATCATCACCGGACGGGCCCCTGGGGCAGCCATTGAATTTGGACTTCAACTTGCCGGTGTTTTCCAGGGCAGCTATACCCCGGATGAGGTGGCCGGATATATGGTGTATGAGAGAAGATAAGCGTCAGCTGCGCCAGCGGCTCCGCCAAAATCCTCGGCCGGGCGACGACCATCGGCTGTGCCGGCATGTGCTGGGTCATCCCTGGTTTCATCAGGCGAAAACGGTGATGGCCTATGCGGCTATGCCGGGAGAAGCAAATCTGGGACAGGTGCTGCGGGAGACCCTGGAGCAGGGGAAACGATTGGTGCTGCCGCGATGCGAGCCGGACGGTACGATGACGGCACGGCTGATTTCAGATTTGAAGGAACTGGTCCCCGGAACCATGGGAATCTCAGAACCCCAAGAGGATGCCCCGAAGGTAATGCCGGAGGAAATTGACCTGGTCTTGGTGCCCGGAATGGCCTTTGATCCTTTGGGCGGCAGATTGGGCCGGGGCAAAGGATACTATGACCGCTTTTTGGCGGAATATCCGGGAAAGTCCGTGGGGATATGCTATCATGGCAATCTCCTGGAGGCAGTGCCCATGGAGGGGCACGACAAAACAATGGACGCCGTGGTAACGGATCAAACAATTATTCAGTGTGAACGGAGGGCGAGGCATGTTTAAAAAGAAGCGCGGACAGGCGGAGGAGCCTATGGAGGAGCCGATGTCCGTGGACAACGACAGCCTTGATTACAACGCCGACGGAATGGAATACGACGGCGACGATATGGGCTATGACGAAGACATGGCCTACGAGGATGCGGGCGAATACGACGGCTATGACGAGGACGTGGTCTATGACGACGACTACGATGGCGAGTATTATGACGAGGACTACGAAGATTACTATGACGAGGAGGACCAGGGCGGGCCACGACCGAAATCCCTAAAACGCACCGTGGCGTATATGCTCAGTGTGCTGGTGGCCTCTGTGGTGCTGGCGGTGGTGATGTGGTTTGCCGCAGACGATGTGCTGGCCCTGACCAAGCCCGACAACGTAGTTACCATCACCATCAACCAGGGGGATACCCTGGAGGATGTGGCCCAGAATCTCAAGGATCACGGCCTCATCAACTATAAGTTCCTGTTCGTCCTCTATGGGAAATTCAGCAACGCGGAGGAAAAAATCGGCACCGGTACCTTTGAGCTGAACCAGCAGTTTGACTATCATGCCCTGGTCTACGGCCTGGCTTCCTCCAGCGAGAGCCGTAAGACGGTGACGCTGACCTTCCCCGAGGGCTATACCTGCGATCAGATCTTTGAGATTTTAGCGGAGAATGGGGTCTGCACCCTGGAGGAGTTGGAGGACACTGCGGCCAATTATGAGTTTGATTACGATTTTTTGGCGGATCTGCCCTATGGCGAGCCCAATCGGCTGGAGGGCTACCTATTCCCCGATACCTATGAGTTCTATGTGGACGATGACCCGGAGCGTGTCATCAATAAATTCCTGAGCAACCTCTCCGGAAAGATGTCCGACGAAATGCTTGCCGCCATTGATGAGCTCAATGCCTTCATCCGGCAGAGCATGGAGGAGGAGGGAACCTTCACCGAAGAGGAAATTGAAAATTCCATGATGGATGTGTATAAGGTTCTGACGGTGGCATCTCTCATCGAGAAGGAAGCCGGTTCCGATCAGGAACGGTCGCTGATTTCCTCGGTCATCTACAACCGTTTGACCACCCATGTCCACGAGCTTTTGCAGATCGACGCAACGGTGGAATATGCCCTGGGTGAGCATAAAACAGAGTTGACGGCCAACGATTTGGCGGTGGACAACCCCTACAATACCTACAAGTACAAGGGCCTGCCGCCTGGACCCATTGCAAACCCGGGCCTGGCCAGCATTATGGCGGCCATCTATCCCGAGGAGTCGGACTACTTCTTCTATGCGCTGGACAGCGACGGTACCCACCGGTTCTTTGAGACCTATATGGATCAGCAGGATTTCCTGGACGGCGTAGAGCCGGAGTCCGACGATGCGGAGGAGACCGATGTGGTGGAGGCCGACGATCCGGCTGAGGTGGATCCTGCTGCGGAAACGGACGAAGGTCCCGACATTGAAGCCCCGGCTGGGCCTGGGAACGAGGATACAGAGGGAGATGCGCCCTACGAACAGGTGCCCATTGAAGCGGGAGAGGAGACCGACGATGACGGTTAAACCGGAGCTGCTCTCCCCGGCAGGAGATCCGGAACGGCTGCAAATGGCGGTGCGGTTTGGGGCCGATGCGGTGTATCTGGCGGGAAAAGCCTTCGGCATGCGGGCAAAGTGCGGCAATTTCAGCGACACGGAGCTGGCGGAGGCTGTGCGATTCTGCCATGCCAACGGCGTGAAAGTCAACGTCACCGCAAACATCCTGGCCCGAACCGGGGAGATCCGCCAGATGATCCCATTTCTGGAGTTTTGCCAAGATGTGGGTGTGGACGCCTTTATCCTGGGGGATCTGGGGGTGTTTCAGACCGCTGCCCGGTATGCACCCCAGGTGGAACGGCACATCAGCACCCAGATGGGCGTGGTGTCCGCGGATACGGCCAAAGCCTGGTATGACCTGGGGGCCAAGCGTGTGGTGCTGGCCAGGGAGCTGCGTCTTTCCGAGATCCGGGAGATCCGGGACAACATTCCTGAGGACCTGGAACTGGAGGCCTTTGTCCACGGCGCCATGTGCGTGAGCTTTTCCGGCCGATGCCTGCTGAGTAACTATCTGGCGGGACGGGATGCCAACCATGGGGCCTGTGCCCAGCCCTGCCGGTGGAAATACGCCCTGATGGAAGAAAAGCGTCCCGGGGAGTATTTCCCCATTGAGGAGGACGACGGCGGTACCTACATCATGAATGCCAAGGATATGTGCATGATCGACCATATCCCGGAGCTGATAGAAGCAGGGATCAACTCCTTCAAAATCGAAGGCCGGGCGAAATCCGCCTATTATGCGGCCTGTGTCACCAATGCCTATCGGCACGGTATCGACGCCGCTGCCGCCGGCGTGCCTCTGGAGGCCGTTTGGCGGGATGAGGTGGACAAGATCAGCCACCGGCACTACTGCACGGGGTTCTATTTTGGACAGCCGGAGCAGTTCTATGACGACGCCCGCTATATCCGGGATTGGGATGTGGTGGCCTATGTGGTATCCTGCGACCAGGAGGGCAATGCAGTGCTGACCCAGCGAGGCCGGTTCTGGAAGGGGGATACCCTGGAGCTGCTGATTCCCGGACAAAAGCCCCTTTCCTTTACAGTGGGGGATATGACCAACGGGGAAGGGGAGACCATTGAGTACTGTCCCCATCCCGAAATGGAGATCCGGATGCGTTTGCCGGTGGCTGCACCGGAATATGCGATTTTGCGGCGTCAGGTGGATGAGAAAACCAGGAAATAAACACATTATGGGGAATCGGACCACGGGCCGGTTCCCCATATTCTGTGCCCAAAAGATTCTGCACAACAAATATATGGGAAAGACGCATGCATTCATGCAAAATCTCCCCTTGCCTTTTTTGTAAAAATCGGGTATCATATCAGGTAAGATGGAGGCAGTGCGGGCCTCTGGGCGTGTGCCTGAAAATTGGAGAAAGGTAGCGTGGCCAAATGAAAGCAACTTTGATTTTGGAGAACGGTGTGGTCTTCCATGGCGAGAGCATGGGTGCCACCGCAGATTGTATCTGCGAGATGGTATTCAACACCTCCATGGTTGGTTATCAGGAAATTTTGACGGACCCATCCTATGCGGGACAGGGCGTTGTGATGACGTATCCCCTGATCGGCAATTACGGAGTCAATTCTGAAGATGATGAGTCCAGGAATCCCTGGGCTGCTGCTATGATCGTCCGGCGTTTGAGCCCAAGAGGAAGCAATTTCCGCAATGAGGGTACGCTGGACGATTATTTAAAGGCCCACAATATCACCGGCATTCACGGGGTGGATACCCGTGCCATCACCCGGATGCTGCGGGATCAAGGCACCATGAACGGCATGATTACCGTGGAGGAGAATCCAGATGTGGCGGCCAAGCTGAAACTGATCCATGCCTACCGGGTCCAGGGCACGGTGGAAAAAACCACCCGTTCTCAGATGCAGATCTATCCCGGCAGCGGTCCCAGGGTGGCCCTGCTGGATCTGGGCGTCAAGGAGAATATGATTCGCTGCCTCCACAATCGGGGCTGCGATGTGACCGTATTTCCGGCCCATACCCCGGCCCAGGTGATCCTGGAAGGGGGCTTTGACGGAGTGATGCTCAGCAACGGCCCCGGAGATCCGGCGGACAACCTCCAGATCATTTCCGAGGTGCGGAAGCTCTATGATTCGGATTTGGTGATTTTTGCGGTGTGCCTTGGTCACCAGATCATGGCCCTGGCCACCGGTGCGGTGACGGAAAAACTGAAATACGGTCATCGGGGCGCCAACCATCCTGTCCGGGATGTGGCGGCCGGCAGAGTGTACATCACCTCCCAAAACCATGGCTATGTGGTGAAGGCTGAGAGCGTGGATCCGGCTGTGGCGGAGATCAGTCATATCAATGTGAACGACGGCACCGTGGAGGGACTGCGGTACAAGAACGGCCATGTGTTTACGGTGCAGTTCCATCCCGAGGCCTCCCCAGGTCCCCGGGATACCAGCTATCTGTTTGACCAGTTTATTGAGAAGATGGAGGCGAAGAAGCATGCCTAAGAATGAAAGCATCAAGAAGGTCCTGGTGCTGGGCTCCGGCCCCATCATTATCGGCCAGGCGGCGGAATTTGACTATGCCGGCACCCAGGCCTGCCGCAGCCTCCGGGAGGAGGGCATCGAGGTGGTCCTGGTGAACTCCAACCCGGCCACCATTATGACCGACAAGGATATTGCGGACCATGTCTATATCGAGCCCCTGAACACCGCTTCCGTGACCCAGATCATCGAAATGGAACGGCCGGACTCCATTCTGCCTACCCTGGGCGGACAGACCGGCTTGAATCTGGCCATGGCTCTGGCAGAGGACGGCACCCTGGAGCGTTACGGGGTGCGTCTGCTGGGTACCAGTGCGGAATCCATCCGAAAGGCGGAGGATCGGCAGGGCTTTAAGGATACCATGGAGGCCATCGGCCAGCCCTGCGTCACCTCCAAGGTTGTGGAGAGCGTAGAGGACGCCATGGCCTTTACCAAGGAAATTGGCCTGCCGGTGATCGTTCGGCCTGCCTATACCTTGGGTGGCACCGGCGGCGGTATCGCCTACACCATGAAGGACCTCCACGAGATCGCCTCCAACGGCATTCGGCTGTCCCGGGTGGGACAGGTCCTCATCGAGCGGTGCATCTCCGGCTGGAAGGAGATCGAATATGAGGTGATCCGGGATGGCGCCGGTAATGTGATCACCGTCTGTAATATGGAGAATATCGATCCGGTGGGCGTCCATACCGGCGACTCCATCGTGGTGGCCCCTTCCCAGACGCTGGCGGACAAGGAGTATCAGATGCTCCGGACAGCTGCGCTGGACATCATCTCCGCTCTGGAGATTGAGGGCGGCTGTAACGTTCAGTTTGCCTTAAAACCCGACAGCTTTGAGTATGCGGTCATCGAGGTCAATCCTCGTGTGAGCCGTTCTTCCGCCCTGGCCTCTAAGGCCACCGGCTATCCCATCGCTAAGGTGGCGGCAAAGATCGCCCTGGGATATACGCTGGATGAAATTAAAAACAGCGTCACCGGCAAAACCTGTGCTTGCTTTGAGCCTGCCCTGGACTACTGTGTGGTGAAGATCCCCAAGTGGCCCTTTGATAAGTTTGTCCATGCCAGCCGGAAGCTGGGTACCCAGATGAAGGCCACCGGCGAGGTCATGGCCATCGACAACAGCTTCGAGGGTGCCCTCATGAAGGCGGTGCGGTCCCTGGAGCAGCATGTGAATTCCCTGCAGCTGGACAGCCTGAAATCCCTGTCCGACGCGGAGATCCATGCTCGTCTGGAACTCATTGACGATCAGCGGCTGTTCGTGATGGCGGAGGCCCTGCGCCGGGGAATTTCCCCAGAGGAGATCAACCGGATCACCAAGGTGGACATCTGGTTCCTGGATCGGTTCCGGGACATTGTGGAGATGGAACGGCGTATTGCCAGCGAGCCCTTGGACTATGCCCTGCTGCGGCAGGCCAAGGAGATGGGCTTTACCGATGCCTTCATTGGGGAGCTGTGCGGCAAGACCCACTTTGACATCAAGGCCCTGCGGGATCAGCTGGGAATCCATGCCTCCTTCAAGATGGTGGATACTTGCGCAGCGGAGTTTGACGCTGCCACACCCTATTACTACTCCACCTATGACGATGAAAATGAGGCCGATGGAACGGATGTACCCAAAAAGGTGCTGGTGCTGGGCTCCGGTCCTATCCGCATTGGACAGGGCATTGAATTTGACTTCTGCTCCGTCCACTCCGTGTGGAGCCTGAAAAAACAGGGTTGCTACACCATCATTGTCAACAATAACCCGGAGACGGTGTCCACGGACTTTGACGTGGCGGACAAGCTGTATTTCGAGCCTTTGACCCCGGAAGATGTCCAGAACATTGTGGAACTGGAAAAGCCCTGGGGCGCTGTGGTGCAGTTTGGCGGACAGACCGCTATCAAGCTGACCCAGGATCTGACCAATATGGGCGTCCGGATTCTGGGCACCGACGCCGAAGGTGTGGACGCGGCGGAGGATCGGGAGAAATTCGACGAGATTCTGAAGCAGACCCACATTGAAAAGGCGGAGGCTGGCACCTGCTTCACCGCTGAGGACGGTAAGGAAATCGCCAATCGGATCGGTTATCCGGTGCTGGTGCGGCCCTCCTATGTGCTGGGTGGCCAGGGCATGCAGATTGCCTACAATGACAAGGACATCGACGACTATATGGCGATCATCAATATGTATTCCCAGGAGCATCCCATTCTGGTGGACAAATACCTCATGGGCCGGGAGCTGGAGGTGGACGCCGTCTGTGATGGAGAGGACATTCTCATCCCCGGTATCATGGAGCACATCGAACGGGCCGGCATCCATTCCGGCGACTCCATCTCCGTGTATCCGCCGGTAAAGATCGAACGGCGGCATCAGGAGATCATTGCGGATTACAGCAAACGGCTGGCCACGGCCCTCCATGTGGTGGGACTGGTCAACATCCAGTTCGTGATTTATAACGATAAGGTCTATGTGATCGAGGTCAATCCCCGGTCCTCCCGGACCATTCCCTATATCACCAAGGTCACCGGTGTACCCATCATTGAGCTGGCTACCCGGGTCATGCTGGGGGAGAAGCTGCGGGATCTGGGCTATGGCACGGGACTGTATCCTGAGTCGCCCTATTATGCGGTGAAGATGCCTGTGTTCTCCTTCTCCAAGCTGACAGATGTGGATACCTCCCTTGGGCCGGAGATGAAATCCACCGGCGAAGTGCTTGGCATTGACCGGGACTTCAACCAGGCGCTGCTGAAGGCCTTCAAGGGCGTCGGTATGCAGATTCCCAAGAAGGACAGCAATATCCTTTTAACGGTGAAGGACGCCGACAAGGCGGAGATCCTTCCTATTGCCAGAAGCATGGAGGACTTGGGGATGCACCTGTATGCCACCGCAGGCACCTATGATTTTCTGACCCGCCATGACGTGAGCTGCCAGAAGGTCAACCGGATTTCTGAGGGCAGCCCCTCCATCCTGGATATGATTGAGATCGGCATGTTTGATATGGTCATCAATACGCCGGCCAACGACAGAAAACACAACAAGGACGGCTTTACCATCCGCCGGGCGGCAACAGAGCATTCCATTCCCGTCATTACCGCCATTGATACGGCCCGGGCTGTGATCCAGGCCAGAACCATGGGACGGGCCAGCGAGCTCCAGGCAGTGGATGTGACAAAAATCAACAACCGATAAATATAAACACGGCGAGAAACCTTTTGGCTTCTCGCTCCGTGTTTTTCGGAAAGGAGAAAAGTGCATGAACCATCAGATGGTCCTAGTCCTGGATTTCGGCGGTCAGTATAATCAGCTGATCGCCCGCAGAGTCCGGGAATGCAATGTATACTGTGAGGTCAAGCCCTATACCACGTCTCTGGAGGAGATCCGGGCGATGAACCCCATAGGGCTAATCTTTACCGGTGGTCCCAACAGTGTCTATGACGAGAAATCGCCCCACTGCGATCCGGCGATTTTTGAACTGGGGGTACCGGTGCTGGGGATCTGCTATGGCTGTCAGCTGATGGCCCACACCCTGGGGGGCCAGGTAACGGCAGCCCAGGAGGATACCGCCAGAGAATACGGTAAGACCAAGACCTACTACAACACCGATTGTAAGCTCTTCCGGGGACTGCCGGAAGAGGGGGTGTCCTGGATGAGCCATGGAGACTATATGGCGAAGGTTCCCGACGGATTTTCTCTGGTGGCCCATACGGATATGTGTCCCACTGCGGCCATCTGTGATGAGAGCCGGGGATTCTACGGGGTGCAATATCACCCGGAGGTCAACCATACGGAAAACGGCGTGAAAATGATCCGGAATTTCCTCTATGAGGTCTGCCATGCCATCGGGGACTGGACCATGGAGGACTACTGCAAAACAGCGGTGGCTTCCATCCGGGAAAAGGTGGGGGACGGCAAGGTTCTGCTGGCCCTATCCGGTGGCGTGGATTCCTCCGTGGCTGCTGCGCTGCTGGCGGAAGCCGTGGGAAATCAGCTCACCTGCGTGTTCGTGGATCACGGCTTGATGCGGAAAAACGAGGGCGATGAGGTAGAGGCTGCCTTCTCCAAATGGGATATCAACTTTGTCCGTGTAGATGCGGAGCAGCGGTTCCTCTCCAAGCTTTCCGGCGTTACGGATCCGGAAGAGAAACGCAAGATCATCGGCGAGGAGTTCATCCGGGTCTTTGAGGAAGAGGGAAAGAAGATCGGCTCTGTGGACTATCTGGTCCAGGGCACCATCTATCCCGACGTGATCGAATCCGGCGCAGGGGACGCCGCAGTCATCAAAAGCCACCACAACGTGGGGGGCTTGCCAGACTATGTAGATTTTAAAGAGATCATCGAGCCCCTGCGGATGCTGTTTAAGGATGAAGTTCGGCAGCTCGGACGAGAGTTGGGACTGCCCCAGTATCTGGTGCAGCGGCAGCCCTTCCCGGGACCGGGTCTGGCCATTCGGATCATTGGCGACATTACCAAGGAAAAGGCGGATACCCTGCGGGATGCGGATGCCATTTACCGGGAGGAAATCGCCAACGCCGGGCTGGATACACAGATCAGCCAGTATTTTGCGGTGCTGACTAATGTGCAGTCTGTGGGCGTTATGGGGGACGGAAGGACCTATGACTATACGCTGGCCCTTCGCGCGGTGACCACCAGCGACTTTATGACCGCCGACTGGGCCCGCATTCCCTATGATGTTTTGGATAAAATTTCAGTCCGTATTGTCAACGAGGTAAAGGGAATCAACCGGATCGTCTACGACATCACCAGCAAACCCCCGGCGACCATTGAATGGCTTTGAATTTGTTTGTCACAGGATGGAAGATTGCCTGGCCTACAGGTGAAAACAAGTATTGATCTAAAATGAGGAGGCTATATTATGGAGAACAACAAGCGTCCGGAGAATATGTGCCGCATTGCCACAAAAGAGCAGGCGGAGGCGTTTATCCAAGAGCAGGTAAACGAGATCAAGCAGCAGGTAGGAGATAAAAAGGTGCTTTTGGCCCTTTCCGGCGGCGTGGATTCCTCGGTAGTGGCGGCGTTGCTGATCAAAGCCATCGGCAAGCAGCTGGTGTGCGTCCATGTCAATCACGGCCTTTTGCGTAAGGGTGAACCGGAACAGGTGGTAGACGTATTCCGGCATCAGATGGATGCGAATCTTGTCTATGTTGACGCAGTGGAGCGCTTCTTGGGCAAACTGGAGGGTGTCAGCGATCCTGAGAAAAAGCGCAAGATCATTGGTGCCGAGTTTATTCGGGTCTTTGAGGAAGAAGCGAGAAAGCAGTCCGGGATTGAATTTCTGGCCCAGGGGACCATCTATCCGGATATTTTGGAGAGCGACGGCGTGAAAGCCCATCATAACGTGGGTGGCTTGCCGGAGGATCTGCAGTTCACCCTGGTGGAGCCCCTGAAGTTCCTGTTCAAGGATGAGGTGCGTGTGGTAGGTAAGGCTCTTAGCCTGCCGGACAGCATGGTATACCGTCAGCCCTTCCCGGGACCGGGCTTGGGCGTGCGGTGCCTGGGTGCCATCACCAGAGACAGACTGGAGGCGGTGCGGGAGTCCGACGCCATCCTGCGGGAGGAGTTTGCCAAGAATGGCCTGGAAGGCAAGGTGTGGCAGTACTTTACGGCTGTGCCGGATTTCCGCTCTGTCGGCGTGAAGGATGGTGCGCGGACCTATGCGTATCCCGTTATCATTCGCGCGGTCAATACCGTGGATGCCATGACTGCGACGGTGGAGGATGTGCCCTTTGCACTGCTGCAGCATATCACAGATCGTATCACCAAAGAGGTACCGGGTGTGAACCGTGTGCTCTATGATCTTACACCTAAGCCTTGTGGGACCATTGAGTGGGAGTGATGACTCTCGGCTGAGATGTGCTTAAAAAGCCAGTATTTATGCGGGTTTGCGGGTATAGCTTGAATCGTCGATTCGTTTTTGCAACACTTTTGCAACACATCACGCACAAAAAAGTTTTGCAACAGATGAAATAGTTATAAGTGGCTTTGTGGTAAAGCTGAACAATGAAAATGAAAGGACTCTGACGAAAAAAGTCAGAGTCCTTTTTTCGTCTGTCTTATAACACTTTCGGAAACTTTTGCATACTTGTTAAGTCAATTGCGATCTTATATAGTAAGCCTAGGCAGGAGGTACGACAGATGAAACAGAAAGACTACCATATTTATTTAGATGAGCAGGAATACTCTCAGGTCATACAGTCCCTTATTACTCTCAAAAATGATCTCATAGCGCAAGGTAGATATACGGACGCAGTAGATGATGTCCTTATCAAATTTACAAAAGCACGAAAGAAAAAGATTACCGTGCAATACATCTAAACAAAACAACAGTTATGCCGCTTGT
>CASEPH010000064.1 GCA_949289625.1 uncultured Clostridia bacterium | reverse complement strand
CTGCGGGGCAGTTTCTCTGCCTGAGGCCATTGCAATTTGAAAAAAAGTGTGCTTTAATAGGGTATCACCGTTCCAGGAAAGGGGGAAACTGTCATGGACCAGCTCAAGGATGCGCTCAAACAGGCCAAGCTTACAAAAACCAGCCGGCGAATCGGCGACTTTATCCTGGACCATGAGACGGATGCCTGCTTTATGACCTCGACGGAACTTGCTCAGGAACTGGAGGTCAGCGAGGCCAGTGTGATCCGGTTTGCCCGGGCCTTGGGTTTCACCGGGTATATGGATTTTCAGAAGAACCTGCGGAAAATCCAAACGGAGAAGCTTGGGCGGATCTCCAGTGCCGTTGCGGTGCCCTATGAACGGCTTCAGGCCAGCATGGCCAGCGAAGGCGGCGACTATATCCAGGAGTTTTTGCTTAATACCCAGACCAACATCACCTCGGTGGTGCGGAACAATCCCAAGGAGAGTTTTGATGCGGCCATTGATCTGCTGATGGGGGCAAGAAGACGGTATATCGTGGCATCACGAGCCAACACCGGCGTGGCAGCCTATTGCAATCTGCTGCTGCGGCACCAGCTCACAGACGTGATTCCTACCTGGGAGAGCTCCGTCAATGTCATCGACCATATGTGCGATATTGGCAAAGAGGACTGCGTGATTATTTTCAGCTTTCCCCGGTACTCGGAAATGGATCACCAGGCGCTGCAAATGGCGGAGGACGCAGGTGCCAAGATTCTGGTGGTGACGGATCGTCCTAGTGCTCCTCTGGCCCAGTACGCCACGGTTTTGCTGACGGTGGATGTGGACACCAATACGTTTTTTAACTCCTATGTGGGGGTACAGCTGGTGATGGAGATCCTCTGCGCCGGTCTTTCCCGGCGAGTGGGCGGCGCCAACGCTGAGAAACTTCAGCTCATCGACCGGTATATCGGCACCCTGGGAGTCTATTAAACAGCCAAATATTCCGAAAGGAATTTTGAATTTAAAATTATAGGAGGAATTACAATGGAACAGAAATTCTATGTATGCAGCCACTGCGGAAATATTATTGCCTATGTGAAGGACGCCGGCGTGCCGGTGATGTGTTGTGGACAGAAAATGCAGGAGCTGATCCCCGGTACGGTGGAGGCTTCCGGCGAAAAGCATATCCCTGTTTACACCGTGGAGAACAATGTGGTCCATGTGACGGTGGGATCTGTAGAGCATCCCATGCTGCCGGAGCACTATATCGAGTGGATCTCCATTCACACCACAGCCGGTAATCAGAGAAAATGTCTGGAGCCCGGTGCTGCCCCCAAGGCGGATTTTGCACTGCTGCCTGGCGAAGAGGTGGTGGCGGTTTACGCCTACTGCAATCTCCATTCCCTGTGGAAGGCCTGAGATCGGATGATCAGCGTCCTTCCGGGACTGTAACAGAGCCCCTGCGGAGCCTTTGCCCCGCAGGGGTTTTTCTGCGCATTCTCTGGAACGAAACATAAAATGATGCAAATTTGCACCACAAACCGCAGATTTTTATACTGCCATTTTCAAAACTCTGTGGTATAATAGTTACGAATCCGAATTAAATAAGAAGGAAGGTTTTGCATATGAACACCATTCAGGCAAAGATCCCCGCATACGGTATGCCGGTGCTGGAGGGACCCGTCAACAAGCCCGAAAAGGTTAGCATGATGCCGCCCATGGGCGATATGCCCGGCGGTCCTGGTGGTCCCGGTGGCCCCGGCGGTCCGGATGGCCCTCAGATGAATGGCTTTGGGCAGCCCGTGGCTGCTGAACTCAAGCCTTGTCCGCCCACTTGCCGCCCTTCGGAGCATCCTGCTTCCGTGCCCGGTATGGATGTGGAACCCGGCAAGCCCGGTCCCGGTTTCCCCGGCGGCGGTCCTCCCAAAGCGCCCCCGTTCCCCCGGATGGAATCCATGGACGTGCTGAACGGCAAGCTCTATATGGCGGAAACCCCCTATGCGGAGATCTCCGGCGAGATCACCGACACGGCCATGAAAAATGCCTCCTACAAAACCGACGAGGTGTGCCTCAACGGCTTGTACATCGGCGGAGACTCGGTGTATGCCATCGAAGATTCCCAGTTCGATCTTACCGGCTACGGCATCGACGATTTTGCCGGTAATGGTTCTGCCATTATGGTCAATGATAACGCCAAGTGCGAGATGAAAAACGTACAGGTTACAACCCATGGCGTTATTCGTCCCTGCACCGTGGTCACCGGCGATGCTACACTGATCGTCCGGAACTGCGTGCTGGATGCCAAGGGCGGCGAGATTCCCAAGAGCTATGTGCCTCGGGTGGCCTCCGGTATGATGGAGCCGCCTCCGGGACTGAAGCTGGGGGGCAACTGCCGGACCCATCTTTCCATGGGCAACTCCCGGGCCTACTTCTATGACTCCAAGATTCTGGCCCATTCCTGGGCGGCCTTGTCCACCGACGGCAGCCATGGCGATCTGTACCTGGAGGCCAACAACTGCGACGTGGTCTGCGATACCGTGGGATACGGCACCTATGCCGACAACGGCTGCCACAACGTGCTCAACGATTGCCGGATCTCCGTGGATACCCATGTGGCCATCATCGCCGGGGACGCCTGGGTGAAGCTCAATGGATGCACCGTGAAATCCAACCAGTACGGCGCCATGCTCCACGGCGTCCGTGGTCATTACACCGAGACCACCGAGTGCCATATTGTGGGCGGCGATTGGACCGTGGGTGAGGCGGTATTCTTTGTGAAGTCCGAAAACGTCTATCTGAAGCTGGACGGGGCCAAGGTAAAGACCGGGAAATATCTGGTCCATGCTGTGGTCAACGACGACGATGCGGCCACCAAGGTGCCCGATGACATGAAGCTGAAATGCTACGGCGTCAACGTGGTCCTGGCCAACGGCAAATATGCCGGCGACATTGTCAACGACGATACGGACCGGACCATGAACGTCTCCATTCTCAATGCCAAGGTCCAGGGCGTGATTACCGACGCCTACATCTCTCTGGAGGGCAGTTCCTGGACGGCCACGGGAGATTCCACCGTGTGCCTGGTAGGCGACGTGAAGGAAAGCCAGATCGACGCCCCTGCCGGAGTCACCGTATCCGCAGTGGCCGGTGAGGGCTGCGGCCTGCAGGGCGAATATGTCCTGACCTCCGGCGGTAAGCTGATTGTAGCATAAAATTTTGGAGCTGCTGCGAAAAGTGCTTCTGCGGCAGCTCCAATTTTATAAAAGTATGGAACTTTCTGCTTTTATCTGCGTCTAACCCTGTAGTAAGACACAGAAGGGAGACGAAAGCGGTGAAAAAGAATGGGTTGCTGTTGCCATTGCTGCTGTTGTTGGCAGCCCTTTGCGGCTGCGCTTCGGGCTGGGGGGCGCCAGAGTATACGGAGAAACCTGTGATCTACCTTTACCCAGAGGAAGAGACGGAAGTCAGGGTCCAGCTGGACTATGACGGCAAGCTCACCTGCACCTATCCGGAATCCGATGGCAGCTGGCGTGTGATGGCCCAGCCGGATGGCACGCTGACCGATGAAACCGGGCGGCAATACAACTATCTGTTCTGGGAAGGGATCGCCGACATGCAATGGGATCTCAGTCAGGGCTATGTGGTTCCCGGCAAAGACACTCGCCCGTTTTTGGAGGATACCCTAAAAACACTGGGACTGACGGATCGTGAGGCCGGAGATTTTATCTCCTATTGGCTGCCACGGATGCAGGACAATGCATACAATTTGATCACATTCCAGCAGGAGGCCTACACCGATGGAACCCGGCTGACCATTGATCCCCAGCCAGATACGATACTGCGGGTTTACATGGTGTTTAAGCCTCTGGAGCATCCCATAGCAGTGGACACGCCGGAGCTTTCGGAGACAGTCCGAGAGGGCTTCACGGTGGTGGAATGGGGCGGCACAGAGCTGCCGGAATAAGAGAGAAAGACCGCAAGAGAGGCGAAGGACTGCCCCTCTTGCGGTTTGTTTCGGGATGTGGTATGCTGAACAGGAACAGGAGGAATGACCATGCAGGGCGTCAACACCACCCTATGCTATATTGAACGAGACGGATGTTATCTGATGCTCCACCGGGTCAAGAAGGAGCAGGACATCAATCGGGACAAGTGGATTGGCATCGGCGGGAAATTTGAGGACAAGGAAAGCCCAGAGGACTGCGTCCTCCGGGAGGTCAAGGAAGAAACAGGTCTGACTCTGACCCATATGGAATACCGGGGCATTGTCACCTTTGTGTCGGACCGGTATAACACGGAATATATGCATTTGTTCTGGGCGGATGGATTTACGGGGACTCTGCGGGAGTGTGACGAAGGAAACCTGGAGTGGATCGAAAAACAGCGTCTTTGGGAGATCCCCAAGTGGCAGGGGGACGATATTTTTCTAAAGCTGCTGGATCGGCAGGTGCCCTTCTTCTCCCTGAAGCTGAGCTATGTTGGAGATATGTTAGAGGAAGCGGTACTGAACGGAGTATCACTCCCACTGGGAGCCGGCTTGCAGCAGGGCCATCAGGAAGATGCCCAGCAGGGCGCCGAACATACTGCCCAATAAGAAAATAACGAGCATCATGGCAATGGCCTCCTTTCCTGGATATTCCATTTTATGATGCCCGGATTTTAATGTGACTATTCACAAAAATTTCATCCATCCCCAGGAGAATTGGATATAATACAAGGGAAAGCATTTTGCGTGACAGGAGGAATACGTATGGCACAGACGGTATTGATTGTGGAAGACGATCCCAATATTGCGGATCTTTTGCGCCTGTATTTGGAAAAGGAAGGCTATGTCACCTCCATTGCATCCGACGGCGGCAAAGGCGTGGAGAAGTTCCGGGAACTGCATCCGGATCTGGTACTCCTGGACATCATGCTGCCGGTGATGGACGGCTGGGAGGTGCTGCGGAATATTCGGCAGGAATCCAAGACCCCTGTCATCATGCTCACCGCAAAAGGGGAGACCAACGACAAGGTGAACGGGCTGAAAATGGGTGCCGACGACTATGTGACCAAGCCTTTTGAGGCCAAGGAGGTTTTGGCCCGGGTGGAGGCGGTGCTGCGCCGTACTTCTGGGGCAGCACCTTCTGGACGGCGTCTGACCTTTGACAAACTGATTATCGATATGGATGCCTTTGAATTGATTGTGGACGGGAAAAAGGTGGACACGCCTCCCAAGGAGATGGAGCTGCTGTTCCATCTGGCTTCCAGTCCCAATCGGGTCTATACCAGAAATCAACTGCTGGACGAGGTCTGGGGCTTTGATTACTTTGGCGACAGCCGTACCGTGGACGTACATATCAAGCGGCTGCGGGAGAAGCTGGAGGGCGTCAGCGACCAGTGGGATCTGAAGACCGTTTGGGGTGTAGGGTATAAATTCGAGGTGGCCGGTTCATGAGAAGCTCGTTTTCCCGACAGTTTGCTCTGACCGCGGGAATGATCCTTTTGAGCTTCGTCCTGTTGGGATGCAGCTTTACCAGCCTGTTTTACAACTATATGCTCCGGGAAGAAAAAAGCGCCCTGTCCACCAACGCTGCCGCAGTGGCAGAGTTTGCCAGTACCCAGTCCTCCTTGAGCGGAGCCATGGACTGGAATCTCCAATTGGCAGTGAGCTATGGCGCCAATGTTTCCGATACGGATGTAGTGCTCAGCGATCCTTCCGGGAAGCTGGTGCTGTGTACCTGCGGAGAATTTTACTGTGACCATGTGGGGAAATACTTGGATGTAGATTTTATGCAGCGGCTGACGCAGGACAACTATGTCTATGCCACCGGCGTGCTGGACGGCATCTACGAGGATGAGCGGTATCTCTATGCGCTGCCCATCCACGCAGCCAGTAATGGAGATCTGCTGGGGTATGTGGTGGTGTCTACCGCCACCAAGGATATGAGCGAGATGATGAGCCGCATTGTGGGGCTGTTCCTGCTGACGGCGGTGATCGTGCTGCTGGTGGCGGTGATTGCCACGGTGCTCATCACCCGACGGCAGATGGAGACCCTGCAGGAAATGAGCAATGCGGCCAAGCAGTTTGCCCATGGAGATTTCTCGGCCCGGATTCATCCCGACGGGGCAGGGGAAGAGGTGGCGGAGCTGGCCACGGCCTTCAACAACATGGCCTGTAGCCTGGAAAAATCCGAGTCCCTGCGGCAGGAGTTTATCTCCAACGTGAGCCATGAGCTGAAAACCCCCATGACCACCATTGCCGGCTTTATGGACGGTATGCTGGACGGAACGATCCCCAAGGAAAAGTACGCCTACTATATGCAGACCGTCTCCGACGAGGTCAAGCGCCTGAACCGGATGGTCCGGAGTATGCTGGATATTTCCCGGCTGAAATCCACCGGTGCGGAGATCCAAAAGGCACGGTTTGATGTGACGGAGACCCTGGGGCGGACGCTGCTGACCTTTGAGCAGAAGATCGAGGAAAAGCAGCTGGATGTCCAGGTGAATATGCCGGACCGGGAGGTCTGGGTCATGGCCAATCAGGACGCCATCACTCAGGTGATCTACAACCTGATCGACAATGGCGTGAAGTTTGCCGAGCCAGGCACGCCCTTCCTGCTGACGGTGGCCACCTCTGGCGGTAAGGCCCTGGTCAGTGTGGCGGATACCGGACCTACCATTCCGCCGGAAGAGCTTCCCATGGTGTTTGACCGGTTCCATAAGTCCGACAAAAGCCGTTCCCTGGATAAAGACGGTGTGGGCTTGGGGCTGTATATTGTCAAGACCATTCTGGGCAGCCACGGGGAGGACATCACTGTCACCAGCCGCAACGGCGTCACCACGTTTACCTTTACCCTGGAGTTGACCAAATAATAGGAAAATTGACCCCGGCAGAAGCACATTGCAAGCTTCAGCCGGGGTCTTGCTGTATTCCGATTAAAATGCGAAATTGCCGTCCACGAATACAGGGATCTCCTTGCCCTCGTGGGTGATGCCAGTGATCTGGAGATCGGCGGTGCCCACCATAAAGTCCACATGGTTGATGGACTGGTTCAGACCCAGCTTTTTCTGTTCCTCCGGGGAGAGCTTCTCTCCGCCTTTGACACAGTTGGGATAGGCGGAGCCGAAGGCCAGGTGACAGGAGGCGTTTTCATCAAAAAGCGTGTTGTAAAACAGAATGCCGGAGTTGCGAATGGGGGAATCGTAGGACACCAGGGCCACTTCGCCCAGATAGCTGGAGCCCTCGTCCACAGAGATGGAGGCCCGCAGATATGCTTCGCCTTCTTCGGCGTGGACGTCTACGATCTTGCCATCCTGGAAATCCAGATAGAAGTTTTTCACCAGATTGCCGTCCAGGGCCAGAGGCATGGCACTGTAAATCCGGCCGTTGACGCCGTCATACCGGGGGGCGGTGAAGATCTCCTCCGTAGGGATGTTGGCCACAAATTCCACGCCTTTTTGGCTCAGCTCACTGCCGCCAGTCCAGATATGGTTTTCCGGCAGGGTGATGGTGAGATCCGTGCCCAGACTGTTTTGAAAGTGCAGGGATTGGAAGTTGTAGTCGTTGAGGATCTTGCTCCGGGCGGCGGTACGGGCACAGTGCTCCCGCCAGCGGTCTACAGCGGAACCGTCGCCGGAGATGCGGCAGGTGGTGAAGATAGCCTCCCACAGGGCGTCGATGGCCTCCTGACCTTGCTTGTCCGGGAATGCCTTTTCTGCCCAGGCCAGGGTGGGGTGGGCGCCAATGGACCACTGAAAGGCATTGGCAGTCATGGCGTCATAATAGGGGCGGGTTCCTTCTCCGCTGATACGCTGCCAGGTCTGGATCCGTTCTGTTTCGACCCCCTTGAGCAGCTCCGGATCGCTGCCGATGATGGAGAGAACCGGGCAGTTGTGCGCCACCAAATAGTTGAATTTTTCCTGCAGATAGGAGGGAAACTCGGAGAAAACGGCCTTGTCGGCTTTCAGGTATCGCTGACGGGTGACAAAATCATCGGTCCAGTCCACGATCACGTCCCGGGCACCGGCATCCAGAGCCGCTTCAGCACACAGCCGCACCAGGGGCGCGCACTCCACGGGGCCGGCGATTCTGGGGGTCTGGCCGGGCTGGACGTTCATGCCCACCTCCACCAGCAGATGGGCGTATTCCTTTAGTTTAGCTTCAAATTGCGGAATCATGGCAATCCTCCTTTTTGTTCCCTATCATTATATCCCCTGGTTTATAGAAATACAAACATTTCTTAAAACTTCTTCCGTTGCGGGGAAGAAAAATCATTGTTACAATATGGAACGAAAAGCGTTGCAGGAAAGGCGGTGTGAAACGAAATGTATACCATTTTGGTGGTGGATGACGATGTGTATATTGGAGATTTGCTGGAAACGGTACTTACCGGAGCGGGCTATGGTGTACTTCGGGCCTATTCCGGTACGGAGGCACTGATGGTGCTGCGGGAGCATCGGCCGGATCTGGTGCTGCTGGATCTGATGCTGCCGGGCCTTTCCGGAGAAGAGGTGCTTGCACGGATTCGGGAGATCCCGGTGATTGCGCTGAGTGCCAAAGTCGGCGTCCAGGACAAGGTGGACGTACTGCTGGGAGGGGCGGCGGACTATATGACAAAGCCCTTTGATACACCGGAACTGTTGGCCAGGATCGCGGTGCGGCTTCGGGAAAAGGGGGGGACGGGGCAACGGCTCCAATGGGGAACGCTGTCCCTGGACCAGGAAACCCGACAGGTCTGTGTTCTGGATCAGCCGGTTCATTTGACCAGAACGGAATACGGGATCCTAAAGCTGCTGCTGCAAAACCCCCAGCAGGTCATCACCAAATCCGTCATGCTGGAACGCTTGGCGGCGGAAACGCCGGACTGCATGGAGAGTTCCCTGAAGGTGCATATCTCCAATCTGCGGAAAAAGCTTCGGGAGAAGGGCGGCAGGGATTACATCGAGGCAGTGTGGGGAATCGGCTTTCGCCTTCGGGAGGAATCTTAACCGATTCTTAACCGGTTTCTTTACCGCTTCCTTAACCTCCGAAGGATAGAATGCGGGTATGAAACAACAAGGAGGCATTCTATATGGAATATGTATTGGAAACCCGGAACCTGTGCAAGACATACGGTCGATTTCAAGCCCTAGAAAACCTGAATATGCATGTGCCGAAAGGGGCTATCTATGGTTGTGTGGGAAAAAACGGCGCGGGAAAAACCACGTTGATTCGCCTGATCTGCGGCCTGCAATTCCCCACCGGCGGCGATTATAGCCTGTATGGACAGGCGTATCAAAGTCCGGAGATCCAGCGAATGCGGCGCCGCATGGGGGCTGTGGTGGAGACGCCCTCCATCTACCAGGACATGACGGCGCTGGAGAATCTCCGGCAGCAAAATCAGATTTTGGGACGACCCACGGAGGAAGGCATACAGGAGCTGTTGGAGCTGGTGGGCTTGGGGAACACCGGGCGAAAGAAGGCGAGGAATTTTTCCCTTGGTATGCGGCAGCGGCTGGGGATTGCCGTGGCCTTAGTGGGAAATCCGGATTTCCTGGTGCTGGACGAGCCGGTGAATGGATTGGATCCCCAGGGAATCGTGGAGATCCGGGAGTTGATTCTAAAACTCAATCGGGAAAAAAAGATCACCGTGTTGATTTCCAGCCACATTCTCGACGAGCTTTCCCGGCTGGCCACCCATTACGGTTTCATTGACCAGGGCAGGATGATGCGGGAGATCAGCGCAGAGGAACTGGAAGCGGCATGCCGCAAAAGCCTTCATTTGGAGGTCAGCGATGTGATGATCCTGGGACGGGTCCTGGATGGTATGGCGCTGGAATACAAAATTTTGTCGGACCATCAGGCAGAGATTTACGGCGAGGTCGGGATCACTGAACTGACCCTTGCCCTCCATGAAGCAGGATGTCAGATTCAGGCCATACAGGACAAGGAGGAGAGCCTGGAGAGCTATTACATCAATCTGGTGGGAGGTGACGGTCATGCGTGAACTCCTGCGGGCCAATTTTCGCCGGCTGCGGTGGAGCAAGATCTTTTGGATCGCGTTTGTTGGGATGCTGCTGTGGACGGTTTTCCTGTGTGTCCTCCAGTATGTGGAGCAACTAAAATATGGGGACGAGTCTTACATCGTCACGCTGGATGAGATGCTGTTCCGGGCAGAGATCGTTTTGGGCATTGTGATCGCTGTGTTTGTCAGTCTGTTTGTCGGTGTGGAATACGGGGACGGAACCATTCGGAACAAGATCCTGGTGGGACGGAAACGCAGGGACATCTACATGGCCAATGTGGTGGCCTGCGGCTGTGCCGGGCTGGCGGTCTATGGCGTTTCGGTGGGCGCTGCTGGGATTCTGAGCATGTTCCTATTTGCGGAATCCCGGCTATCCCTGCCGGAACTGCTGGGCTGTTGCGGCATCGGGGCCATGATGACGCTGGCATTTACGGCGGTTTTTTGCCTGATTGCCATGCTCTGCGCCAACAAAACCCATACGGCGGTGGGATGCCTGCTGCTCTCTTTTCTGCTGATGTTTGGGGCCATCTATGTCTATCAAAGACTGTCGGAGCCGGAATATGTGCAGCAGGTATCCGCCAGTGAGACCTATTCGGATGTGACGGTGGTCACCTATGCCACAGATTTGGAGCTGGAGACAGTGCCCAATCCTGGTTATCTTTCGGGCGTAAAACGGGAGATCTATCAGTTTTTGTTGGACGTGAATCCCATGGGACAGGCGGTTCAGCTGTCCAGTCTGGAATTGGTGTATCCTGTCCGCATTGTGATTTATGACCTGTGCATCATGGGCTTGACCTGTCTGTTGGGCCTGGCGGTATTTCGGAAAAAGGACATCAAATAAGGAGGACTTCCATGGAATGTTTGCTGCTGGCCCTTATGACAGGAGCTGTGGCAGTTGCAGTCATGCTGGCTGTGCGGCTGCGGCTGCTCCACCGGGATATGGACCGGCTGGAAGCGGATATAGTCCGGCTGATGAGAGAGGATACCAACGTGGGGTTGGACACAGCCTCCGGGGACCGGCAGCTTCGGCGATTGATCGGAACGCTGGATCGGCAGCTGGGGCTGCTTCGCCGGGAGCATCTTCGGTATGCTCAGGGAGATCGGGAATTGAAACAAGCGGTGACAGGGATCTCCCATGATCTCCGGACGCCGCTGACCGCCATTTGCGGATATTTAGAGCTGCTGGACCGGGAAGCGCTGCCCCAGCAAACCCGTGATTACCTGAAGATCATCTCCGGCCGTGTAGAGACCATGCGGACGCTGACGGAGGAACTGCTGCGGTATTCCGTGGTGCTCAGTCCCGACGCCTATGGGGAACGGGAATGGGTGGACCTGACCGGGGCCTTGACGGAGAGTCTGGCGGCATTTTACGGAGCCTTTTGCAGCAAAGGAATTACGCCGGAGATCCTGCTCCCGGAGAAGCCGGTACACCGGTGGGGTAACCGACAGGCGGTGGGACGGATCTTCTCCAATGTGATCTCCAATATGCTCCGATATGGAACAGGCGACGTCCGGGTGGTGCTGACAGAGGACGGTACGGCATCGTTTCGGAATCGGGCGGAGGCTCTGGATGCGGTACAGGTGGGCCGTCTTTTTGACCGCTATGTCACCGTGTCCAGCGGTGCAGAAGGGGGAACGGGACTGGGGCTGTCTATCGCCAAACAGCTGGTGGAGCAGATGGGCGGAACAATTTTTGCGGAAATCCAGGGCGCATATTTTTCCGTCACGGTGGGGTTGCCGACACGGGAAATCGGTGCTGCGGCGCATAACGCGTCTATAACGCCAGGAAGATAAAACAAATATCCCCCCATTGCAAAGCAGTATTTCGGTGCGTGGTGAGCCTTTCAAAGGGTAAAAAACGGAGCTGAGGAAGAAAACATTCAAAATTCCCTTACAATTTCATGGAAACCGTGGTATAATACAAATAAGGATGCCGCTTGCGGCGCCGAGGGAACTGTATGATCGTGTAGTGACGGAATTTTGGAGGTTAAGATGGCAGCGATGAATTTGAAGGTTGGCGATTGTGTCCATTATGGAGCCCATGGGGTCTGCCGGGTCTGCGGCCGGGAGACGAAGAATTTCGGCGGGCGGCAGCGGGTTTATCTTACCCTGCGGCCCACGGGGAGTGATAATATTCTGCTGTATTTGCCGGAGGATGCAGAGCCAGAAAAAGTAAAACTCCGGAGGCTGCTTTCCCGGCAGGAGATTTTGGAGCTGATCGACAGGGCAGGCAAGACCCAGGTCAATTGGATCGCTGACAGTAAAATTCGCCGGGAGACCTTTTCCAAGATCCTTCGAGGAGGCGATGCGGTGGATCTGATCCGAATGCTCAAGTCCATTCATCGCCATCAGGAGGAATTGCCACAAGGGAAACAGCTTCCCATGAGCGACCAGGAAATGCAGCACGCAGCCCAGCGGCAGCTCTACAGTGAAATGGCCTATGTGCTGTCTATCGAGGAGAGTCAGGTACAGCCCTTTATTTTGGAGCATATTCAGACAAAAACGTAAAAAAGATTGGATAGATGACCGATTTCGATGGAATCTGCCTGCGCTGGTATGCTATGGTAAACCAGCAGCTTACAAATCGAGTATCCATAGGAGGAGCGGCGCCCGCGGTTTGCGGCGGGGCGGCACCGCCGTAATTGGGGGAAAAAAAATAAAAAAACGGAAAAATAAAAGGGTTAATTTAGATTGGAAAAGTTTGACCCACCACACACGG
>CASEPH010000063.1 GCA_949289625.1 uncultured Clostridia bacterium | reverse complement strand
GCATCGTTTACCTGATACTTACCATCGGAAAAATAGGCTCTCCAGTCATCGTTGTGATTTTCACCTTCGACAGACAGTTCAAAAAAAGTGTCAGGGAAGTCTTTGGAGAGCTGAATCATATCACTCTGGCAGCTATACCATGTATCGTCCTCATTCAGCCAAACCCCAGCCCCGTCTTCCATGCACTCACACATGATGTACGGAACATACTGTTTCAGTTCATCGCTGATTCTCTGATAGAGATCTTCCGTCATCGGTTTTGCCGTCAGCAAGAAGTTGCTTCTGTATCCCATATCACATTCCCTCCTCAGGGCATTCCAGGATAAACAGCGGGACAATATCCGAATCGAAATTGCCCTCTTTGGGATCAGCAATGCCGTAGAATTTCAGGACACGCTGCTGTGTCTCCTCATTCAAATCAGAAAAAAAGATTTTCAATTCTTCCATTGTTAAATTCCTCCACTCATACGGTAAGAAAGGGGGCTGCGTATGTCTCCATACACAGTCCCCTTTGCTTACAACCTTCCAAAAATCGAATCTGTGATCCGCCGGCGCTCAATAAAGGAGAGCAGCAGATCATCAATGCCCTTATAGTTCGAGCTCCAGCGTTTTGGGATAACCTCGAATCCATTTTCGCATCCGACCTGGATCACTCGATCACGAGCTTTGCGAACATTTTCATTCACATGGAGATCCATATCGAAGGCAACTTTGATGGTATTGATCCCAAAGCGCTTCAATTCCTCAAGCATTCGCACATACTGATTGATATTTGAGACACCGGTTAACCCAACGAATGCACAGGGATGGCCCAGAACTGTGGAAAAGTATCGAGCAATGTCGGCCTTCATCACGCCCTCCGTCAGATAGACGGCATCTTCCTCACCGGTTACACCAGCAAAATGTGGACAGCACGAAGCCGTTGCCCCATAATACTTGTCCACACTGGTCAGTGTGTTGAACTTGGAATGAGTATCCTTGTCCAACCTGATTTGGATAGCCTCAATCTGCCCTTCGCAGTTCCTGTCCGGAACCATGATACCGGTGGCTCGAATATCCAGTTTCCACTGTCCGGTCTCTTCATCCACATAGAAACCAGGCACACCTTTCAAGTCACAGCCACGCTCCAGCAACTCCGTCACGATTTTAGCAGATCTGACAGCCGGCGTAGTTTTATAACCAAGCCGTATGATTTCGCTGCCAGAGAGTCCTCGTCCCAAAAGGGATTCCCGGTGAGCGGTGCCCAGGGAAAGCATGGAGAGCAAGTTGCTGTAGGTATTGTCCCGGGCTTCAACAGAGGCCAGTTCAAGGGCCGGTTTACTCTGCTTTACCTTCGTCTGGGCCTTGCGGACTGGATGCTCCGGCGCCTTTTCTCCTGACTGGAAAATCCGGCACAGTTCCTCATACGCTGTGTTTATTGAGATGTTATTCACTTCAGCGTAGAGGTGCAGTACACCGCCGCCCGTTCCACAGCGATTGCAGCGAAACACATTTTTGCTCAGATTGATATTGAGGTGCGCCTTCCGGTCATCACAGAACGGACATCTGCAATGCAGTTGTGTCCCGGAACTGCGAACGACCGGAATGCTGAGCAAGTCTACCACATCTTCAATATTGCATGGCAGATGATTGGAAACACCCATATAGCATCACCTCTTCTCACGGGCTGCATCCTTAGCTGGCTCTCTGAGCTGCCGCATTGACCAGAAGGATCGCAGCGGCCTTCAGCGCCAGATTTCGCCCATTGTACTTCTGAACATACCAATCCAGATCACTTGGTTTCCGCATCGCCACCTCGCCCAGCGTCTTTCCGGCATTATAGCCACAATCCACTTTCACTGCCTTGGCATCCTCCAGCGTCATGGTGTTCAGATAGTCATCCAAAGACCTGGGCGTAGTCTGCTGTGGCGGCTGTGTAGTGGAAATCGGCTTAGGACTCGGGGTTACCGAAGCGGGCGCCGGCTGGGGCATTGTACTGCTGCTGATCTGAGCCGCCGGCACATCCTCTTCCGCATCCATCATTTCAATGGGTGCATCTGCAATAATGCCGGACAGCATATCCGTATTGCCGCAGAATTGTGTGCCATAACCGGCAGCCGCCAGCACGCGTCCAATGGCCGCCGTTTCTGCGATCTCCAGATAGCGGTCGCCGTACTTCTCTTCAGAGCAGAATCTCTGAGCTGAGGCCTGCGCCAGGAATTGGTCGGCGGCGTCCGCTTTATCCTCGTACAGCTTGCAGCTCACAACAGCCGACTTCTCGTCAACATGGACGATCTCCGGCACAATCTTGCCCTGGGGCCGGTGTAGCCGAAACCACAGAAGTCTGTATTTCACGTCCAGATAAAGGCTTGTGCTGCCATCTTCGTTGGGCAGTTGCCGAGTAAATTCCGCCGGGTCAAATCCTTCAACCGCATTGATCGTAGGGATTTTCTTTGTCACAGTTTCCGTCATGATAAAATAACCTCCATTCTGATGGAGGAACAGGGGCATCGATACCACCTGTTCCTCCGGACTTAACCAACCAAATTCTGTTTCTCGCGGGCATAGTAGGCTACAATCCGATCGGATAGGATCGTATTGCGCTTGTCCACATCACTCTTGTGAATGGCCATAAAGACCGCCTGTTTCTGACCAATCAGGATCACTTTTACCTTGGCTCGGGAAATTGCGGTATACAGCAGATTTCGGCGCAGCATGATGTAGTGCTCCTTCAGTATCGGGATGATGACTACCGGAAATTCAGCGCCCTGGCTTTTATGGATGCTGATACAATATGAGAGATCCACTTTTTCCAGCATGTCCGCAGAATACTCGAACTCTCGACCGTCCAGCAGCCGGATGTGGATTGTGGGTTCCTCCTCGCCATCCTCACGAATGGCAGTGATTACCCCGACATCTCCGTTGGAGACATCACCCTCACTTTTCGTTTGGATAATGCGATCTCCTTCCCGAAACAGCCTTCCTCCGCATTTGATTTCCCGGACTCCGATACGAGGCGGATTCGCTATCTCGCGGATCTGCTCATTCAGGCGATTGGAACAGACGACCCCCTTCCTACGCTGAGGAGATAGGATCTGCACATTTTCTACTCCGTGTTTTGAGACTTCTTCAAAATAGCATTTTAGAATCAGCTGATTTGCCGCTTCACTGTCCGCCACATCATAAAACGCAAAATCCGGCCCATACTGCAGCCGGGTATCGTTATGGTTGACCGCCTGCGCATTCAGCGCAATTCGGCTATTGGATGCCTGGCGGAACACGATGTCCAATACGGCTGTCGGAATCATCTGGCTGCGGATCATCTCACGCAGCACATTCCCCGGCCCGACGGAAGGCAGCTGGTCAGGATCTCCCACCATCACCAGCTGCGCCCCTAGCTTTAGCCGCTCGAATAGCGCGTAGGCCAAGCGCATATCCACCATGGAGCTTTCGTCCACCACAACAAAATCCGCAGACAGCAGATCAAAATCCGTTGATTCCAGATCATCGTCATACTTGATTCCCATGGCGGCGTGGAGCGTATAGGCTGGAAATCCAGTCTGCTCACTCATGCGTCTGCTTGCTTTGCCAGTAGGCGCCACCAACAGGATTTCATTGTCCGGCTGCGTGCGGTGGTAGATATCCAGAATCACCCGTAGGGTCGTAGTCTTACCCACGCCAGGTCCGCCCGTTATGATGGACACCGGCTGCGTCAGACATAGTTCCACGGCTCTGCGCTGAGAATCGGCGAGC
>CASEPH010000062.1 GCA_949289625.1 uncultured Clostridia bacterium | reverse complement strand
AGCAAAAGCCGCCTGCTGTGATGAATTTATACAGAAATTGGACAATGGCTATGACACGATGGCCGGGGATGCGGGGAACCGGCTTTCAGGCGGCGAAAAACAGCGCATTTCCATTGCCCGCATGATTTTGAAAAATGCCCCCATCGTGATTTTGGACGAGGCAACCGCGTTCACCGATCAGGAGAACGAAGAAAAAATCCAGCAGTCTATCGCTGCTTTGACAAAAGGAAAAACTTTGCTCGTAATCGCACATCGTCTGTCCACCATCAAGAATGCCGACCAGATTATTGTCCTGCAAAATGGGCAGGTTGAGAATACGGGTACTCATCAGCAGCTTTTAGATGGCGACTCTCTCTATCGGGATATGTGGGAGGCGCATATCGGAGCGCAGAACTGGTCTGCCGGCTCCGGGAAAGGGGGTAACTGATATGTTTCGGATTGTAAATCGACTGATTCAATGGACAGGAAAATATAAACGGCGTATTTACATCGGTTTTGTCTACGCTTTCATTCACAGCATTTTTACCGCAATCCCTATTATGCTGGCTGCGAATGGATTAAGTGCTGTTCTGGATGACTTCAATGGCATCAAGCCATTGGAGGGGCGGGACATCTGGATCATGCTGGGGGCCATGATTTTAGCTGTATTTGGCCGATACCTGTTCTCATATCTCCGAGCTATCACGCAGGAAAGTGTCGGTTATGAAGCAACCGCTGACGAGAGAATACGGCTGGGAGATATTTTGAAACGGGTGTCGCTGGGCTTTTTCAGTAAGAACAATATGGGCGAACTGTCCGCAGCGGCTACAACCGACCTCTCGTTTATGGAAATGTTCGCCATGAATATGGTCAACACTGTTGTTAATGGCTATATCACCGTTATTGTTCTGATATTGTTCCTTGCATTTTACAGTCCTCTGGCGGGAGGAATTGCTCTGGCTGGCGTCCTTCTGTCTGCCCTGTTTCTTCATCTGCTGGAGGCGCGCAGTCACCAAAACGCGCCTATCCATCAAAAGGCACAGGACGATATGGTGGAAAGTTCCATAGAATATCTGCGAGGGATGCAGGTGGTGAAAGCCTTTAAGCAGGAAGGCGTGTCTATTGCCGGTATCCGCAAAGCATACAACGACAGCAAGAAAATCAACATCAAAATTGAAGTGGAATATATGCCCTTCAACTGCCTGCACCTGTTTTCGCTGAAAGCCGCCTCCATTGCCATTGTAGCCGTGGCCGCTCTGCTGACCTATAACGGCAGTATGGAACTTCCTACCATGCTCATGCTGGATATGTTCTCCTTTATGATCTTTGGAAGTGTGGAAGCCATGAACAACGCCGCCCATGTATTGGAGGTCATTGACGCTACGCTGGATAAACTGGACGGCATTGAACACGCTGACATTATAGACAAAGACGGGAAAGATATTTCTCTGCTGAACACGGACATCGCTTTTCGTGATGTGACATTCTCCTACGATAAAGTCCCTGTTTTGCGGAATATCAGCTTTTCCATCCCCCAGGGCAGCACTACGGCCATTGTAGGGCCATCTGGCAGCGGCAAGACCACGATTTGCAACCTGATTGCCCGTTTCTATGATGTGGACAGCGGCAAGGTCACAGTAGGCGGTGAGGATGTGCGGAACATGACCTGTGACAGTTTGCTCCGCAATATCTCGATGGTCTTTCAAAAGGTCTACCTGTTCCACGATACCATTGAAAACAACATCCGTTTCGGCAATCCAAGTGCAACGAAGGAAGAAATTATAGAGGCGGCGAAAAAGGCTCGGTGCCATGACTTCATTACGGCTCTTCCCGATGGATATGAAACGGTGATTGGCGAGGGCGGATCTACACTATCCGGCGGCGAAAAGCAGCGTATTTCCATCGCCCGCGCAATCTTGAAGAATGCCAATATTGTCATTCTTGACGAGGCAACCGCAAGCATTGACCCCGAAAACGAGCATCTGATCCAGCAGGCCATCAGCGAGTTGACCATTGGGAAAACGGTCATTGTCATTGCCCACCGTCTGGCAACGATTGAACACGCTGACCAGATTTTGGTGGTGGATCAGGGGCAAGTCGTTCAGAAAGGAACGCATCAGCAACTTGTCCAACAGAATGGGCTTTATCGCCGGTTCATTACCATCCGCGAGCAGGCAGAGGGCTGGAGCATTGCTTGATACTTTGAAGTGGAACCGTACCATGAAACTTCATGCGTCCGGGGAGGACTATCTGGAGGCCATCCTTGTCCTCAAAAAGAAAAAGGGCATGGTGAGGTCTGCGGATGTGGCCCGACACTTGGAGGTGTCGAAGCCAAGTGTGTGCCATGCGGTGGCTACACTGAAAAAGGGCGGCTTCCTGCTCATGGATGGAGATCACTTCCTGCACCTGACTGATGTGGGCCGGGAAGTGGCGGAGCAAATCTACGAAAAGCATCGCTTCTTTACCGACCGGCTGATTGAAGCCGGTGTAGACCCCGAAACGGCGGAACGGGATGCTTGCCGGATTGAGCATGTAATCAGCGAGGAAACCTTTGAGCGGCTGAAAGTTGCTCATAAACAGAGCGAGAAAGCGGTGATATCATCGGACGAGTCATGATTCTGGAACTGCACGAAAGAGATGCGAAAGTTTTGGAGCAGATCCTGTCTATCCTCAAAAACCACCCTGAGATAGAAAAATTCGAGATTGATGAGGAACCGATGGTATCGCTCCCCAGTCTTGAGATTTTTCCAAGCAAACGAAAGGTGTTTCGGGATCGCCAGGAGATTCAGCTTACCACAAAAGAATATCGGATTCTCCTGCTGCTGGCCACCAACAAAGGCCGTGTGCTGACCTACGCACAGATTTACGAACAGGTCTGGGGCGATTTCACTACAGGAAACGAAAACAATACGATAGGTTTTCATATCTGCAACCTGCGCGAGAAGCTGTATCGGGCTAATTCAGATGCCCCGTTCTACATTCGCTCCGTGCGGGAAGTCGGATACTGCCTGGATGTCGATGAACCGTAATTCTACCATCATTTTCTTTCATATGGATGTCTTTTCTCTGTCATAAATCTCTGATAGAGTGAGACCTTCTGGGTGGTTCACAATGAACCGCCCCTGAGTCCAGCGAATGGGCGCAATTCCCCCTTGGCGGAAGATCTTGAAATTATTATTGATACAGCGAGTGGTTTGTACTGCATTGTGGTACAAACCACTCGCTCTTTTATTTCACGGTATAAAGATTGGAGGTGCTGCTCCCGTTTGCTCTTTGGCGGGAAGCCTTTTTCAGATATCCGTGCCGCTCCAGATCGTGAAGCGCCCGCTTGACCGTAGAGCGGGACAGCTTCATATCCGAGGCAATTCCGTCTTTGGTGACGCCAATCCGTTTCTCTGGACGGTCGCTGCCCAGATAGGTGTGGATGGCCTCCTCCAAGGTCAGATCCCGGAAGATATGTTCTCCGGAGGTGTTGCAGTCGGTGATCACGAACCAGGCGTAGGTATGGGGCAGAGTTGTATTGGCGGCGTCCTGCAT
>CASEPH010000061.1 GCA_949289625.1 uncultured Clostridia bacterium | reverse complement strand
CTTGTCCGACTCCTGGGGTGTCAATAAGGCAGTGGGCTCGTCCAGGATCAGGATATTGGCGTGGCGGTAGAGCAGCTTGATGATCTCCACCCGCTGCTGCACGCCGATGGGCAGCTTGTACACCGCCGCCGCCGGATCAATCCCAAAGCCATAGAGATCCGACAGTTCCCGGATGGCGGCCTCCGCCTTGGCCCGGTCCAGACGGAACCGGCCTTTGGTGACCTCCTGCCCCAGGGTGACGTTTTCGCTGACGCTCATATAAGGGATCAGCATCAACTCCTGGTGGACCATGCCGATGCCGTGGGCAATGGCCATGGCCGAGTTTTTCTGATGGACTTCCTTGCCGTCCCTGCGGATGGTTCCCTCATCCGGCTGTACCAGACCGTAAATGGCCTTGACCAGGGTGCTTTTCCCTGCGCCGTTTTCCCCCAGCAGGGCGTGAACCTCCCCCCGCTGCAGCACAAAGTCCACCCGGTCGTTGGCCAGCACCTGGTTGCCGAAACGCTTGGTAATCCCCCGGGCTTCCAGGACCGGCACCGTTTCGGAGGGGCCTTCTTTGCATCCTTGTGGCATATTCACTTCGCTGCCTCCTTTGTATCTGCGGGATTCCGGCGTGATTGTGCTGGGGATCCAGCCCGCCTTGCATCCCATTTTGAAAGTCGCTATAATGGGAAAAAAGAAAGGAAAGAGGTGGTTGCCATGCTCCGCTTTTCTGCTGAAACACAGCAATCCAAAGTTCGCAAACAGATCGATGCTCTGCTACAGAACCTGCAGCCGGGAGACAAACTCCCTTCAGAGCCGCAACTGGCCAAACAACTGGGAGTGAGCCGCACCACCATCCGTGACGTCATGGGCCAACTGGTAACAGAGGGTTTTGTCATCCGCCGCCAGGGCAGCGGCACTTTTGTCACATATCCGCCCCTGGGACCCGATGAGAACCTGCTGCACTTCATCGATTTTCCCACCCTGATCCAAAAGCAGGGCCATGTGCCCGCCTTTCACCAGCTGGGGTTTGTACTGCAGGAGGCCGGCGACTTTTTTGCCCAGCGCTTCCAGATCGCACCCACGGACCAAGTGATCACCCGCCGCTGTCTCTACATGGCCGACAGCCACTTCTGTGTATTAGCTGAGGACAGTTTCCCGGCGGCATTGCTCACCAGCGGCCAGCACAACACCCTGCTCCAGTCGCAGAACATTGACCTGCGGCTGTTCCTTTTTACGGTAACAGGTCGGACCACCTATCAGGATGAAACCACGATCTCTGTGGCGCTTCCCTCGGACTATCCCTTTTTATATTCCCTGCTCCATGGCCAGAATACGCCGCTGCTGTTCATGAGCAGCATCTGTCTGGACAAGCAAAATCGGCCCTTGACGAGCTCTCAGATCTATTCAGACACCACCTATATCAAGTTCCAGCTGAACCGCCGGATCCTCTGAGGACATCAGTGGTTGCTTTGGTAGAGGTTAAGTTGGTTCCCGCAGGGATCCAACAGAGAGAAGCAATAGGTGCCGTAGGGCTTTACCACTGGCTCCTGGGTGATTCGGACTTTCGGAAGTGCCTGCACCCGGCGGTACGTGCCCTCCACATCGGCGGTTTCCAGATTGATAACCGATGGTCCCACCACTCCTCGGTGTTCCTGGCACAGGATGCTAATGGTGCCACGGCCTGCGTGAAATTTGGCACCGCAGTCCTCAGGGGATTCGTCCCAAGTATAATAGGGGGATGTCTCCAGCAACGCGATGTAGAAATCACGGCACGGGATGAATTGCTCCGCCGTGGTGTAGAGTAAAATTTGAAGATCGCCTGTAAATACGCCCATAGTTAATTCTCTCCTCTTTGAAATACGCAGGTGCCGTTGATGTACTTGGCGACAATTTCCCGGTCGTCTGAGCGGGTGATCAGCCGCTCCAGTCGCTCATAGGGCGTCCGAGGAATGTCGTTTTGCAGACGACTGTCGTCCAGAATCACGGCGTCGAACCGATAGCCCGGCTCGAAGCTGCCGCTGTGCCAAAGGACACCACCGCCTTTGGTGGCCAGGTAGAAGGCTGCGGGCAACGTCAGGATCCGTCGGGGCTCCAAAGGCCGGCCAGCGGCTTCCTGATTGGCCCAGTGAACCTTGGAGGCCAAAATGGCTTCAAAAATGGTGCGGAACATATTGAGCGTATTCCCGCCGCCCACATCGGTACCAAGTCCCACCTCGATGCCGTCTTCAAGATAGTCCAGAATGGGGGCAGTCTGGCCGGAGCTGTTCATATTGGACTGAGGGCAGTGGGCGATCAGCACATGGTTTTCCTTCAGCTTTTGGCGTTCCGCCGCCGTGGAAAACACACAGTGGGCCATAACGGACCGGGGGGTGGGGCCCAACAGCCCTGCCCGATCATATGCCTGGGCGTAGTATTCCAGCGTAGGATCCAACTCTTTGACCCAGGCAATTTCATCCAATCCCTCAGAAAGGTGCGACTGCACCGGCACATTGTATTCCCGAGCCAAGGCCCCGAGACCCTGCAGCGACTCCGGCGTACAGCTGGGGAAGTAACGGGGAGTGATGATGGGATAGAACCCACCGATACCGCCGCGGCAGCGCTCCAGCCATTCTCTGGTGCTGCAAAGAGTTTCCGCCGTGGTTTCCAGCAGTCCGGCGCTACTGTTGCGGTCCATATTCACCTTGCCCACATATCCGGCAAATCCATAGTCTGCCAGGATCCTCATCAAAAGTTCCGTGGAGGCCGTGTTGGGGGTGTTGTAGGCGCAAAGCCGCGTGGTGGGTGTCCGCAAAAGTGCCTCGGCAAACTGAGTGTAGGCATGGCGGGCATAGTCAAGGTCGTTGAAGCGTGACTCGTCAGGGAAAGCATAGCGGTCAAACCAGGTGTTCCATTCACTGTTTTCAATGTTCTGCCCGATGCCCTGGAAGGGAAACTGAGCCGCGTGCAGATGAATATCACAGGTACCCGGAATGATAATTTTTCCATTTGTATCAAACACCGGCACATTGCTATATAACGCAGGCAATTCCTCATAACAGCCTGCCACAATCGATCCATCGCATACCAGATAGGCATTTTCCATAATGGTAAATTGATTGCGTTCTTTTGTAAAAGCAATAATCCCCTTTAATGCAAACTTTTTCCCCATTTTTCCTTCAATCTCCCTGGGAAATACCCCTGAAATTTGACCAAATACTAGCAAAGAATCTTTGGAATGTCAAGCTATGAAAACCACCTTGAAAAAAAATCAGCGAATTGCGCATTGCATGGTTTTTCTGGTAATTTAGAAATAGGCAAAAGTGCAAGTTGTCGTACAATTCATCGTTATCACGCAATTAAATTATGAAACATACCCAAACGCCTCGCAAAGGGCCTCGAGCAGGGTGCCATCTGAAACCGCCTTAACCGTCAAACTCAAGGCAACAGTGCACAATTGTATCTGTGGATCTGGCCTGCCCTTTCGTCCCAATTGTGCGGTGTTGCCTTAGGGTGCGAATAGAACAAAATTTATTCAGGGCGGTAGCAGGATCACCCGGCTGCCGCCGCACAGTCCACTTTTTCGTAATGTCTATCATAGCCAGATGCGGCATTTTCAGCAGGCTGTCATCGGCGGGAAAGACGGCCTTGGTCTTGGTCTCCTTGCGCAGTTGACGGTTAACGCCCTCAATGGCATTGGTGGTGTAGATTAGCCTGCGCACCTCCTAGGGATACTTGAAACAGGTACTGAGATGGGTCCACTTGGTCCGCTAGGACCGAGAGATTTTTGGGTATTGCTCACCCAAAGGAGTCCAGAGCATCCGGGGCGGCCTGCTCGTCTACAGCGGCATGGACGGCCTTCAGATCGGCCATAGGGCGCGGCAATAGGAGAAAGTCCCTAGGAGAATCTTTCACCAGCAGCATCCGCCCCGTGGGAATCAGCTGCCGCGTATGGCCCAGCACTACATCTGTCACGCTGCCTGAGGTGTTTGGAACCGTCAGAACTGCGCTGTGGCGCCGTAATCCAGAATAGCCGCCTGAGTGCCAGTCCGATTGGTCCAGCCATAGGCCATCACTGGCCCGCCATCCGATAATGTTCCAAATAAAAATGTTTCCATACCGCAAAACAGGACGCCTGTACCGAAGGACAGGCGTCTCGCTTTTTCACAGCTCATCCAGTTTTCGCACATACTCTTCTTTGGTCATCTGCCTTGCCAGAAACGCGTCCTTCAACGTCTGGGCCTGAGCCACCTGCCGGTTCCATTCCTCCGTGGTAATCTGTCCCCGCCGCTTACGGGCCTTCAGCCGGTTGTAGATCCGGCTATACTCCCGAGTAGCGGTTTCGGTCTTCTGCTTTTCCTTCTCCCGCTCATGAGCTCCTACCTTCCTACAAGTCTTGCCGCCGGTTCCCGGTACCACCCGGTCACAGTAACGGGTATCGTATCCTCCTACGGCCAGAAACCACCTGCGGCAATGGGCGCAGCGCCGGGGCAGATTCCCGGCAGCCATTCCCTTGTACAGATCCATGTGCAGAAAGCTGGTGAGGCTCTCAAAGGTCATCTGCTCCGCCAGCGTCAGACGATGGGACTTGGATTCTTTAACCGGAACCAGAGAAATATTCACGGGGTAACTAAAAGAGACGGTATCCAAGTCTACTGTACTGTCTTCCCACTCTTCTCCCTCGTCTTCCCGGTCCTTCTTCTGGTTCATCGCCTCTTCCATGACGCTCCGGTAACCAGCATAAGCCTTGATGTAGTCCTGCCGCCTCCGGGTAGGAAGCTCCTGAAAGAACTCCTCCAACATCCAATTCGTATTTCTGACAAAGGCCCGCAGCTCATCTTCCAGCCGCTCCAGTTTCCCCATCCACCGGGTGTACGCCTCATTGCGGGGCGTCCCCGGTGTCAGCATCTCATCCAGAATATCCGGGTGTCCGCGCAGATAGGGAATCAGCGCGGACATCCGGTTGTCACCTGCCAGAAGCTTGTTGTACAGCGGCAGCTCCTCCAGTACCTTCCACAACCGCCGCATAGCATGGAGCGCCGTGGCCGCACTGGACGGATCTCTGGCCGCCAGGAAAACCTGGAATTCCTCCTGGAAGCGTTTCAGACTCCGGTGAATCTCCTCAGAGACATTCAATCCGCACTCCAGTGCCTCAGCCGCGAAGGTTCCCAGAGGATAATATTTTCCTCCCACAATGCTCTCGTCCGGTGTGAAGTCCACCCGGAAATAGTCCACTGCGTCATGATTCATGTAGTACATCGCCTGCCACACTTCCTTTGTACCCGATCAAGTTTTCAACTTTTACCCATTTTGCGTTTGTGGGGCTGAAACTGTGCTCCAAGCCCTTGCAACAGTATTTTAATCTGTTATACTGAGTTTGTACCCGATAATTATATCACAAATAAATCAGGTATTCAATATAGCTGTGCCCCGCCAAATACCGGGAGGAGGAGATAGTGTGAAAAAATTATGTACCATTGATGCCAATACCTTGCAGTCTGTTGACTACGAACCGATTTCCTTTCTTGTGGAGGATCTGCTGCCTCCGGGTCTGCATCTGCTGGCGGGAGCACCGAAGATCGGCAAGTCCTGGCTGGCGCTGTGGCTGTGCCTCCAGGTAGCTCAGGGGAAACCGCTCTGGAACTTCTCCACTCGCCCATGTGAAGTGCTCTATCTCTGTCTGGAGGACAGCTTCCAGCGCATTCAAAGCCGACTCTTTGATCTCACCGAGGACGCGCCATCCACGCTGCACTTCGCTGTGATGTCCGAGCAGCTCCACAATGGGTTGGTAGACCAGATGGAGCAGTTTCTCCAAGAGCATCCCGCTACCGGACTGGTGGTCATCGACACGCTCCAGCGCATCCGATCCACTGGGAATGAGGCAAACCCCTACGCCAATGACTACCGGGACATTGGTGTCCTGAAAGCGCTGGCAGACCGGTACCGGATCGGGGTACTGCTGGTCCATCATCTGCGGAAGATGAATGACGATGATCCCATGAACATGATCTCGGGTACCACAGGCTTAAGCGGCGCGACGGATTCCAACTTTGTACTCCGCAAGAGTAAGCGCGGAGAGAATACCGCCACCCTCTACTGCACCGGCAGAGACATCGCCTACCGGGAGCTGTCTCTGGAGTTCAGCAGTGAAACCCATGTCTGGAACCTGCTCTCAGATGACGGTAAGCAGACAGGACAGCCCGGAGGACGGATCATCCTTCTTCTCTCTGCACTCATGCGGGAGCAGTCTGAAATCTGCGTCCCTGCCAGGGGGCTGCTGGAAAAGATCGACCCTGACGGTATCGAGGGATTTTCCCCCAACAGCGTTTCCCACCAGATTCGAAAAAGCGTTGCCGCACTAAGGCACAGCGGCATTTCGGTGACCTTCCGCAAGAGCAATGGCGAGCGCCTCATCTGCCTGCGTAGGGTCGATAGGGTCGATAGGGTCGATGATTCCCCTATCAGAAACATCGTCCCTATCGACCCTGTTGAGGAAGCTGTCGAAGATGATGCGCCTGGTTCTGCCGCGAGAAAATCCTCGTCCTGACCGACGCCCCGGCGAAAACCAGCGTTGCGGTGAGCGGGTGCGGGCGGCGCAAGGGCACGGAGTTGGGGGGACGAGGGCAAGCATCGCGCCCGGCTATACGCCATGCACTGTTTCGGGGCGCTGCCCCGTACCCCGTCGTCGATGCAAGTTTCGTATCGTTCACC
>CASEPH010000060.1 GCA_949289625.1 uncultured Clostridia bacterium | reverse complement strand
TCGGCTGCCCGGCGTGATTGCCAGCGTTTCCCTGCTGTTCTATACAGCCCTGTTTATGGTTGTGGCTTCCATCGCCAAGCTGAACCTGAGCCTTCCCGGCATTGCAGGTATCATTCTGACTATCGGTATGGCAGTGGATGCGAACGTCATTATTTTCGAGCGAATCAAAGAGGAACTTACCAATGGAAAAACCACACGGGCTGCCATTGATGCTGGCTACAAGAACGCTATGAGCGCCATCATTGACTCCAATGTGACCACCATCATTGCTTCTCTTGTGCTGTGGAAGCTGGGTACTGGTACCACCGTTGGCTTTGCGAAAACCCTGTTTATCGGCGTGATCCTGAGCATGATCGTCATGCTGTTCCTGAGTCAGATCCTGATGAAATGCCTGGTACCGTTGAAGGCCACAAATCCCGCCCTGTATGGTGCAAAAATTGCGAAGAAGGAGGAAAATTAAAATGTTTCAGAATCGGACATTTAGCTTTGTTAAGCATTTTAAGATCTTCCTGATCGTTGCTGTAATCTTTATGGCCACCGGTATTGTGGGCCTTGTGACGCTGCCCTTTGGGGTGAATCTGTTCAACATGGACGTGGATTTCCTGGGGGGCATGACCATGACCTATGACTTGGGCGAAAAAGCTGATACCGAAGCGGTGGAATCCCTGGCGAAAGAAGTGCTGGAAGAGAAGCTGTCCAGCGTTACCACGGCAGGCAGCGAAGGCACTCAAGTGGCAATCAAGTCCCTGTTCGTCCCCATGGAGACGCGGGATGAGTTGACTGCGGCCATCCAAGAGAATTATGAAGGCGCTGAGATTGTTTCCAGCAGCTCCGTTTCCGCCTCTGTCAGCGAGGACCTTAGAAACTCCGCAGTAATTTCCGCACTGGTGGCGGTGCTGTGTATGCTGGTGTATATCGGCATCCGCTTTGATTTCCGCTCTGGCTTGGCTGCTGTTATAGCCCTGTGCCATGATTTGCTGGTAATGCTCTCTGCCTATATTATTTTCCGCCTGCCCTTTAACGTCAACTTTATTGCGGCAGCGTTGACGATTCTAGGTTATTCCATTAACGCCACCATCGTGGTGTTTGACCGTGCTCGGGAAAATGCCAAGGCCAACCCCAAGGCGGATTTTGCCGATGTGATGGACAGAAGCATTTGGCAAACATTGACCCGGTCTATCAATACCACGGTCACCACGCTGTTGACCATCACCATGGTAATTATCATGGGTGTAACATCCATCCGGAACTTCTGCTGGCCCCTGTTTATCGGCATTGTGGCTGGATGTTATTCCTCCGTCTGCATTTCCGGTAACGTTTGGGTACGCCTGAAGCGGATTGGCCGGTCCAAAGGAGAAAAGAAAAAAGCATAATTCATCAGATCTGGAGAGTCGTCCTTTTGGACGGCTCTCTTTTTTTGCGTCTGCAGGTTCATATTGCTTCCCGTTTGCTCATAGGCTTTAGGGCAGGAGGCGAAGAAGATGGAACGAAAGACACTGACGCCCGAACTTCAGCGAGCCATGGAACAGCTTTCCCCTAGGCGAAAGAATACGATTGTAGAAGTTCGGTTTCGCATCGGCAGCCAGGTAAAAGGGGTGTATCCCTGGGGCGAGGAACTGTTGACGGAAAACGGAAGACCCATCTCCGTTACCGAGAGGCTCCTTCAGGAACTACTGGACCGGGCGACAGGGTTTTCTCCCTATGCGCTTCGGCTGGAAGAAACCGGCCTATATCTGCCGCTGGAGGGTGGATGGAGAATGGGACTGTGTGGAGAAGCAGTGGTGCAAGGGGGGAAGCTGCAGGGGCTCCGACACATCACTTCTCTGGTCATTCGGATGGCGAGACAATGCCGTGGTGCCGCGGAGAAAACGGCAGAACAGCTGACAAAATACGGAAAGGTCCAATCCGCCTTGATCGTATCGCCACCGGGTCACGGTAAAACAACCTTTTTACGAGATCTGATTCGTTGTGTCAGCGAACAAGGCTATCGGGTCAGTGTGGTGGACGAGCGTCGGGAGTTGGCCGCAGCCGTCAATGGTGTGCCGCAAATGGATCTTGGCCCCAGTACCGATGTACTGACCGGATGTCCAAAGGCCCAAGCTATGGAACTGCTGATTCGGGTCATGAATCCCCAGGTGCTGGCGGTGGACGAGCTATCGGGACCTCAGGAGTTGCGAATGGCAAAAGAGGCTGCCAGTTGCGGCATTGCGCTTTTTGCCACGGCCCACGCAGACAGTATTGCAACGTTGCGGCAGCGGCCGGGATTTAGGCAGCTTCTGGACTCCGGCGTCATAGATTGGGGTATCGTTTTGCGCGATTACAAAACAGTACAGATGGAAAGGCTGGGAAAATATGCTGAAGATTGTGGGAGCGTGCTTTGTGGCGGTAGCGTCTATGATGGTGGGATGGGCGTCAAGACAGGGGCTGCATCAGCAACTGCGGCTGCAGCGGCAACTGCGGCTGGCGCTGGAACTGATGCAAGGCGAAATGGAACTGCATATGCCCTCTGTGGCAGAGCTCTTTGAGCGGGTGGGAAATCAAATTGGAGGACCCGTGGGAGAGTTCTTTGTGGGCACGGCGGTGGAGATGACTGCGGTTACAGGACGCCCGCCTCAGACAGCCATGCGAATCCAGTTGGAGCATACGCCGGGACTGTGGAACCAAGAGGAACAAGCTATGTTGTTGGAATTGGGGGGATGCCTTGGCAGATATGATCTGTCGGGACAGGCCAGAGCTTTGGGCCTCTATAAGCAGCGCTTGGACACCATGATTGCAAGAGCGGAGGAAGGCCTGCAACGCCGGGCAAAGGTATCACTGACCGCCTCCGTCTGTGCGGGGTTGGCGTTGATCGTAATTTTACTGTAAGGAGCAGACATGGATATTGATCTCATCTTTAAAATCGCTGCCGTGGGTATTATTGTGTCGATTCTTAACCAGGTGTTAGTCCGGTCAGGGCGGGAGGAGCAGGCTACGATGACCACCCTGGCAGGCCTTGTGGTAGTGCTCATGATTATCGTGCAGAGAATTGCAGATCTGTTCGAGCTGGTCAAGACCCTGTTCAATTTCTGATGGATACGGTGGTCAAGTGTGCCGGACTAGCTGTGGCTGGATCCATTCTGGCCCTGGTGGTCCGAAAGCAAAGCGGTGAGTTTGCCGCCCTGATCAGCATTGCCGTTGTGCTAATGGTCAGTATTCTGGCACTGGAGCTAATGAGCCCAGTGCTGACCTTTGCCAGGTCCCTGCAGGACAAGGCCCAGCTGGGAGAAGGAGTGGTGTCTCCCGTCCTCAAAACGTTGGCCATCGGATTTCTCACAGAAACCGGAAAGAACATTTGTGAGGATGCGGGAGAAAAGACCATTGGCGGCGTATTGCAGTTTTGCGGCAGTGTAACCTCTTTCTATGTCATGCTTCCGCTGCTGCAGAGTGTGCTGGATCTGCTGGAACGGATTCTATAGAGGTGTGATATGCGGAAAGGAATCATCATACTGCTTCTTTTTGCCTTGTTTTCCTGGAACGCCGTTGCAACGGATCAGTCCGCCGAGGACCTCTTTGGAACGAATCAGGTTCAGCAGGCACTGCCGGAGGAAGCGGCGGATTTAATGGAAGGCAGGTCTGTTACGGATACAGATGATTTCTCCGGCAGTCTTCAGGGAATTCTTTCTGGCGCAATGGAACAAAGCGGCGGTGCACTGAAAAGCGGCATGGCGTTGTGCCTTCAGATTTTTGCTGTTGTTATGCTCTCTTCGCTGCTGCGGGGCAGTGGCGGAAAAGGAGCGGAACAGCCCATGGTTTTGGCAGGAACTATGGCTATTGGAGCGATATGTGTGAGCAGCGTGTCTGGCTTCTTTGCCACCGCAGCTCAGACCATTGATTCCATGACAGCCTTCTCTGGGTTTCTATTCGCCGGCCTGGCCTCTGTCACGGCAGCCACAGGGGCTGTAGGTACCTCAACAACGCTTTATGGCATCACTGTCTTGGTATGCGGCGTTATGGCAAAGGTGGTGGAACTGCTATTCTTGCCTGGAATCTCCTGCTATATGGCCCTGATGATCGCCAATAGCGCAGTGGGAGACGACAGTCTGAAATTGGCCGGAGATACCCTGAAACAACTGCTCAGCAACGGGCTAAAGTTAGCGGTGTTGGTCTTTACTGCTTATCTATCTCTGTCCGGTGTCATCAGTGGCAGCGCCGACAGTGCGGCTGTCAAGGCGGCAAAGCTGACCATTTCCACAGCAGTGCCAGTGGTGGGAAGCATGATCGCCGATGCCTCAGAGACGCTGCTGGTCAGTGCGGGGCTGCTGAAAAGCGGTCTGGGAATCTTTGGCCTGCTGGGGGTACTGGCGGTCAGTGTGGTACCCTTCCTGCAGACAGGCTGTCAGTATTTGCTGCTAAAGGGGACTGCCGCCGCAGCAGGCGTGGTGGGGGAAAAGGAACTGTCTGGGTTGATCGGTGCTATGGCAGGGGCCATGGGGCTGCTCACCGCCGTGACCGGCGCCTGTACCCTGATTTTGATGATTGGCTGCGTCTGTTTTATGAAGGTGAGCATTTGATGGATTTTAAGGCCTATCTGATTCGATTGACTGCTGCGGCAATTCTTGCCGCACTGGTGCGCCGCATGGCGCCCTCCGGCAGTCCGGGAAAGGCGGCCCGACTGGGTGCCGGACTGCTGATTCTGCTGACGGCCTTTGGTCCGTTGGTGCAATATGATACCGTATCTGCGGCAAAACGATTTGTCCAGCAGGCTTTTTCCAATCCGTTGTCCGTGGAGCAATTTACTGTGGAGACAAATAATCTGCTCTCGGATCTCATATCCCAGGAGGCGGAAACATATATATTGGACAAGGCCCGGGAAAACGGCCTTGATCTGACGGTGGAGGTGGAGACAAAGGTGGAGGATACCTATCCAGTGCCCTGGAGCGTGGTGATACGCGGACAGATTTCAGCGGCAGAACAAGCCGCCTTGTCCCAGCAAATTACCCAGGATCTGGGCATACCGGAGGAGAGACAGGAGTGGTGGAGTATGTGAAAAACAATAGCTGGAAAATCCCCATGGAGAAACTGAAGAAATACCGATATCCGGCGGTAATCCTGTTGCTGGGATTGCTGCTCCTGCTGCTCCCTGTGGACAAGAAATCAGAGCCGGTTCAGGAGGAGCCAGAGCAGACTGACAGCGGTGAAGCTTTTGACCTGGAGTCATTTACGGAAGAGGCGGAGACGATCCTGTCTGGTGTCCAGGGGGCTGGAGAGGTAAAACTCCTGCTGACACTGGATACAGATGGAGCGTGGGACTACCTCTCTGATTATACAGAATCCCAGGGAGATGGCACCAGCCAGAGCCAAAGTCAGGCAGTACTGGTAAGTGGCGACGGATCGCAGGCTCCGGTGACGGTAAGCAGAAGCTATCCACAGTTTCGGGGAGCTGTGGTACTGTGCCAGGGGGCGGACAGCCCTAGTCTGACACTGCGTCTCAAAGAGGCACTTTCCAGTCTTACGGGACTGGGAATGGATAAAATTACAGTGCTCAAATCAGATTGAAGGAGGACAATATGACAACAACAAAACTTTGGAAGCGAAACGCGGTGGTGGCGGTGGTACTGCTGTTCATCTGCGTGGGCATTTATCTCAACTGGTCCTACAATCAGGATCTGGAGGCGGAGACCACTTCTGGTACCGTGGAGCTGGCTGATACGTTGGACACCGCACTGTTGGAGGCAGCCCAAGACACTGAAACCACGGATACGTCCGGAACTGTGGCCAGTGTAGACGCACTGACGGATGATGTGGTGGTGGTTTCCGACGGGGAGGATTACGACGCGTTGCTGACCCAGGCCAATACGGATACCACCATGAGCGATTACTTTGCATCCATTCGCCTTGCCCGACAGGAGTCCAGAGACAGCGCCGTAGAGCTGCTGCAGGAGACCATTGCCTATGAGACCGGCACCGATGAGGAGGCCGTATCTGCTGCGTCGGCTCAGCTGGAAAATATGGTATCCACAGCGCTAAAGGAAGCGGAGATCGAGGGCCTGGTCATTGCCAAGGGCTATGAAGACTGTGTTACCTATATGAGCGACGACGCTGTTTCTGTGGCGGTGGCAGCACCAGAAGAGGGGCTGGACACGGAAGCTGTGGCCCAGATCTGTGATATTGTGACGACCCAGAGCGATTATACGCCCTCTCAGCTAAAAATTATTGAGGTCAAGTGATTGTATTTTCCTGAAAATATGGTACAATGAGAGGGAAATGAGGAACGGGTGACCGTTCGGAACTGGAGGCACAACGATGAGTGATTCAAAAGAATATCTGGTGCAGCCCACAGAAAAGGGCACCGTCAATATTTCGGAAGAGGTTGTGGCGGCAATTGCTGCCCTGGCCATCAGTGAGGTGGAGGGGGTTTACGGCCTTTCCTCCAGCTTTACCGCAGACCTCAAGGAGCTGGTGGGTAAGAAAAATATGAGCAAAGGCGTGAAGCTGACCATCGAGAACGAGATGGTCACGGTGGAATGCTTTGTGCTGGTGACATATGGCTATGAAATTCCCGCTGTGGCCGCCGCTATCCAAGATGGCGTTATCAACGCGGTGGAATCCATGGCCGGGTTGAAGGTTGCTGCTGTCAACGTAGATGTTTGTGGCATTTCCGCACCAAAAAATTAAATCGGTGAGGCAGCCCCGTCGGGACTGCCTCGCTGTGCGTCTGCCTTTTATCCCGGTTTTCTAGGCTGGAAAACCGGGAGCTTTTATTGCCTGGACGGAAATGCATAAAAGGTTACAATCATTTCAATGATTGTGAAATCCTTAGAAAAACCTGGCTTGTATTTTTTGCCCTGTTTTGGTATGCTGAACACAGCGATTGATTGTGCTGGAGGTGTAATGCTATGGGAAAACCGCTGGAGGAAATGACTTTGGAGGAACTGTGGCGATTGTTTCCCATTCAGCTGTCTTCCTATAATTCACAATATGCTCAGTGGTATTTGGAGAAAAAGCGGGAAGTGGAACAAAGCTTGCTGCCCGTGACTGCGTTCTCCATGCATCACATCGGCAGCACAGCAGTTCCAGGACTTTGGGCCAAACCGATTGTGGATATGCTGATGGAACTTCCAATGGAGGCCCCTGGGGAAGAACTGGTCCAAAAGCTGGTTGACAGCGGCTGGATCTGTATGTCATCGTCGTCCTCACCTTGGCGGAGATCCTTGAACTGGGGCTATACGCCGGAGGGATTTGGGCAAAAAGTGTTTCATCTTCATATTCGCCGTCAGGGTGACCACGACGAATTGTATTTTCGGGATTATCTCCTGGCTCATCCGGAGATTGCTTCCGCCTATGAAGCCCTCAAGCGTGGGTTGGCGGAGCAGTACCGCTTTGACCGAGATGCTTATACGAGACAGAAAACAGCTTTTGTACAGCGCTATACACAGGAGGGGAAGCGTGAATTCGCGGGAAGATATGAAGATCGAGGAAAACAATAAACAGCTTGCGGCTTTCTTAAAAGAAAAGCTTAGACACTGGAATGCCTATGGGCTGACATTGGCAAAATGGCTCCTGTTTGCCCTTGTGGTGGGACTTACCGTAGGTGTGGCCGGAGCCCTGTTCCACAAAGCCATCAACTGGGGAACCAGTTTCCGGGAAGGTCACGGATGGGTTCTATTTCTGCTGCCACTGGCGGGCCTTTTGATCGTTTTTGCCTACCGGATCACAGGCATGAGCGACGATAAAGGAACGGAGTACATCATTGGAGCAGTGCGAGAGGGAAGAATTCTGCGGATCCGTACCGCGCCCTTGATTTTTTTCAGCACCGTTCTGACCCATCTCACCGGTGGAAGCGCAGGCCGAGAGGGGGCCGCATTGCAATTGGGCGGCTCCATGTCCAATTTTATTGGACGGCTGCTGCATTTGGATGAAAAGGACGACCGGATCATTACCATGTGCGGTATGGCTGCCGGCTTTTCCGCGCTGTTTGGAACACCGCTGGCAGCGGCGGTGATGTCCATGGAGGTGGTCAGCGTAGGTGTGATGTACTATTCCGCCATTGTACCCTGCATTCTCTCGGCACTGATTGCCCAGGGAGTAGCAGTGGCCATGGGAATCGCGCCGACTGCCTTTGTGGTATCCGGTGTGCCGGAACTGGGGCCGCTGGTGCTGCTGCAGCTGGTTGGATTGGGAATCCTCTGTGCACTGGTCTCCATCCTGTTTTGTGGCTTGATGCATCTGGCGCCCAAGGTCTATGGAAAAATTACGGAGAATCCCTATCTTCGAGTACTGCTGGGCGGTGTCCTGGTGGTGGGCTTGAGTCTGCTGCTGGGACGGGACTACAATGGGGCAGGCGTGGGCATCATTCAAAACGCGCTGGACGGGGAAGCCAGACCGGAAGCCTTTGTTCTTAAAATCCTGTTTACTGCATTGACTCTGGCCGCCGGATTCAAGGGCGGTGAAATTGTGCCTGCCTTTTTCTGCGGCGCTACATTTGGCTGCTTTTATGGGGCGCTGCTGGGATTGCCTGCTTCCTTTTCTGCGGCTGTGGGGCTGGTAGCGGTGTTCTGCGGCGTCACGAATTGCCCCCTGACCTCCATCCTTTTGGCATATGAGCTGTTTGGGGGAGAGGGACTTCCACTTTATGCCCTGACCATTGCGGTGAGCTATATGCTCTCCGGCTATAGCGGCCTGTATCATGCCCAAAAAATCGTCTATTCTAAGCTGAGACCTGAATTTGTGAATCGCGAAACCCATTGAGATTGGAGATACTTATGGACAATCGGGATATTTTGAATATTGCGCTAGAGCAGTCTGCAGAGGATTTATGTTGCCGTTCAGAGGACTTTTTCTGTGGAGCGCCTTGTATTGTTCGCTCCAGAGAGAATCCGAAGGCAAGGCGATACCTGGTCTTGCCCTTTGCGTGCAACCTGGTATACTACGGTGGAAATATTGTTGCTTCTGTCAGCGAAGAAGCAGAACCGGTGGTGCGGAATTTCCTGCATCGGTTTTCACCGGAATACTGTTATGAAACGCCGGCTATTCATGTTCTTGATGAAGGACTCCGGCCACTCGGGCTGAGAACCCGACATATGGCAGAGTATTTTTTACCGGATGTGACGGTTGTGCAGCCTTTTCCATGTGCGTATCCACTACGCCTCCTGGAGCCAAAGGATTTTTCGGATCTGTATTTAGGGCAGTGGAGCAATGCACTTTGTGAAAAGCGGAAGCATCTGGATGTTTTGGCTGTGGGCGCCTATGATGGAGAAAAACTAATTGGTTTGGCCGGAGCGTCGGCGGACTGTCAGGAGATGTGGCAAATCGGTATCGACGTTCTGCCGGAATATCGGAGGCAGGGAATTGCAGCTGCCCTGACCAGCCGATTGGCGATCGAAATTCTGGAACGGGGAAAAGTGCCCTTTTACTGTGCGGCCTGGAGCAATATTCCTTCTGTGCGGAACGCCATCCGATGTGGCTTCCGTCCTGCATGGGTGGAGCTGACAGCGAAGCCTATTATGGAATAAGATGATGAAGCAAAAGCGCTGAAGGAAAGGCCACTATTGCCTTTGAGGATGCGGCGTGATATAATAAAACGTCAAGTTTTGTAGAAGGATTCGGGAGGATGTTTGATGGGCTGTTTTGACTTTGAAGACTTTTGGGGCGTCCACGAGGAATGCGGTGTGTTTGGCATTTACAATCCGGCAGGGGATTGCGCCAGAGATACCTACTATGGCCTCTACGCACTGCAGCACCGTGGGCAGGAGTCCTGCGGTATTGCGGCCAACAATGACCGAGACATCACCTGCTATAAAGATATGGGCATGGTGGGAGATGTGTTTTCCGAGGAAAAGCTGGATGAGCTGGGGGGGACCATGGCGGTGGGCCATGTGCGCTACTCCACCGCAGGCGGCTCCAAACGAGAAAATGCCCAGCCGCTGACCCTCAGTTATATCAAAAATAATCTGGCCCTGGTCCACAACGGAAATTTGGTGAACGCCGCAGAACTGAAATATCAGTTCGAATTGACGGGATCCATTTTCCAGACCACTGCTGATACGGAGGTCATTGCCTATGGCATTGCCCGGCAGCGTCTGAGCTGCGGGTCCATCGAGGATGCCGTAGTGGGCGTTATGAAAAAGCTGGTAGGGGCCTACAGCTTGATCGTCATGAGCGGCAGAAAGCTGATCGCAGCTCGGGATCCCTGGGGCTTCCGACCACTTTGTATCGGACGTCGTGGAGACGCTTGGGTCTTTGCCTCTGAAACCTGCGCCTTGGATGGTGTAGGGGCGCATTTCCTGCGGGATGTGGAGCCAGGGGAGGTCGTTGTCATTGAGGATGGGGAACTTCGCTCCATTCGGGAAAACTGCTCCGGAAAGAGCAATATCTGCATTTTTGAATATATCTATTTTGCGCGGCCTGATAGCGTCATTGGCGGTCAAGGGGTCCATGAATCCCGGTTAGAGGCGGGACGGCTACTGGCACGACAGAGCCCTGTGGATGCGGATGTAGTCATCGGCGTACCGGATTCTGGTTTGGATGCGGCGCTGGGCTATGCACAGGAATCCGGAATTCCGGTGGCAGAAGGGTTTTTGAAAAACCGGTATATTGGTAGAACCTTTATCAAGCCGGAACAGTCCTCACGAGAGACCGCAGTCAAGTTGAAGCTGTCACCCATGCGCAGCCAGATCAACGGCAAGCGGGTGGTGATGATTGATGATTCCATTGTCCGAGGCACTACCTCCAACCTGATTACCAACCTCTTGCGGGAGGCAGGTGCAAAGGAGGTCCATGTGCGCATTTCCGCACCGCCGTTCATTTCACCTTGTTACTTTGGTACGGATGTACCGGATAAGGAGCATTTGATCGCCTGCAATATGGATCTGGACGGTATTCGCCGCCATATTGGCGCAGATTCTTTGGCCTATCTGGATGTGAATAGTCTGCATCTTCTTGTACCCAAGATCACAGGCAGTTTTTGCAAAGGGTGCTTTACCGGAGAGTATCCGGTATGCGTCAACTGCGAGAATCAGGCAAAATGAAATATTTAGAGATATTGTTGCATATAATGCGATAATATCTCTAAATTTTTATTAAATGCTATAAAATAATGCAAGAAAAATAATTTATGCATCATTTTGCTGTTGACAGTATCCGAATGTTCGGCTATAATAAGTGCAATCGGGGATGGTCAAAGAGATCGGAACCGCAGCTGATAAGGAGGTAATTCGTATGCCCAAGTATACCAGAGACGATATTATCCGTATGGTGGAAGAAGAGAACGTCAAATTTATCCGCCTCCAATTTTCCGATATCTTTGGAATGCTCAAGAATGTGGCGGTGACGGCTTCTCAGATCGAGAAGGTTCTCGACAACCAGGTTATGATCGATGGTAGCTCCATTGAGGGATTTGTACGCATCAATGAGTCCGATCAATATCTGCGCCCGGATCTGGATTCCTTCTGCATTATGCCCTGGCGGCCCATGAATGGTAAAGTTGCAAGAATGATCTGCTCCGTTTACAATCCGGACGGCACGCCTTTTGTGGGTGATCCCAGAAACGTATTACAGCGAGCGGTGGATGATGCAGCTGCTTTGGGCTATACCTTCAATGTGGGGCCGGAATGTGAATTCTTCCTTTTTGAGACCGATGAACGAGGCGTAGCCACCATGAAGCCTCATGATGCAGCGGGCTACTTTGATATGAGTCCTTTGGATCACGGGGAAACGGTCCGGCGGGACGTGTGCTTGGCTTTGGAATCCATGGGCTTTGAAATCGAGGCCAGCCACCACGAGGTCGCTGTGGGACAGCATGAGATTGACTTTAAATACGCCGATGCCATGACGGCGGCGGATCGTATTGAAACGCTGAAGCTTACGGTAAAAACCTACGCAGCCAAAAACGGCCTACACGCCACCTTTATGCCAAAGCCCATCCATGGCATCAACGGTTCTGGTATGCATATCAATATGAGCTTGTTCAAAAATGGGAAAAACGCCTTTTATGATGAAACGGATCCGCTGGGGCTGAGTAAGACGGCGTACAGCTTTATTGCCGGTTTGATGGAACATGTGCCGGGTATGGCGGCAGTGCTTAACCCGTTGGTAAACAGCTATAAGCGGTTGGTTCCCGGTTACGAGGCACCCTGCTATGTGGCCTGGTCTGCCAGTAACCGTTCCGCTCTGATCCGGATTCCTTCAGCCAGAGGCAATTCTACCCGGGTGGAGCTTCGCTGCCCAGATCCTGCCTGCAATCCCTATTTGGCATTGGCGGTTTGCCTTGCCGCGGGAATGGACGGCATTAAGCGGGGCCTTGTCCCACCGGAGCAGATTAAGGATAATATTTTTGCCATGGATAGCGCAGAACGAGAAGCCTCCGGCGTCAAGAGTCTGCCGGCGGATTTAAAGCAGGCCATTGACGCCATGGAACAGGATCCGCTGGTTCTGGCTACATTGGGAGAGCATTCCAGTGAAGCATATCTCCTGGGAAAGAAACGGGAGTGGGACGAATACCGAACCAGCGTGAGCCAATGGGAACTGGATCGTTATCTGGTTCGATACTGATGGCATGTTAACCGTATTCCAGGGCAGGAGAGGGGCTGATAGTCATGAGCCGTATGCTGGTTGCATTTGCAGGAGAAAAGACCCGACAGCGTATGACTGAAATCTTGGAATCAGCCGGAATCCATGTGGCTGCCGCCTGCGCCAGTGGTGCTGAGATCCTGCGCTGGTGTGACAGACTGGAAAACGGTGTGGTGCTTTGCGGTTATAAGCTATGGGACATGACGGCGGAACAATTATTTGAATGTTTGCCTGACAGTTTTTCTGTTGTGCTGTTGGCAACGCAGATGCAGTTGGAGTTCTGTAGGGAAGGGATCGTTCGGCTACAAGCGCCGGCTGTCCGATCTGAAGTTGTGGACTCGGTACAAATGCTCCTTGCGCAGCGGAGGGAAAGCCTGTCATCTATTCCAATCCGTTCACAGGAAGATCAACTGCTGATTCAAAAGGCCAAGGAGCTGCTGATGGCCCGTAACCGCATGACAGAGCAGCAGGCCCATCGTTTTTTGCAAAAATACAGTATGGATACTGGCGCAAAGCTGGTGCAGACCGCAGAAAAAATTTTGGATGGCCAATTGATTCTATAATAAAGTGCTCCCATCCATTCGTTTGGGTGGGAGCACTTTTTGAGGGCAATCGCAGAAAAGCAAAAAAAGTAGCAATAAATTATAAAAATCTCTTGACAAATTAAAATAAGATGATATAATAAACACCGTCAGTTTCACCGGTACAAACAAACCGATTGAATAACTAAATATTTGGGGGTATAGCTCAGCTGGGAGAGCGCTTGAATGGCATTCAAGAGGTCAGCGGTTCGATCCCGCTTATCTCCACCAAACCCGCAGGATTGCTTTTAATCCTGCGGGTTGTTATTTCATTGGTATGAGTTGACATTTTTTTGTTGATTTAATATATAATTGGAATAATGGATCATGCATTCACGAGAC
>CASEPH010000059.1 GCA_949289625.1 uncultured Clostridia bacterium | reverse complement strand
GCGAGTATGGCAAAAATCAGGTTGAAGTAAGTAAGCAGATTGCCTTTTATGATCTGCCCCACGGTTTTCGACTCTTCCGTAACCATTTCGTTCGTCCAGCCACTATCGATCCGTTCCTGCACCTGTTCTTGAGACAGACCGCTGGAAATATCTGCCTGATAGCGCTGAGCGGGTTCCCGATTCATTTGCTGCGCAGCAGCTTTCTCTTTCTTCATAGGGCAATATCAATCATACTGCCGCCAGAAATCCAGTCCGGCAGCTTCATAGCCTTCCCTGTCCATGAAGTAGCTCATACCATGATCCGCGCCAGGTACAATAAACAGTTTCTTGGGGGATGCACAGGCAGCATAGTTCTCATAGGTCATTTCCAGTGGAACGAAATGGTCGTCGGCTCCATGTACCAACATGACGGGAATGCGGCAGTGGCGCAGCGCGTCAACGGTAGACTCGTATGCAGCGTCCGACTGGGTTTTCCGTTCATACAGCGTATCTGCCAGAATGCCGCGAAGCCGGAAGGGAATGTGCAGATTGTTATTGGCAACATGCTTCCAAATGGCGTGGGGCGAAGTAAAGCCGCAGTCCGCCATAATTCCGTGGACATTTTCCGGCAGATCCAGCCCTGCCGCCATCAAAACCGTGGTTGCACCCATGGATACGCCGCAAAGGTAAATGGGGAGTTCCGTGCCGCATCGCTTACTGGCCCAGTGAATCCAGTCCAGGCAGTCATAGCGTTCGATTGGGCCAAAGCCAATGAAATCACCGCCGCTCTTTCCCTGACCCCGCTGTTCTGCATACAGGACGCTGCATCCATTTCTCTCCCAGAAATTGGACACCATCCCAAAGTCTTTGTACCACGCAGAGCGCCAGCCGTGCATGGCAATGATGACTCGCTTCGCATTCTCACAGGGAATCCAGTGCCCTACCAGAGGCACCCCATCATGACCGGTGATCTCCACCGTTTCATTTTCTTTCTGCGCCAGCTTTTCAGCCGCTTTTCGCAATTCCTCCTGAAACGCATTGCCGGATTGGGTGCCGGAAATCAGATTGCCCGCTTTTTGAAATACCCTGGGTTCGTCCCGATCCAAAGCCTCTCTGGTCAGAAGCCGTGTTGTCAGATAGGCGGTGGCAGATGCTACTGCCGTTGCAGCAATGGCAATTCCCGATAATTTCATTACTTTTCTTGTTTCGATTTTCATAGGGGAGTGTTCCTTTCTCTTTATGATAAAAAGCCTTTGGTAGGAGTGTTACAGAAAGAAATTTCCAACACTCATATATTCCTTTCGGAAGGGATACTCCGTATAAAAGGAATAGTTTCGCTTCTTTTATCTGGCAATGTAGGAAGCAACATTGGCGCTTCCAGCGGAAACACCAACGCCCAGATCAAATCGGATATCCTGATCTAAACAGTAATCAAAAACGCCGGCAGTATATACTCCCCGCAAGCCACCGCCTACATCCACAACGCCAGTTTTCATATGCTCGTTTCCGCTCCTTTCCCTTTACAAAATATCTTTCATCATACCAACGCCAAGAGCACCATCACCCGTATGGCAGGAAATGCTGATTGGCAGGGGATCCAGCCCGATGGTCATTTCCGGAAATGCCTTTTGCAGTTCTGCCTGCCAGGCGGCTCCGGCTTCGGCATCCCCGGAATAGGCTGCGCGGATTGTCAGCTTCTGTCCGGCAAATCGACCCACCTGGTCATGCTTCAGTCCGCCAATCATTGTCTGCATAGCAGGCCGCATACCCCGCGCTTTTCTATAGGCGTCCAGCTTGCCGCCCTGAATCTGCAGAACCGGCTTGATATTCAGAATTGTTCCAATTGCCGCGCCTGCAGCTGTAACACGACCGCTTTTTTTCAGGTATTCCAGTGTGTTCACTGCCACGTAGATACTGGACTCCAGTCCGTCTTTCTCCAGATACGCAACGATCTCCTGGGCTGTTTTTCCCTGACCAGCCAGATGTTTTGCCTCCAGTACCGACTGGCGCAGCGTCACGGAAATTCTGTGGTTATCCACCACATGGACGCTGCCTCCGTACTCCTCCGCCAGTATGGTAGCAGTTTGACAGCTGCCGGAAAGTCCACTGGACATTGGCAAATAAATAATCTCATCATAATGCTCCAGCAGACTATCCCAACAATCCATCAGCATACCCGGTGCCGGCTGAGAGGTACTGACACACGCGCCCTCGCGCAGGCGCTGAAAGAATTCCTCCTGAAAAATAGATTCATTCTCGAAATAGGTTTCATCATCAATGATCACCGGCATTGCCACCAGATAGATACCATACCAGGCCGCCTGGTCTGGGGTAATTCCACTGTTGGTATCTGTTAAGATTGCAATCTTTCCGTCCATATTCGTCTCCTTTGTGTGTGTCTGGGTTCACCCTCAAACGGTGCATATTGCCGTCCACATCCATTTATTGGTCTGCCTTATTCTTTTTGCGATATAATGTGTAAACTGCTGAAGTGACCAGGATATAGGCAATTTCCGCGCAAAGCGAAATAATAAACTGCGGAGAACGAATATCCTGAATGCTCATACCCATGATGGGGTAGGTAATTGTATGGGGAAGCATCCCCAACAGACTTCCCAAGAGGTATTTTTTGTACTCGACATGAACTGCTCCCATATATAAGCTGGCTACATCACTGGGTAAGCGAACCATACGGACAAGGAAGGAAAAGAGGAAATCATTCTTTGCCCTTAAGCTATGGATTGCTTCTGTTTTTGGGTACTTTGCCCGGATATCATCCACTGCGGAAGCCCCAGTTCTTCTCCCAATCTGGTATGGCAAGGTCACCATGATTACTGTACCAATCAGATTCAAAAGGATTGCCACCGGAAGGGGGAAGAGAATTCCGTTTGCGGCATAAAGAACTCCAGAATAGATGACGATGCTCAGACTTTTCAGCGCAAACAGCGCCAGCATTACAATGCCGGCAAGCCAGGGGTTCCCGGGTGTATAGCGTGCAATTTCTTCCGCAGACAGTTCTTTCCGATGGAGAAAGCAAATTACAATAATTCCCACCCAAATCAGGCCCAGAACGACATTTCGTGCAGTGCGTAAAGTCTTTTGTTGCTGGCTTCCAGATGGAGCCTGATCCAATATCGCATGGTAAAATCGGCCGTACATTACAAGGGACAGTAGTATAATCCCACCGCACAACAGCATGAGTGCCTCGGCTCCCGCTTCCGGAATATCCACAAAAAGGATCAGGATCATCATAACGGCATAAAGCACGACTGTACTGAGTTTGCCGTACCATTTTGCGCTGTTGATCGTATCTGTGATCTTCAGTGTCAGATATCCCCATAGAAGCATCAGACATTCTTTTACGGCGAATAATGCCAGAAGCGCCCACATCCACGGATACCGGGCAGTCAGACAGATCACCAGCGTAGCTTGCGTCAGCTTATCAGCAACCGGATCCAGCACCTTTCCAACATCGGAAACCATGTTAAATTTTCTGGCAATTTTTCCGTCAATAATATCTGTGAATCCAGAAAGCGCAATCACAATGATTGTGCACAGATACGCTTTTTGCGCACAATATAACCAGATGATGAACGGAATCAAAAGAATCCGAATCAGGCTCAACAGATTTGGAATTGTAAGTATATTCTCTTTTTTTAAATATTTTCTTTGCATACTGTACTCCTTTTGCCTGTTGAACCGCTGACCAGCCAATTAGTTTGAAGGCTCTTACATTTCGTCGCTTCAGTAACAACGGCTTTTCTCTTTAGCCGCCTATATATAATAGGCGATGGAACAAATAATTGTTTCATACAGCCATTCAATGAAACTGTGTAGAGAATGAACCAAAGGAAATATGTTATAATTCTGCCCATTTAAAACCCCGTAGGCGGCCACCGTAACATTGATGTTATGGTGGCCGCACACACAACCGCTTCTTCTATTTGATTATTCAATAGAATCCGTTTTATATATGAATTTTACATCTCCATCCATATCCTCGCTGATTCCAGAAAAAGATGTATAGTGTTTCGCCACATCAGCGGTCACACGGATTCTGTTGGAAAGTCCATCTAAGTCGCCATCTACGGCTTCAATCAATTTTTGGATGCCTTCCTCATTGAATTGCTTCAACCCGTCGGACAGTTCCATGGAGCCATCCCGAAGCTGCGTAATCCCATCCACAAGCGCAGGCGCACTGTCTTTCATCGTCTGGATTCCCTGAAGCAGCTCGGCGGCGCCGGCAGACAATTCCGAGGTTCCGGCTTTTAAGGCATCCGCACCGGTTTTCAATTCATTTGCACCGGCGGCGGCGCTGGAAACGCCGGAAGTGTATGTAATAAGACCTAGATAAAACGCATTATAGCTGTCCAGGGAGGACTTCAGCGCGATCACGGATTTTGCGCCTTCTGCCGCCGCGCTTAACTGCGCTTGGACTGCATCGGAACTCATGGCCTCGGAGATTGCCTGCTGCACTTGCAGTTCTGTATTGGAGGCAATTAACGCCTGGATCTCATCACTCTGCATTTGTTCCCCAACCGTCTGTTGTGTAACCGCGTTGATCTGCGCCTGGATTTCTTCACGCTGCATTCTTGCGTCAATTTCTGCTTGCATAGCAGCTTCTACAGCGGCATTCACGGCATCCTGCTGTTCCTGCGTAACGAGTCCGGCTTCTATCGCAGCCTTGTATTCCTCTACTGTCATGCCCAGCGCCTGCTGGATGACCGCCGCCCGGAACTGGGCCTCATTTTCATGGACAGCCTGCGTAACCGTTTCCTGGACGGCAGCCGTCACTTGGGCAGACACTTCCGCTTCCACCTGTGCCTGGACCGCCTCGGTGACTTTCTCCTCGATCATACCCCGATTGGCATTGACAGTAGCCGTAACCTGCTCCAGCGCAGCTTGATAGACCGCTGTATCATCCAAAGAGGCAATAACACCATCCAAAACACTGGCGTAGTTGTCAATTGTCAGGGCCGGTACAGAAAGCCCTGCTTCGGAAAGCTGTGTATTGGCCATGGACAGCAGAGAGGAAAAGACCTGTCTTGCGCCGCCGTTCAAAGAGCTGCTGTTGGCGTTCAAAGTATTCAGTCCGCTGGAGAGCTGGGCAGCGCCTGCTTGAAGCTGGGCCGCGCCGCTGTCCAGGGACTCCGCTCCTGCTTTCAGCTGTGCCGCGCCTTCCGCCAGCTTGTTAATGCCGGAAACCAGATCTCCTGACTTTTCAAGCAGGGTACACAGGCCATCATAGAGCTGGGAGGAGCCATCCATCAGCTGGTCCATAGCATCCGTCAGTTCCGCCATGGCATCTGACAATTCGTGGAGATCAAGCTTATCAGAATCTATGGCTCCAAACAGCTCTGTGGTCGCAAGGGTCATGGTCATGCCCATTTCAAAGTTCTCCACATCGGCGCTGATCTCCACATAATCCGGGATGTCCAGTTTCTCCTTACTGATAGCCAGATCTTCCTGTAAGCCAGGGAACGCGATGCCGACCACCGCGATCCGGTCCCCATCATTGATCAGTTTTCCGTTGGAGATGGTCACATTTCGAAAGACTTCCGTATCCAGCAGCATCCCGGTCAGCATGGTAAACGGAACATAGATCTTTTCCGTTTTTCCGTCAAGCAGCACTTCTTCATACTGCATATTCTGATAATCGAAGCGGATCGTCACATGGCCGCTTTGACCGGCAAGTGCCTCAGGAGCAATGGCTTGCCCATCCAAGGTGTAACAGACGGACATTTGGACAGGAAGCTCTTTTTCGATATTTCCCTGATAATAGATGTCGTTTCCTTGGGCATCCCATACGCAGCTATTGTCGCCGCCAAGGGTAAAGCTTTCGTCACCCTTGATATTTTCGATGTCTGAAAGCTCGGTTTTATCTTCAAGCGAATCCGCGGCCATAGCATTTTTGATCCAATCACTGACGATGATCTTTTGCACAGTGCCATCCGCACCGGCCAGCACATAAACGGTTTCGTCCTTGGATGTTTCTGCCTCCGCCGAAGCATTTATGGTTGTTTCTTGATTCTCATCTTCGCTTTCTTTGCCTTCGCCCGTCAGCGCGAAAACGGAAGTTCCGACCGCAGCAAACAAGACCACCGCGCAGAGCGCAAGCGAGATGAATTTCGTCGCTCTGTTTTTCATTTCGATGTTACCTCCACAGTTCTATTTTGGGATTTCCGGATCTTCCGCATATCCAGCGTGGTTACACAAACCAGTCCGTCACAAAGAAGGAGCAACGCTGGCAGAATAAAGATAACGGAAAGCATACTTACCACCGCGCCTCTTGCCATCAACATACACATTGCGCTGATGATGTCGATATTGGAGTAAAGTGCGACACCAAAGGTCGCAGCAAACAGGCCCATGCCGGATATAATGATGGACGGAATGGACGCGGTAAGCGCCGTCCACACGGCCTGTTTCTTCTGCGCGCCAGCGACTCGCTCGGCTTTATAGCGGGTGGTCGTCAGGATTGCGTAATCCACGGTCGCGCCAAGCTGGATGGTGCTGATACAGATCGGCGCTATGAACGGCAGACTCTGTCCCAAATAATGGGGCAATCCCAGGTTGATAAAGATAGCAAACTCAATGACCGCGATCAGAATAAACGGAAGGGAGACGCTCTTTTCCACCAGGGCAATAATGAGGAAGATGGCAAGAATCGATACCGCGTTGACAACCTTAAAGTCATGGGCAGTGGTTTCGATCATGTCTTTCATACACGGAGCTTCTCCAATCAGCATACCGCCCTCGTCATATCTCTTGAGAATGGCGTTCAGCTGTGTAATCTGCTCGTTTACTTCGTCACTGGCAACTTTATATTCCGAGTTGATGAGCATCAGTTCCCATTTGTCGCTTTTCAGAATCTCCACAACGGAATTCGGCAGGATTTCCTCCGGCACACGGGAGCCGACCACTGACTCCAAACCCAGAACATATTTGACACCGTCCACCTGTTCCATCTCGCCGATCATCTTGCGGACATTCTTCGTGGGAAGATCCGTGTCGATCAGCAGCATGTGGGTAGAGGCGATGTTGAAATCCTCCGCAAGCTTACTGTTGGCGATGACATATTCCATATCTTCGGGCAGGCACTGGCCCATATCGTGATAAACTTCATCGTTGGTTTTGCTGTATCCGTAATAGGCGGGCGGAACCAGCAAAGCGAAGATGACCAGAAACACGGAAAACACCTTGACAATGTCTTTTGCGAATTTGCCCATGTTGGGAATCAATGCCTTGTGCTTTGTTTTCTGTAAGGGCTTATCCAGAATCAGGATCAGGGCCGGCAGAACAGTCACACAGCCAATGACGCCCAGCAGGACGCCCTTTGCCATGACAATGCCCAAATCCCGGCCCATGGTAAAGGACATGAAGCACAGGGAAATAAATCCTGCCACAGTGGTAATGGAACTGCCCACTACGCTGGTCAGTGTTTTCTGGATAGCCACTGCCATGGCTTCCTTGTTATCGCTGTAATTTACCCGCTGCTCGTTGTAACTCTCCCATAGGAAGATGGAGTAGTCCATAGTGACGGCCAACTGCAAAACAGCGGACAGGGCCTTGGTAATATAGGAAATCTCGCCCATAAAAATATTGGATCCAAGATTCAGAAGGATCATCATACCAATGGAAGCCAAGAACACAAAGGGCACCAGCCAGCTATCCAGGAACAGCAGCATAGCCCCGCAGGCCAGAGCCACGGCAATGCCCACATAGATCGGCTCTTCCTGTTCGCAGAGGTCCTTCAGATCGGTGACCAGCGCAGACATTCCGGAAACATAGCACTGCTTTCCGCAGAGAGCGCGGATCTCCCGAATCGCATCCATGGTAATATCCGCGGAGGTGGAGCTGTCAAAGAACACGGCCATCATTGTGGAATGGTCGGTATTGAATTCCGTGTAGATTTTATCCGGCAGCAGCTCCATGGGGACGGAAAGGTCAAACAGGGTGTCATACCAGATCACGGTATCCACATGATCGACCTGCTCAATTTTTGCCTTCAGGGCAGCTACATCCTTGTTCGGCATA
>CASEPH010000058.1 GCA_949289625.1 uncultured Clostridia bacterium | reverse complement strand
CACCGGGCCAATATCCTGAACGGCAGCTTCACCACCATCGGCGTGGGCCGGGAGGGCAATTACTGGGTCCAGCTCTTCACCGCGTAGGGCCTGCCGACAAAAGCAGCAGCATACGGGCATCCCCGTGGAAGCCCGTATGCTGCTGTTTTTACTATGATATGCTTTTATGCGGCCATCACAAAAGGCCGCAGGCCAGGCACGGTCCAGGCGCTGTCGTTGGGAGGACAGCCCCTCATGCTATGAACGGTTCTCCTCAAAATTTTCCACCTGTTCCATGACTTTTTGGAAAACCTCCGGACTGTACTTCGGAGGGTACCCATTTTTGATCAGGCAAACCTTCACCTCAAATTTGAGCCGATCCCGCACGATCTGATTGTTAAGCCAATCTGCGGACGAGGATCGCTTATCGATGATCTCCTGGAGCTTTTTTGCCAGGGCTCTGCACGCGTCGTTCACGGAGACGCCATCAACGACCTGATCCGTGCCATATTCAAAGTGATACTGATCGCGCAGCGCCATCAGGATATCATAGAAGGCCTTTTCCTCGAACGTAAGCCCGACCCTTCGGAAGCTGTCCCGGTCCTCACGCATCTCTTTCAGGATCTGCACCGCCTGCTCCGTCGCATCCTGGATGATCTCCTCAGACGTTTCCTCCTGTGCCGCTCCGGTCTCCTCCGCGGCGAGATGCTTGCGCCGTTCATGGTACTGCCGGATGGTTTCCTCCAGCATTTCCTGGAAATTTTCCGCGGCGATCTGGTTCGTTTTCCGATACTCCTGGATCTGCCTGCGCAGCATTTTGACCAGCAGTTCCAGCCTGGAAGCCGGCATTTTGACATCAGACAGCCTTTCAAAATATTCCGGGCTGAAAATGTCCTCCTGTTCCCCGTTTTCCAAAACGCTCTCGACCTGGCTGTATTTTAACGCCTCCTCCACCATTTTTGCCACATGGCGATTCATGATATCGCTGTCGACCTCGCTGGTGCCGCTCATCTTGCGGACAAATCCCGCAATGGCCATGAAGCACAGTGCGAGGGCTGCCTCTTCCTCGCTGAGCTCGCCGGAGGGCTGGCAGATGTCATATGCAGCACGCATTCTCTGGACCGTTTTCAGGAAATAGGTCTTGAACGAGACCCTTTCCGTGCTTTTCCCGCCGTTGGCTTCCGTGTTCAGTTCCTCCGTGGAAACGAACACATATTCCGCCGCCTTGGCCAGCAGTCTGTACCGCTCCCCGGGATCACCATTCAGAGTGAGAAAGGGCGTCAGGTCATATCCGGCAAAGAGGTCCTTCAGGATCAGAAGCTCCTCCCGGAATACGCCGGCGGCCCGCTCCACATCGTCCGCCGCAGGCGCGACGGAACGATCTCCGCCGTATAGCTTCATCGCCTCGCGCATATTGTCCCGGATCCCAATATAATCCACGATCAAACCGTATTCCTTGCCCGGGTACTTTCTGTTCACACGGCTGATGGTCTGGATCAGCACGTGCTTTTTCAGCGGCTTGTCATTGTACAGATAGGTGAGCGTCGGAACGTCAAAGCCGGTGATCCACATGTCCACAACGATCGCGATATGGAAGTTCGACTTTTCCTGCTTGAACGCAGCGTCGAGCACCTCAGAGCGCTTCTCGTTTTTCACGCCGCCGAGATATCGGTACATATCCGCCTGGTCGTTGCTGCCCGTGCTCGCCACCATGGCCATGAACGGCATCGGCTTCAGCTCACGCAGCTCCTCATCGGATACATCCATGCCGTCGGGGGCCTTCTTTTCCACAAACCACTCCGGGTATCTCTCTTGGAATTTCCGCAGCAGCTCGTAGGCAATGGGTCTGCTGGAACACACCACCATCGCTTTTTGCACTCTGTCCGGGTCATTGGCGCAGGAGGACACATAGTGGTCGTGAATGTCCACGGCCAGGCGCTCCAATCGCGAGGGCTCGCCCAGGATCACCTCCATGGAGCTCATCGCCTCTTTGCTGGCCGCAAGGTCCTCTGCCGTGGCGCCATCCTCCGCGCATTTTTTGTAGTAGTCCTCGATGAGTCTGACCTTTTCCTGATCCAGCAGGACCTTCGCGATCCGGGGATGATATTTGATCTGCACGGTCAGCCCGTCCGCGACCGCCTGGTCCATCGTATAGCGGTCGATCTCGTCGCCGAAGGTCTGGTAGGTCTCTGCGATCGGCGTGCCGGTAAAGCCCACAAAGGTGGCCTGTGGGAACGCCTCTTTCAGCACCTTTGCATAGGGCCTTGAGACCATGGCCTTCATGTTCTCGTCCGCGTCCTTGCTGAATTGGATCTTTCTGGCACGCTCCAGCTGGGTCCTGTGGGCCTCATCCGAAAAGCAGATGATATTCGCGCGGTCATTGATGAGGCCGATCTTATCCTCTTTTCTATCGCAAAATTTCTGGATGGTGCAGATGTAAAAGCCGCCGCTCTGGCGCGCCCCCAGCTCCTCCCGCAGCACCTTGCGGCTTGGGACGACACGGACCTCGCCCAGATTCAAAAAGTCCTTGCTCCTTGTGAACAGCTGGGCTCCCTGGGTCTGCAAGTCGTCCCGGTCGACGATCATTACGATCGTCGGAGAGCCGATCTGCGGCACATCGGTGCAGCGAAGGGCCAGCTGACGGGCGAGAAATGCCATGGTATAGGTCTTGCCGCAGCCGGTGGCGCCAAAATAAGTCCCCCCCTTGCCGCTTTTTTCCACCACGGATCTGATAATGCTCTGTTTCAGCAGACGCGCGGCAAAAAACTGCGGATACCGGCAGACGATCTCCCGCTCGTCGCTGTCATACTCACTGTCCGGAAAATAGATGTAATCGCGGAAGATCTCCAGGAATCTCCGGGGGCTGTACACGCCCTTGATCATGGTCTGCATCTCTTCAAAGGGGAGCGTGGACACCTTGTCCCCGTCGTCCACCCGGCGCCAGGCATAGAAGTGCTCATAGGGCGTGCGGACCGTGCCGAGCCGCGTTTTGACCCCATCGGAGATGCAGGCCAAGGGGCAGTAGTGCAGCAGGTGGGGGATATCCCGCCAATAGCGGATGTTGATCTGCTCCCACGCGGTATAGATCGTGGCATTCGCATCCGCCGGATTTTTCAGCTCGATCACGCACAGCGGCATCCCATTGACGAAGAGGAGCACATCCGGGCGGCGGGTCTCCGTCTGTCCATTGTTCGTATACTCCACGGTAAATTGATTGACAACGCGGAAAATGTTGTTTTCCGGCTTTTCAAAATCAATGAGAGCAACCATTCTGGGCAAGCCGTCCTGGGGCGTGAACTGGATACCGTTCACCATCCAGCCATACACCTTGTGCAGCGTGGCAAAATCGCTTTCCGCGCCGGCCAGGCGGACCGTGTCGATGATCTGCCGGATCTCCTCCGGGGCCAGGTCCGGATTGGTATTGCTTAAAAACTGTTCCATGTCATCCGCATACAGGACCTCCCGCCGCGAAGCGCGGGGGATGCTGCCGCCGGGGAGATATTGCCAGCCCTCATCCTCCAAAAAACTGAGGAAGGCATTTTCATAATCCGACTCACAATAGCGGCCATTGAACTCCTTCAGTCTTGCCATTGCGTTGAACCTCCATTCTCCAGTGATCCCCGGATCAGGATCGGGCAGATCTCTTTGATCTGGGACCTCAGCCGCTCGCTGATATTCCTCCGCATCATGTACGCGTTGTAGATCTCTACGATCGCGCGCTGAATGCTCATTTCAGGTACCGGCAGCTCCGTTTCATAAAAACGGTCCAGGTCAAGGTTTGAACGTATGC
>CASEPH010000057.1 GCA_949289625.1 uncultured Clostridia bacterium | reverse complement strand
CTATTCAAAGGAAGAGCTGGAGGAGCTGCTCCGGGACATGGGGTCGGCATGACGGACGTGTTCCAGCCGGGACTGCGGACCGTTTTAAACAGGATGGAACAAGCGGGAGGACGCGCCGCGTCCTCCCGCCTGCTTTCCCTTTTTGTTGTTGGAATTACTTTCCGCTGTTGGTCAGGGCCTCCAGCACCGCATAGCGGTCCATGGCAAAGGGCTTGGACATGGCCAGCGCCTCCTCCATATCCAGGTCCACGATACGGCCGTCCTGGCTGGCGATGATACGGTTGCCCCGGCCGCCGACCAGAGCCTGAACCGCGGCATAGCCCATGCGGCTGGCGGTCTCCCGGTCCCGGGAGCTGGGCGAGCCACCCCGCTGGATGTGCCCCAGCACGGTCACCCGGGGATCGATGCCGATCTCCTCGTGGATCTTCCGGCCGATCTCAAAGGCGCTGCCGGCCCCCTCGGCCACCACCACCATGTAGTGGGTGCTGCCTCCCAGGCGGGCCCGGCGGATCTTCTCCACCACATCCTGCTCAAAGTCCACCGGCCGCTCCGGAATCAGGACGGCGGTGGCGCCCACCGCGATGCCCACGTACAGGGCCAGATAGCCGGCGTGGCGGCCCATCACCTCCACCACCGAGCAGCGCTCGTGGGACTGCATGGTATCACGCAGCTTGTCTATACACTGCACTGCGGTGTTGCAGGCGGTGTCAAAGCCGCTGGTGTAGTGGGAGCAGCCGATGTCATTGTCGATGGTGGCGGGCACACCCACCACGTCCAGCTTCTGGCCCATCTCAGCCACCTGGCGTGACAGGGCCAGGGCCCCCCGGAAGGTTCCGTCGCCGCCGATGGCCACGATCCCATCCAGCCCCAGCAGCCGACAGGTGGCAATGGCGCGGTTCCGGCCCTCCGGCTGCATAAATTCCTCGCTGCGGGCGGTATACAGAACAGTGCCGCCCTTGTCGATGATATGGCTGACGCTGGAGGCGTTCATCCGGACAAAATCACTGTTGATCAGCCCGTTCCAGCCCCGGCGGATGCCCACACATTCAATGTTCTGATTCACCGCAGTGCGCACCACGGCGCGGACCGCCGCGTTCATGCCCGGCGCGTCGCCTCCGCTGGTCAGAACGCCGATGCGCTTCATATGACTTTCCATAGCTCCGGCCTCCTCATGATCGGGATGCCCGGCAGGTTCCGGGCTTCTTTGCCTGACAGTTGGTATTATGTCATTTTGCCACAAAAATGTCAACAAGTTCCTGGGCTCCCTTTTCAGGGAACGTCCTGATTTCAGGGGAAAGAGAAAATCATGGAGGGAAACAGATAAAAATGGTATGCTCCGCACGGGGCATACCATTTTCCGGCAGGCTTGGCTGTGAGGGTATCAGTCCTCCCACTCCGCCCTGTGTTCCTCCCACCAGGCCGGGAAGGCCGGGTCCTTCGGGGAAAGGGTGGGAGTAATCGTTTTGCTGACAGTTGTTGTATCATTTTGTTTTTTGCTAAAAGGTCCGACAAATCCCAAAACGCTGTTGCTGCCTAAATATAACAATTCAAGAGCAGCACTTTTGCCGTGGGTCCAAATCGAATTCATATATGTTTCCCTAAAATCATCCAATGTTTGCCGCCTTGTCTCATTCGGGGATATATGTATCGATTTTAACTGGCCGTATAAGTATCTGATGCTTTTCTCATTCTTCCGCAACGCATCTTTGTCAAAGGCTATCACGATTTCTTCTTTGTCAGTATATCCGAGAAGCGTCATAAACAGGGCTGTTCTTACGACTTCTTTCGTGTCCTCCTTTTTCAGACACCGATTGAAGATGGCCTGGACATTGGCCTCGTTTAGTTCTAAGGCAACGTATTTCTTTTCTGAATGTTGCATTTTACTTCTGCCCACAACACAAGCCCCCTGCTGCGCCTTCAGCGGCGCCAAATTTTTGTTGTTTTCCCTATCATACAATACCGGCCTGCCCTTTGCAAGGCCGGCGGCGGGGAATTTCCCGGTTTCATCAAACCGACGGAGTTTCCTCCATCACGGCTTATCGTGAAAGGGGGGCAAATTTCGTGAAAAGAGAGGCGGATTTTCTTCTTGCCTTCCTCAATCTCAGCGATC
>CASEPH010000056.1 GCA_949289625.1 uncultured Clostridia bacterium | reverse complement strand
CACTGCCTCGTTTTCGGGGTCCGTGTAGGAAGTCGCCTCATCCAAAATTACAATCGGGGCGTTTTTCATCATAGCCCGCGCAATGGCGACTCTCTGGCGCTCCCCTCCGGAGAGGTGTCCGCCTGCGCCGCCCACAACAGTGTCATACCCATGATCCAGGCCCATGATAAACTCATGGCAGCCAGCCGCCTTTGCCACAGCCTCTACTTCTCTATCAGTGGCCTCCGGTCTACCCATGCGGATATTATCCCGTACTGAGACATTAAATAGGAAGTTGTCCTGGGAGACATATCCGATGAGATCCATTACCTGCTCCGGCGGCATCTTTTTCACATCCATCCCGCCAATGGTGATGCTCCCACCGTCGGCGTCCCAATAGGAGGCGATGAGCTTGGCAATGGTGGATTTGCCGGAGCCAGACGGCCCCACCAATGCAGTCGTCGTACCCTGCTTAATGTTTAGCGTGACGCCGTTCAAAACCTGTGTATCCTTATAGGCAAATGTCACATTTCGCAGATCAATGTCCAACCCTTGCAGGTTTTGTCTCTGCTCGGGCCTCTTCAAATCCGGTTCGGACAGCACAGCGCCGATTTCCCCTGTGATGGTCGCAATTTTAGAAAAATCATCGGTCAGAAAGATTGCCCCAACCAGCGGCCCCACGATACCAAGGGACAGGATTGCGATTGTGATAAAGTCAGGAGCGGTCAGGCTGCCATTCCTATAAAAGACGCAGCCAATGGGCAGAACGCCAATCAGCACGGCAGGCCAAATGGTCATCATGAGGGCCGAGTAGCCCTGTGTAGACTTCATCCAGTCCAATATAAGGTCTGTGTTTTGTCGAACCGCATCGGTAAACTTTCCGTAGGATGCCGCGCTCTGGTTGAATGCTTTAATGACCTCGATACCGTTGATATACTCCACCGTGGTGGCACTCATGTGCTTGCCTGCCTGGACCACCGCACCATACTTTTTCGGATACTCTTTCATCTCTGCCATATAGCACAGTATTCCAACCGGAATCGTAATCAGCGATACCAGCGCCATACGCCAGTCCAAAGCAAAGAGATAACCCACGATAGCAAGTGGAATCAACAGGTTCGCTGTCATCTCCGGGATAATGTGGGCCAGCGGGACCTCCATCTGCTCCACGCGCTCCACCATGGTCGTTTTCAGGCGGCCCGACGGGGTATCGGTCAGGTACCCCATGGAAACGCGGGTCAGCTTATCCGCTACGGCCCGCCGCAGTTCTGACAGCACATGGAAGGTAGCCTCGTGGGAGCATCGGGTAGAAATGCCGTGAAGAACGGACTTAAGCAGATAAGTGATCAAGGCGACCGCTCCCCAGATCAGATAAATCAAAAAGTTCTTTTCACCAGAGATAAGCAGGTTGACCATTCTTGCCACAGCAAAGTATGGCACAATTCCACTGGCTACACTGAGAACAGCAAGAACAATCGCGGTAATAAACCCCGCCCGGTGCGGTCCGATAAATGCCATCAAACTAAATGGTTTCTTTTCCTTCTGCATCGTATCCCCCCAAAGTTAGCACATTCTAACCAAACAACAAAGAAAAAAGCCGACAACCCACAGGATCATCCTGCAAATCATCGGCTCTGCGTCTTGGCGTCTGGCTCTGACAATATGATGTTTTGTCCCTGCACATCAACGATGTGTTCCCTTCCGCATTTGGGACAGAACAGCGGAAAGCGTTTTAGAACGGTGTCTGGATTTACCTTGGTGCGGGTCTTGTTGCCGCAGGTAGGGCAGTGAACCCAGCCGCTCCGGTCGATCCACCCGCTCACTGGTTTTCACCTCCATCTCCGAAGAAGATGGTTTTCCAGCCAGCGGTATAGAAGCGCCGCATCCTCTGAATATGCTCGACCGCCTGCTCCTTTGGCATATCGTGGATGACCACCTCAAATATGCCAGTATAAAAGGCGCTGGACAGCAGATGGCTTAGTTCCGGTGTGAGGCGGCCGCTGGAGATCGCATCATTCCCGGATGCCTGAATATATCGCATAGTGCATTGTGTATCCAGTTCCACAACACGATGAAGGAACTCCTGATATGTGCTGCTCTCCCCGCTGGTCAGGAGCAATTTGAACTCGTCAAAGTGGTCATAAATATAGTCTACAGAGGCCCAAAAGCCATGGTCTGAGAAAGAATACATTTGGCTGGTCTGCTCAGCCCCAGGCAACTGATTAAATTGCTCCAACGCTGATTGTATCAGGCCACAAAAATCATCCATGGCAGGCTGCACAAGAGAGCGGTACAGGCTCTCTTTGTCCGGATATCGAATGTAGATTGCCCCTTTGCTGGAGCCAGCTTTTTCTGCTATCACTCTCAGAGAGGCGTTCTCATATCCGTTTGTGAGAAATTCTTCTTTTGCACATTCCATGAGTTTTTCCGTCACACCTGCTATTCTTTTTGCCAAGTGACCACCTCATCAATCAAAACCATCGGTTTCAAACCATCGATTTTAATATAGCACAAAAGAAACAAGCAGTCAATAGTCTCCGCTAACTATCTTATATCCACTCCGAAAGACGGTTTTTATGTATGTCGGATGCTTGGGATCCACCTCCAGTTTCTGCCTCAGCCTCCAGATGATATTTTCCACAGAGTTCGTCCCATATAGTTGCTCCTCACCCCAGGCCGCTGTATAAAGCTGTTCCTTAGAAAACACCTGCCCAGGTGCACTGGCCATGCAGTAGAGCATGGCATATTCCCCATGGTTGAGTTGTACTTCTCTACCAGCCATGAGTACCCGGCGGTGCGCATGATGAATCTCCAGTTCCCCAATACGCAGCACATGCGAAGCCAGCGGAATGACCTCGACCCTCCGCCCACTCCTGTCGCGCAAAGTATCTACAACTGCCCTGAATAGGCTGCCATCTGGGTCTGCGGCCCGAATGACAATGATTTCTTCCACTATATTACCTCCCGACTGCAAAAGGAGGGAGCCGTACGCACGGATCCCTCCTTTTGCTGTGCTTATGACTCAGCCTCTACCGCTGCCTTTAGTCGTTGGAAACTCTCTTCACTGATGACATGCTCGATCCGGCAGGCATCTGCCTCAGCGGTTTTCGGGTCCACTCCGGCAGCAATCAGGCGCTGGGTAAAAAAGCGGTGCTTTTCATAAACCTGCTCCGCAACTTCGCAACCCGCATCTGTTAAGTGCAGGAAATTGTCTTCGTCCATCAGCAAAAAGCCTCCCTCCCGCAGTGTTGCTACCGCATGGCATACGCTGGGTTTGGAAACTCCCAAGTGTCGGGCCACATCCACGGAGCGTACCACCCCTTTCTGCTTTTGGAGTACCAAGATAGCCTCCAGATAATCTTCACCAGATGCTCGGAGTCCCATGATGCCCCTCCCTACTGGATACGCCAACCCTCAGCCTGCTCCCGGATCT
>CASEPH010000055.1 GCA_949289625.1 uncultured Clostridia bacterium | reverse complement strand
CATCACGGACGGCGTGGACAGCCTGACCCGTCAGGAGATGGACATCACGCCTTTTAAGAATATCCTGAACGATATGTACAGCCGGGATATTTCCAAAAAGGTGCTGGCGGGCATCACGACCCGTTCCCGGCAGGGGAAGTTTTGCGGGGGGACGCCGCCCTTCGGCCTGATGCGTGACCCGGAGGACAAGGGGCATCTCATCATTGACTCGGAGACAGCGCCCATCATCCGTAAAATCTATGACTATGCCCTTGGCGGGATGGGTTGCATGAGGATTTCCAAACGGCTGATGGAAGAAAAAATCACCATTACCCATGTCAAGGCCAACACGGAGTTTGACGCCAACTATTATTCCTGGGGCGGGGCGAGACTCAGCCACATCCTGAGAAATCCATTCTACAAAGGCGCACATCTGGTCTTTCGGACGCATCAGAAAGGCATCCGCTCCAACACCTATGACATTATCCCCCGTGAGGACTGGGAAATCATCGAGGGCTGCCATGAGGCCATTGTGACGCCGGAGGAATGGGAACAGGTACAAGAACTCATTGACCGCAAGCCACCCATTATGAAAGGCAATGCCTGTCCCTTCTACAACCTGTTCCACGGGCTGGTCTACTGCGCCACCTGCGGAAAGTCCATGCAGGTGCGGTATGAGAAAGTAGGCCGAACCGGGAAGAACCGTTTCACCGGCGAGATGCGGGAGCCAATTGATAAGGCGTACTATATCTGCCAAACTTATAACCGAATGGCCTGCAAAGTCTGCTCCAGCCACAAGATCGAGGCCAGAGATTTGTACAATCTGGTGCTAAAGGACATTCAGGAGCTGGCGGCGCAGGCCATGAAGGACGCCGATGCGTTCTACCAGCGGCTCAGCCGCCGAATGGAGCGCCGGTATCTGGTGGATGCTTCTCAGACCGAGAAGGAACGCCAGCGGCTGGAAGCCCGGAATTTGGAAATTGACGGGATGTTCCTGAACCTGTACACTGACAAGGCCAAAGGCATCCTGACCGAGCAGCGGTTTATGAAGCTGACGGCAGCGCTGGAACAGGAGCAGGAATCCAACCAGAAGCGTCTGCATGACTTGGCAATGATGCAGAGCCGGGCTGACGCTCAGGAGAGCGAAGTCCGCACCTTTATCAAGGAAATCCGGCGCTATTCCGCCATTGAGGAACTGGACGAGGTGGTGCTGAACCGGCTCATCAGCCGGATTCTGATTGGCGAAGTCAAAAAGGTGGACGGCCAGAAGGTGCAGGAAGTCAGGATCGTGTATAACTTTGTCGGGGAAATCCCGGAGATTGCGGCATAAGGACAGAGAAGCCCTCCCCATGACGGGGAGGGCTATTGTTTTGCCAAAGCAGGAAAAACAGTCAACACTGGTACTGCTGAATATTTTAACGTGCCTTGGTATAAATTCGTTTCACAAATTTTATGATTTCTACTTGAAGGATCGACATCAAGGACAACCCAATGACGATCAGCCACTGTGTGCCATCCAACAAGGTCAACTGGAACGCACTTTGCAGTGCAGGGACAAACAGGATGCACGCCATCAGAAGGGCGGACACCACGAAAGAAAGGATCAGCCAGGGGTTGATTCCCTCTGCCCGCACCCAGATAGGCTCCGTATTGGAGCGCTGATTAAAAGCGCGAAGCATCTGCGAGAAGGCCAGCACACAGAACGCCATTGTCTGACCGGTCACATGGCCGCCCGTGCTTGCGCCGATCCAGTAAGCGCAGGTGGTCATGGTCGCCACAAAGATACCTTGTATAATAACACGGCGCACCAGATCTTTTTCAAACAGAGTGCCCGATTTTACTGGCTTATGCTTCATAATGTTCTTGCTGGCCGGATCAACACCCAGTGCCAGGGCAGGCAAGGTAGCCGTGGCAAGGTTTACCCACAAAATAT
>CASEPH010000054.1 GCA_949289625.1 uncultured Clostridia bacterium | reverse complement strand
CTTCAGCTTCTCCTGAATCTTCTCCGGGATGGTCTCCGGGTGCTCCATCTGGGCGATGGTGGGGATGATGATGTGATTTTCCTTCGCCTTTTTCAGGTTGTGCGCCAGGCCTTCCTTGTTGATGCTCAGATCAATCATGCTATCGCTCCTAAATCTTTTAAAAATCTAATCTCGGATTTGCTGTCAAGTAAGTGGGAAATCATGCTGTCAGAACTGTGACACCCTGCTCCTCCAGTCCGGCGAGGATCTGCGGCGGCGTCTCCCGCCCGGTGATGATGACGTCAATCTCCCGGAGTGGGCAAATATGGACAAAGGCCGCAGCGCTGAATTTTGAATGGTCACAAAGCACGACCTTCCTTTGCGCCGACTGGATCATCAGGCGCTTTGTGGGCATCTCCTCCATGGAAAAGCCCATCAATCCCGCGTCAAGATCCACGGCATCTACGCTGAGAAACACAATGTCCCCATGGATCTGGCGAATGATCTCCTCTGTAAAAGCGCCGTTCATGGAATAGTGGCTGGGACGCAGACTGCCTCCCAGAACCATCAGGGAAATATTCTGATTGGCGGAAAGGGCCATGGCACTGTTCAGATCATTGGTGGCAATATTCAGGTGCTTGGCCTGAACTAGGCGCTTGGCCATCTCATATACCGTTGTGCCGGAATCCAGTAGAATCGTAGTATTCTCCTGCACGAATTCCATTGCCCGTTCTGCGATTCGCCGCTTTTCGTCCACAAATAGGTCCTGACGGATGCTGAAGGACGGCACATAGGCTGTCTGCCTGGACAAGGCCACAGCACCGCCGCGGATGCACTTGAGTGCATGCATCTCCTCCAGGTCGCAGAGGTCTCGACGGATCGTGGATCGGGAGGTGTGCAGGGCCTGTGTCAGTTCCGCAATGGAAACAACACCCTTTTTCTGCAGTTCCTGCTGAATGTGACTGATGCGCTGCTCTCGAATCATGGTCTCGCCTCGCTCTCATTGCCTACAAAAGCGGTTTCATTTGCCGGACACTGCATTCCTAAAAGAGTCAGACAAAGGGGATTCAGGCCAGGTAAAACCGTTCCCAAATTTTCTAACAGGAAAATCGCAGGTCGATATCCGCACCACCGGAACGATTCATTCCCCCAACGGCTGTCCGCCGAGGCGGACTTCAGCAAACCCACCTCGGCGGAATATCTGACAGATTATTTTGCCATATAATCGACGACTTTGTCCACTTGCTCGGCGAAGGTGCCATCAAACTTGTTCTCGAAAAACGCACCGCCGATGGTAAAGGCCCAGGGGTCGGCGTCCTTCACCTCATCCAAGCGCTGATAGCTGGAGACAGAGCCGGCCAGGCACACAGGTGCATCTACCCCTGCAACAAAACGCTTGTTCAGCTCTACGGCATCGCCGGTAAAACGGTAGCCCAGCAGGTCGAACCCGTACACGCCCTTGGCGATCAGGCTCTTTGCCTCGTCGATCATACCCTCAATGGTGCCCTCCAGCACAGAGGGCCGGCCGGTAATTTTGCCCACAAAGGGCATGTACTTCAGCTGGTGGGCCTTGCAGTAATCGTTGATAGAATCAAAATAGATGGTCCCCATCAGCATATCAAAGCCGCATTCCACAGCCATCTCGGCGCCCTTCAGACACTCGGCCTCTGTGTAGGCTACGACCTCCAGGAAAGTGGTCTTACCGCAGGCCTTCATATACGCGCAGAGCTTTTTCATTTCCTCCAGGGGAATGCCCTCTTCTTTGAATCCCCAGAATTTTGCCTTTGTATCCTTGCACGCGTCAAAAATTTCATAGGCGTTCTCAACGGTCCGGTCATTGTGGGTCAGCATGACAATCAGTTCGGGATGCTTGCTCATATCAAATACTTCCTTTCAAAATATGATCTTAATCCAGAGAAATTAAGGATGAGGTGCACAGCTCCAGCTAATCAATGCGTCCTCGTCGCCGATATTGAACAGTTTGTGACCCGTGGCCGGAGGGATCAGCAACGCGTCTCCCTCCTCCAATTCATAGTAGGTATCATCTTCCGGGAAATAGCACAGCACATGGCCTTTCATGCAGAAAAATACCTCATCGGCCACCGCATGGCCAGTGTCAAGACCACCCACAGCACCGGGCTTTAACCGTGAAACGCCAAATGTGATCTTATCTGTATGTACATACTCCCGCACCAGTTCCTGTTCATCCATGAAGACCTTCGCGTCCTTTGGATGAAAGATCTTCCCCAGCTTTTCCATACGCATGATACCTCCTATTTCAGATTTTGTATACTTATTATAAAAGAGCTCCTGTATTTCGTCAAGACATTTTGAACACTTTTGACTTATTTTGCACCATTTTTATCAAACTGTACGAAACTGAACAGTTCTATGGGCAATTTCTCACTCAGGGAACGGGCGCCTCTTTTCCCACGACCAGCGAAAACGAATGCCGTCTCCATTTGCCTTCCCTCACGTTGCTATGCCGCAAATGCAGGTGCATTTTTGGGAGA
>CASEPH010000053.1 GCA_949289625.1 uncultured Clostridia bacterium | reverse complement strand
GGAGATACAGATCTGGGCAAGCGGATCAATCTGGGCTGTGGCACCGTCACCGTAAACTACGACGGTAAAAACAAATACCGCTGCACCGTGGGAGACGACAGCTTTATCGGCTGTAACACCAACATGATCGCCCCCGTCACCATCGGAAAAGGCAGCTATGTGGCCGCCGGCTCCACCATCACCGACGATGTACCCGAGGAATCCCTGGCCATTGCCAGAGCACGCCAGACCAACAAGCCCGGCTGGGCTGCGGACCGGCGCAAAAAAGGACTGCTGAAATAATTTTGGGGAACTCCCCCTGCGAAAATATGTAAAGAGAGGTATAAAAAGATGTTTTCTCACAGTAAGGAAATTAAGATCTTTTCCGCAAACGCCAACCGTCCCCTGGCGGAAGCCATCTGCAACCGTCTGGGCATTCCCATGGGCGACAGTGAGGTCAAGACCTTTGCGGACGGCGAGGTATCTGTTTCCATCAATGAGACCGTCCGTGGCTGTGACGTCTTCGTTATTCAATCTACCTGCAAGCCTGTCAACGACAGCCTGATGGAGCTCCTGATCCTCATTGATGCCCTGCGTCGGGCCTCTGCTGCTCGGATCACTGCTGTCATCCCCTATTTTGGCTACGCCCGGCAGGACCGCAAGGCCAAGGCCCGTGATCCCATTTCTGCAAAACTGGTGGCCAATTTGATCACTGTAGCCGGCGCTGACCGGGTCCTCACCATGGACCTCCATGCCTCTCAGATCCAGGGTTTCTTTGACATTCCCGTGGACAATCTGCTGGGCAATCCCGTATTTGTCAAGTACTATCTCAGCAAGTTCACCGAGGAGCAGCGGGAAAACATGGTCGTGGTTTCCCCCGATGTTGGTTCCGTAGCCCGGGCCCGGACCTTTGCCCAGAAGGTGGGCATGAGCCTGGCTATTGTGGACAAGCGCCGTCAGAAGGCCAACTCCTGCGAAGTCATGAACATCATCGGCGATGTCAAGGGCAAGGACTGCATCCTCTTTGACGACATGATCGACACCGCCGGTTCTCTCTGCAACGCTTGCACCGCACTGCGGGAAGTGGGCGGTGCCAACCGGCTCTACGGCTGCGCAAGCCATGGTGTGCTCTCCGGTCCCGCGCTGGAACGGATCGAAAACAGCTACTTCGAGGAGGTCCGGATCCTGGATACCATTCCCATGCCCAAGGGCTATACTGGTGAGAAGATCAAGCAGCTGACCGTGGCGGAAATGTTTGCTGAGGCCATCACCAGAATCGACGAAGAGACCTCCATTTCCTCTCTGTTCTAATGTTGTTTTCCAAAAAAACCGGCGGCGAATTCCTCGTGGTGGGGCTGGGCAATCCAGGCAGCAAGTACTGGAATACCCGTCACAACGTGGGCTTCGCCGCCCTGGACGCCTTGGCAGAGCAGCTGCACGCACGGGTGGACCGGGTCAAGTTTCAGGGATTGACCGGTCAGGCGGAGCTGGAAGGCAGGAAACTGATTCTGCTCAAGCCCACCACCTATATGAATCTCAGCGGACAATCCGTTGCCGCTGCAGCAAAGTTCTATAAGATCCCACCGGAGCATATTCTGGTAATGTTTGATGATATCTCCCTGGATCCCGGCCGGCTACGGGTGCGGAAAAACGGATCTGCCGGCGGCCATAACGGCGTTAAAAGCATCATTTCCTCCATCGGCTCTCAGGAATTTCCCCGCATTAAAATCGGCGTAGGCGCAAAGCCCCACCCCGACTATGATCTGGCGGACTGGGTGCTCTCCGTCTTCCCCTACGATCAGCGGGAGGCCATGGCGGAAACCTATCGGCGTGCCGCACAGGCTGCCATCACCCTGATTACCCAGGGACCTGATGCTGCAGCGAATCTTTTTAACGGCAAGTAATTTTGACAATACGCGACTGTTTCAGGCTGCATCCAAACGGATGCAGCCCTTGGTCGCTGTGCAAAACTATTGTAAGGAGGCGTTTCCATGAATCTGATCGGCACCGCATTGCGAGGTCTTCCGGAGTATCGCACTCTACTTCAAAGCCTTGACTCTCCCTGTGCCTCCGCCATCACCGGATTGTCTCCCATCCATCGCGCACACATGATCGCTGCACTGCGGGAGGACACGGGCCGTCCGGTCCTGGTGGTCTGTCAGGACGATCTGGCAGCATCCCGTATGGCCCAGGAGCTCTCCGGCTTTCTGGGGGAAACGCCCCCGATCTTCCCCAGCCGGGAACTGACGCTGCTGGGGGCAGCCTCCGTGTCCCGTGGCTGGGAGCAGCAGCGTCTTGGTATGCTCCATCACGCCCTTCGCACCGGTTATCCGCTGCTGATTGCTTCTGTGGAAGCTCTGAGCCTGTATACCATGCCCCGGAGCGTGCTGCTTTCCAGCGCGCTTCCGCTGGCCATCGGCGGCAGCTATGAATTGGACAACCTGGTGCAGCGACTGATCCAGCTGGGCTATCGCCGCAGCACCCTGGTGGAGGGTGTGGGACAGTTTGCCCTGCGAGGCGGTATCTTGGATGTCTATTCTCCTGCTGCACCCGCTCCAGTTCGGGCGGAATTCTTCGGAGACGAGCTGGATGCTATGGGTTATTTTGACACCACCTCTCAGCGTCGTACGGAAAACATCGAAGAGATCCTCCTGCTGCCCACCGCGGAAGTCCTGCCCCAGCTGCATCCTGACGGCACACCCGGTCTTATCAAGGATCTGAGCGGCATACTTGCCCGGCAAAAGCGCCGCAAGCATCCCAACGAAGCGCTGATGGAAACATTGCAGCAGGATATGGACGCGCTTGCCGCAGGAACCTCATTTACCGCCTCCGACCGATATGCCGCCCTCATCTATCCCCAGCGGGAAACCCTGGCGGACTATCTTCCAGCGGAAACCATCGTGGTCTTTTCCGACCGAATTGCCATTGAACGGCACCAGAAGCAGCTGTTGGACGAATTTGGTCAGAGTCTGGATGCGCTTTTGGCAAGCGGCACCTTGGCAGGAGAATTGTGCGAATTTTATGAAAATTTTGAAGAAACCTGCAACAAATGCGCCACGAAAAGCGTCATATATATGGATAACTTTCTATCCGCTGCCTTTCCCGACGCGCTTCCCCCGAAAGAACTTCTAAGTGTCACCGTCAAACAGCTTCCCTCCTACGGCGGTTCTCTGGACACCGCTGTGGGAGATATGCAGCACTATGCATCCACAGGTTATGGAACCCTGGTGCTCTGCGGTTCCCGGCATCGGGGGGAGCTGCTGCTGGAGGCCATGGAGGCCCGTGGTGTCAAAGGCCGTCTGGCCTTCCCTCTGACCACACTGCCCCAGCCTGGGCAGATTCTTTTGGCGGAAGGTTCTCTGGCCGCAGGTATGGAATACCCTTCTCTAAAGTTGGCCATCCTCACGGAAGGTCAGATCTCCGCACCTCAGCTTCGGCCCAAACGTCGGAAGAAGAAACTGCCTACCAACCGGCAGAAGCTTTCTTCCTTTACCGATCTCTCCCCTGGGGACTTGGTGGTCCATGAGGCTCATGGCATCGGCCGGTTCTGCGG
>CASEPH010000052.1 GCA_949289625.1 uncultured Clostridia bacterium | reverse complement strand
CGCCTCGTCGCAGCACCCCTCGGTGCAGTCCCTGGCGGTGATGCGGATGGTGGCAAAGGCGTCGTTGGCCGAGGCAGTCAGATGCTTTGTTTTCCGTTTTTGGATGTTAGGCGGCAGTTTGCCGCTGCCATTGGTTTTCAGCTCCTTCACCATGTCGGGACGGAGCTGGGAGACAAGGTCGAGGATATGCTCAGTGGTGAGGTACTCAAAGCTCAGCCCATACACGGTATAGCAGACCGCCACATAGCAGGCGAAACGCAGCAGCCCTTCGTCCACATCCTCCGGGCACAGCTCCGGCCACACGGTGCAAGGTGGGAAAACCGTAAAACCATCCTCCCGCTCTCCGACCTCAAAGTACCGATCCTGCACCTGCTTTTCGATGTACTGCCGTAGTGTGTAATCAATCTCCTTCCAGCCCACCAGCCGCCGCAGGGCGTCGCAGAAGGCAACCGCGTCCTCATAGGGAAATCCCTTCAGCGGAAATTGGAACAGATACCGCTCCAGCAGCTGATCGGGGAGAAACGGTGTTCCATTGTGGTTCCGCACCACGGTCGGATAGGCGGCGTGGTTCTCCCGTGCGGTCCCGTCCAGAATGTCCTGAATACAGGCGTCCGCCTCCGCCAGCACCTCCGGGGCGGTGTCCGGCTTGTGGATCAAGTAGTAGCGGTCATGCACACCGTCACGCTTTGGTAAGCTCATATCGGTTCTCCTCTCAGGTCTGCTGGTGCTGCATGGATACGATCTGGCAGTCCGGGCAGAACTCGATGTAGAGCGTGCCCTCCGCACAGTCAAACACCATATCCCACTGGATTTGGGCCAGATACTTCATGGGCTTGCCGCAGTGAGGACAGGTCGTATATTCCGCGTCCTGCACCCAGTTGGCAAAGCCGCCGATGGTGTTCACATCCTGGCAGGCCGCGCCGTAAAACAAGGGTGCCGGCGTCTTGCCCAGCACAAAGGGATTTTCAGTGAGAGCCTTGTAGTCCTCGGGCCGAACATAGCACTTCGTCTTCTCAGCACCATCAAAGAGTTCAGAGGGAAAGACCTCTACGCCGCCATCCAGGGTAAAACGGTTAAAGGCGGGGCCTTTCAAAAATCCCACACAGTTGGGGCAGCAGGTGGCGGTCAGAATACCATCCAACCCCAGAAATTTCAGACGCTCATCCCGGCCATCCAGCACCAGCATATCCACCATCCGTCCACCACAGTGGGGGCAGGCGTCCTCCCGGGGGCGGCCGATGCGGACGGGAGATTTCTCGCCAGCGGTTCCCTTGACCATAGGATAACAGGTGTCGAAGTTGAGCTGGATTTTCTGGCCCTCCTTGTCGAAGGTCCAGCCACCGATCTGTGCATAGCTGGATGGGTCCACATAGAGGCCCTTGCGCCAGGGCCGGGGGTTCCGCTCCAGTTCCAGCAGAGTCTCCTTTGCCTTGTCATCCCCTTGAAAGGCGAGACAAGACATTAGCTCGCCGGCGTTTCGAGAACTGCTTGTTTCCATCAAAGCGGCAGTCAGTCCATCCCGTACATCCTCCGGTGCATGATAGTAAAGTTCACAGGGCCAGAACACCTCCGCGGCCAGTGCCGCCCGCTGAATCTCCGGGGTGATGGCGTCCCGGTAGCACAGCAACTGCCAGAAGTCGGTGAGCTCCGGGTCCTCCATTTCCGCCAGCCGCTGGATGTTCTGGATCAGGTTTCTTTGCTTTTCAGCAATTTGTTCCGGCGTCCAGGCCAAGGCAGCATTCCGCTCCTGCTCGCACTTGCATTTCCAGCACAATCCCTCATAGTTCAAGGCGGCCCCACAGTTG
>CASEPH010000051.1 GCA_949289625.1 uncultured Clostridia bacterium | reverse complement strand
CCAGAAGCTAGGAGAATTTGAGTTCCAGCCTGGTCCCGCATTCACCAATATCCTCTTGGCCGACGAAATCAACCGTACCACCCCTAGGACCCAATCCGCCCTGCTGGAGTGCATGGAGGAAAAACAGATCACCGTAGACGGCCAGGCCCGGGCGCTTGGCGCGCCGTTCTTTGTCATCGCCACCCAGAACCCGGTGGAATCCTCCGGCACCTTCGCCCTGCCGGAAGCTCAGCTGGACCGTTTTTTGATTCGGCTGACCCTGGGCTATCCCACCTCCTCCGAGAGCGTGGATATTTTGACCAATTACATCAACGGTTCGCCCCAGATTGAGCTGGAGCCTGTGGCCAGCGGTACAGATATTACAGAAATTCAGAGTGCCATCTCCCATGTGTTGGTCAGCGAACCCATCCGACAGTACATCGTGGCTCTTGTGGAGGCCACTCGGCATCATGAAGACATTGAATTGGGCATTTCCACCCGTGGTATGCTGGCCCTGCTTCGGGCCTGCCAGGCTTATGCCGCCATCCAGGGCAGAGACTATGTGCTGCCCGACGACGTTAAGGCTTTAGCTGCCCCTGTATTCGCCCATCGTCTGATTCTCAAGGTGAAATATAACTCCGCCAATAAGGCCACCGAGCTTGTGCAGCGGCTTTTGCAGACAGTTCCAGCCCCTACGGAATCCACCACCGAGAAGCTGTAAGGAGCTGATACCATGACTGCTGCCGTATGGCTGATCTTGATTGTAGGCTTTTTTGCCATTGCGCAATCCAAGTACTATGGGAAAGTCAGCTTTAAAAAATTTCACTATGAGCGGAAAATTAGCAAAAGCGCTGTTTTTGAAGGCGAGAGCATTGACCTGATGGAGATTATCTCCAACAACAAGTTCACTCCCCTGCCCTGGCTTCGGGTGGAATCCAAGCTCTCTCCCTGGCTCCGGTTTCGTTCTCAGGAAAACCTGGAGGTTTTGGATGACCGGTTTCATCGGAGCATCTTCTATCTCCGGCCCTTCAGCCGCATTACCAGGCGTTATCGCGTCAAATGTGTACGCCGGGGATACTATGACCTTTCCATCACCACCCTGACGGTGGGTGATCTCTTCGGACTGAACTCCGTCAGCAAAGAGGCCCATTCGGACGCAAAACTCTTTGTGTTCCCCAGCATCCTCAGCCAGGACGATCTGCCGGACGAGGCTCTGCGCTGGCAGGGAGATGTCAGCGTCAAACGTTGGATCTTCCCCGACCCCATTCTCATCAACGGCATCCGCAGCTATCAGCGCGGAGACAGCCGCAAGGACATCCATTGGAAGGCCTCCGCCCGGACCGGATCGCTCCAAGTCAAGACCCATGATTATACCGTGTTTCCCCGGCTGCTGCTGGTATTCAACATTGAACCGGAGGACAATTTCTGGGGCCAGCTCTCCGCTCAGCAGCAGGAGGAAATGGAATATGGCATTCGTGTGATCGCCACGCTTTCCAACTGGGCCATTGTCAACAATATGGAAGTAGGGCTTTTCTCCAACGCTTCTATTTCCTTTGCCCCTGAGGTGACCATTTCCCTGGAGCCTGCCTGCAACGCCAGCCAGATGCATCACATTCTGGAGACTTTGGCCGGTCTAGAATTTAAGGAAAAGGAATCCATCTATCGGACCATGGAGCATCTGGTGGAGAACGATACCACGGAAACAGATATTCTGGTGTTCTCCACCTTCTGGAATGAATCGCTGGAGCATCGCTCGGAGGAGCTGCGCCGCAGAGGCAATTCCGTAACCCATATTCTCCTGCGGAAGGAGGCGATCAACTTTGAAGCTGACGCTGCAGCGGACGCTGTTTGAAATCATCAATTTTTTGCTTGCCCTGTTCTTTGTCATTCCACTGGGAGTATTTTTGGAACAAATCGGTGGCTATCCCCTCTATCACTGCTGTTTTATTCCCTGTGTGGCGGTGATTGGATTTCTTGTCGGTCGATTTTCCCTGACCAGCAGCATTTCCAAGGCCATGATTCTGTGCGCCGTTGCCTGGATCGTCTCCACCCTTCTGGCGCTGATCTTAAGCTGGGGACTTGGTGCCACAATGATCTCCATGACCATTCTCACCTCGTTGCTATCTGTATTCTTTTATTTCTTTGCCAGAAAGGCTGCCTATACCGTCTACGCACCCATGTCCGTGGGCGGCATCATCATCCATTTGGTCATCCTGCTTTGCTGTGAAGGCTTCCACTGGGAGGAACGGGTTGGCAGATTTACCAGTCTAATTGCCATCTGCTTTTTTCTGCTGACCCTGTTCGCCTTCAGCGCCAAAAGCCTGCGCCGAAGTCTCCATCGCACCAGCGGTGACAAACGGGTGGTCTATCCTGCCGGCATGCAGATGGGCAACTTCCTGCTGGTGACGGGCTTTATTCTGGTCGCTGCCTTTATCTCCAACATCTATCCTATTTTCCATTTGTTCTCCCAGGGCTTTGCCATCGTGCTCCGGTGGCTGATCGCAGCTTT
>CASEPH010000050.1 GCA_949289625.1 uncultured Clostridia bacterium | reverse complement strand
CCTACCAGCAGGAGATCCTGGATAAGCTGGAGGCGGAGCGCACCGTCCGGGGCTATACCCGCAACCTGGTGGTGGCCGCCACCGGCACCGGCAAGACGGTGATCTCCGCCCTGGATTACAAGCGGTTTCGGAGGCAGCATCCCGGAAAGCCCTGCCGATTGCTCTTTGTAGCCCATCGGGAAGAGATTTTGAAGCAGAGCCTCTATACCTTCCGGGCGGTGCTGAAGGACGCCAATTTCGGGGAGCTGTTCGTGGGCAGCTACCGGACAGAGGGTATTGACCACCTGTTTTTATCCATCCAGACCTTCAACAGCCAGGATTTTACCGCGAAAACCGCCCCGGATTTTTACGACTACATCGTGGTGGATGAGTTTCACCACGCAGCGGCTCCCACCTATCAGAAGTTGCTGTCCTACTACCAGCCCCAAATCCTGTTGGGCCTGACAGCCACCCCGGAGCGTATGGACGGCAAGAGCGTGCTGCCCTACTTCCACAACCGCATCGCCGCGGAAATCCGGCTCCCTGAGGCCATTGACCGCAAACTGCTGTGCCCCTTCCAGTATTTCGGCGTCACCGACACGGTGGACCTGGACCAACTGCGCTGGAGCCGGGGCGGCTACGACAAGGGGGATCTGTCCAAGATTTACACCCTCAGCGGGGCGATTGCAGACCGTCGAGCCGACCTGGTGGTGCGCGCCCTGCTGAAATACGTGACCGACATCGACGAGGTAAAGGGTCTGGGCTTCTGCGTCTCCATTGAACACGCGGAGTTTATGTGCCGCTACTTCAACGGGCACGGCATCCCCTCCATCTACCTCACCGGGCAGTCCCCGGATGTGGAGCGCAGCGCCGCCAAACAGCGCCTGGTGGCCGGGGAGGTCCGCTTCATTTTCGTGGTGGACATCTACAACGAGGGCGTGGACATCCCGGAGGTAAATACCGTTCTCTTCCTGCGCCCCACCGAGTCCCTGACTATCTTCCTCCAGCAGCTGGGCCGCGGCCTGCGGCTGGCGGAGGACAAAGAATGCCTGACAGTGCTGGATTTCATCGGCCTGGCCAACAAGAAGTACAACTTCGAGGACAAGTTTGCCGCTCTGCTGTCCAACACTACCCGCAGCGTGACCCGGGAGATCAGGGACGGGTTTGTCTCCGCCCCGAAAGGCTGCTACATCCAGTTGGAGAAAAAGGCGGCCAAGCACATTCTGGACAACATCCGGTCCTCCTATGGAAACACCGCCGGACTGGTATCTCGGGTGGCCAGCTTTGCCGAGGATACTGGATTGGAGCTCACCCTGTCCAACTTCCTGGATTACTACCACCTGGACCCCAGAACAATTTACAAGTTTACCTCCTTCTCCCGGCTGTGCGCCCGGGCGGATGTGCGGGAGGACTTCGCGGAACCCTTGGAGGAGACGCTGACCAAGGCCCTCTCCAAGCTGGCAGTGGTAGACTCCCGCCGGTGGACCACCTTCCTGCTGGACCTGTTGCCCCGGCTGGACGACGTGGATTTTTCCAACCTTTCTCCGGTGGAACAGCGGATGCTCCAGATGTTTTATGTGACCGTTTGGGGCAAGGTAGCGGAGGATTGGAAATCTGATGCGGTTTTGGATAACCTGTATGCCCTCTCGGACAGCCCGGTGCTGCTGGGCGAGCTTCTGGAGCTGCTCCGCTACCGCTATGAGCAGATTGACTTCATCGACGAGCCGGTGGATCTGAGCTTTGACTGCCCGCTGGATCTCCACTGCACCTACACTCGGGATCAGCTGCTGGTGGCGCTGGATTTCCTGAAGCCGGCAACGGTGCGTGAGGGCGTGAAATGGCTGCCGGAGAAGCAGCTGGATGTGTTCTTTGTGACGTTGAACAAGGCGGACAAGGACTACTCGCCCACCACCATGTACAACGACTATTCCATCAACGAGAGCCTGTTCCACTGGCAGAGCCAGAGCACCACGGCGGCGGACTCTCCCACCGGCCAGCGGTATATCCACCATCGGGAGCGAGGGAGCAGAGTGCTGCTGTTTGTCCGGGAGTTCAAGGCGGACCGGATTACGGGAGGCGCCGAGGCTTATACCTTCCTGGGTACGGCGAACTATGTGAAACACGAGGGCAGCCGGCCCATGAATATCACCTGGGCGCTGGACCGGCCCATTCCGGCGAAGTTTTTGAAAAAGACAAATAAATTGGTGGTGGGGTAACGGATTTACAGGCGAACCCGGTTTCCGTAGGGGAGAGGAGCCCTCTTTCCCCCGGCGCCGTCTACCAACACCCAGTCATCGATCAATTCCAGCCGTACAGAGACCCAACCTGCATCGGTCTCAAGCACGGAAAAACACTCTCCACAGTGCAGGCCACCATATAGCGTTCCATTTTCAAATATGATATCAGGCCTTCCGTCAAGTTTGATCAAAATACCAGTCATAATTGTCTCCTATGGGGGAATTGGGATGAATCTGTTTGATCGTATTCCAACCGAATTATTCTCTGTTTTAGCGTCGCCCAACCGCACACTGTATGCAAATGCCCTGGATGTGCTTTATACTGCATACCGGGAGAACCTGAAGATCCTGGAGCAGGATTTTTACATGATGCTTCGGAGCAAACTGGAGCAGCAGCTGGCAGACGCCACCTTTGAGGGCGAGGACATTGATGAGGAAGAGCTGCGGGATATTTCGGGTAGAGCCAGGTTCCTGATTCGGAAATTATACAGCAAGGGCTGGTTCGAAAAAGAGCGCGGCGAGGATTTTGAGGAATATATTACGGTCCCAGGGTATAGCAGCCGTCTGCTGGAAGTCTTTCACCAACTGCGCGACGACAGCCCGATTCGGGGCTATTCCTATGTATTCGGCACCTATTCTACCCTGAAAGTGGCGGCAGACAGCGAAAACATCTATGACAAAATGGCTGCGATCTACAGTGCATACGACAATACGCGGTCGCTGATCGACCTGCTGCAAATGGTCTATCACAATGTGAAGCATTACTTTCAAATACAGGTCAAAATGCAAGAGGTCAATGAGGTCCTGGCATCCCACTTTGACGATTTTGGGCAAAAAGTAGTGGAGGCCTATATTCGCCCGCTGAAGATCAAAGACTCCGTACCAAAGTACCGAGTCCCCATACAGGCCGTTCTCACCGGTTGGCTGGAAGATGAGCCCCTTCTGCTGACCCTCTCCAACGCCGCGCTGCAAGACCGTCGAGGCGGCACCCTGGAGGAGTGCCGGCGGGATCTTCTGCAAAAAATCTTTTGGGTGAAAGATCGCTATGACAGCATAGAGCACGAATATCTGGATGAGATCGACCGGCAGGTGCGCCGATACACCCGGGCGACCACGCAGAAGTTGGAGAACCTGACCAACCGGGACCACAATGTCCGAGGGAATCTGAATTACCTTCTGACATCGCTGGGGAAAAATCACCGCGCGTCTGAACTGGTGGAACATATCCAGCCGGTCTTCCAGTTCTATGAGCAGTCATTTCTGTCGGAAAAAAGTCTGTGGCACCGGAAACGGCCTGGGAAGCGGGCAAAAGCAACGCCGGTCCTGATCGAGGATCAAGAGTTGGATGCGGGGGTGGAGGCCCAGGCAGCGGAATTGCTCCGGACAGAGTATAGCCGTTCCGCTGTCTCACGATACGTGGAGCAATGGCTGGGCGAGCGTGGGATCTGCTACTCGAAAGACCTTGTCCTGTCCGATGACAAGGCCTACATCATGAGTATGCTGGCCGTACTGACAGGGCAGGACCCGGAGGCGGGCTATCTGGTCCGGGATCTGGTGGGGAATTATACACAGGGGCAATATACAATTCCTCAGCTTCAGATCACACGCAGGAAGGAGGGGGAACGATGAGCTTTGATTGGTTCAGTACGGCGACACAAAAGGAACTCGACCGTTTTAAGGCGATCTGCAATCAGCTGCTCAGTCGTACCTATGTGGTGAGAACGGTATATCGCCCGGGGGAGGGGCGGGTCAATAACCCGGACTATGTATTCCTCTCCACTCATTTTGAGGTTGTGCGGGATTACCTGGCCTTTCTGGACTGGGATTTGCGAAAGGACGATCTGAACGGGTTTTTTTATGTTTTGAACACAGATGAAGCGAACCGCTACGCCCTGAACAAAAAAGAAACCGCTATCCTCTTGGCGATCCGCATGCTTTACGAGGAGAACATGGAGCGCCTGGGCATGGAGCAGGATGCGATTTGTACCGTTCGTGACCTACTGGAAAAAGTGGTGACCGATTATGCCATCCTGCCTGCAAAGCCCAATATGGACGAGGTAAAGCGCGCGCTTACAGTGTTGGATAACCACTCTGTGATCCAGCGCATTGAGGGAAAGTACAATCAGGGCAGTTGTAAATTTGCTATCCTTCCGACAGTGTTGTCTGTGGTCTCCAGCGAAAAGTTAAATGCCGTCGTTTCGATACTAAGAAAGGAGGACGAAGGTGAAGAAGCTGAAGAAGATCCTGCTGATTAACTGGCTGTATTTCTCGAAAGAGCTGATCGAAGTGGACGACATCAATTTTCTGACGGGTAAGAACGGAGCGGGGAAGTCCACTGTGATCGACGCTCTTCAGATCGTGCTCTTGGGTGAGACCAATGCCCGCAACTTCAATCAGGCGGCCAATGAGAAGTCCCAGCGGACTCTGGACGGATATCTGCGGGCAGACATGGATGAAAACAACCCTGGATCCCGGCGGGGAAAAGACTTTTCCGCCTTCATCGCCTGTGAGTTTCTGGACGATATGGAGGGGAAGCAGTTTGTCAGCGGCGTCGTGTTCGACTGCCGCAGCGACGGCAGCCGCCAGGACCGTTTCTTCCTCTATGACGGTACCCTTCCGGAGGACTGCTTCATTCGTCAGGGAGAGGCCATCGATATCCCGACTCTGCGAGGATTTTTGAAAACCTATGGGGTGCGGGGAAAGCTGTATGACACCCACAAGGAGTACCAGGCCGATCTGCTGGCCAAGTGGAATGTCCATAATGAGCAGGTCATGCGAATGATGAAGAAGGCCGTCTCCTTCCGACCCATCGTGGACATCCAGAAGTTTATTACAGAGAACATCTGCGACATCCCGGAAAAACCGGACATTGAGGCCATGCAGCAGAACATCCGGGACTATAAGCGCCATGAGCAGCTGGCTCAGCGCCAAGAGGAGAAGCTCTCTGCCTTGCGGGAGATCGGCCGAATATACCGGGACTGGCAGCAGTCCATCGACCGCTGGCAGGTGCAGTCTTTCCTGTCCCTGTGGGCGGAAAAAGAGGAGCAGCAGTCTCTGATCGACCGCACAGAGGTGGGAAAAAGGGACTGCGAGGCGTCTCTGGCTGAGACAGAACGGCGCATTGCGAGCCTGGAGACCGAGATCGAACAAAAAGAGGCCCGCCGGCGCGAGCTGGACCGGGCAGTGGCCCAGAGCAGCGTATTCCAGGAGGAGGAAAAGCTCCAGCAGGAAAAGCGGTCGCGCCAAGAGGAACAGGCCAGACTGGGCAAGGGGCTTCAGTCCCTCGCATTGGAAATCAGACGGGAGGCCGTTCGGCTCAGCAGTCTGTGTAACAGCATCGGGGGCTGGGAGGAGGAAGAAGAACTGGTGCAGGTGCGGCGGGCGGCGGAGGCTACGCAGAAGGCCTACGCAGTGCTGGCGCACGCTGACCAGGAAATCTTTGCATACCCGCTCTCCCTCTTTGAGCAGGCTCAGAGAGCGGTCACAGATCTCTATAATACGCTCAGAAGTGCCGCTCACAGGGTGGACGATCTGCTGGCGGAATATAGAGCAGAGGCGGACCAGAAGGAGACCACCCTGGCCAATCTCCGCAAGAATGTCAAGGACTATCCGCGAGGGCTGATCCAGTTGCGAGATCGCCTCCGGGTGGAGCTGGAGCAGAGAGCTGGCCGCCCTGTGGAGGTCTCGATCCTCGCCGATGTGCTGGAGATCAGAGAAGAGGCCTGGCGGGGCGCGGTGGAGGGCTACCTCAATGCACAGAAGTTCTACCTGCTGGTAGAGCCAGACCACTATCAAACCGCGCTGAAAATTTATGACCGGATTAAGCGGGAGTTTGGCCAAAACTCCTTTGGACTTGTGGACATCGGCAAACTGCGGGAAGACCACCGTGCGGAGCCCGCCGCCAACAGTCTGGCACAAAAAGTAGAGACGCAAAACAATTTGGCCCGCAGTTACATCAACTATCTGCTGGGCCGGGTGGTGTGCTGCAACCGTGTGGAGGAACTTCGCACTTACAGGACGGCGATCACTGTGGAGGGCATGCTGTATCAGGGATATGTGGCTCGTCCACTGCGTCGGACATGGATGGACGATGCCTTCATTGGCCGCCGGGCCGTTGCACTGCGTATTCAGCATCTGGAGGAGGATCTAAAGCAGCTGAAGTCGGATATGCAGCACTGGTCACCCATCCTTCTGGTACTGCAGCAGCGAGATGACCCCCTGTTCAACCAGTTTTTTGTCCAGAACACCGTGGAGGAAAAACTGAGAGACTATCTGCGTTGGTTGGAGGTCAAAACAGAAATTAAGCAAATTGAAGAGCAGATCTCCCAGCTGGACTTACTTTGGCTGGATGAGCAGAGAAGAATTATCACCCATCTGGACCAGGAGATCAAGTCGCTGAACGGAAAGAAGGACGAGAAGTCGGTCTCCCTTGGGAGGCTGCGGGAGCAACTCCACCATCTGGAATATGAGCGGCTGCCGGAACAGTATCAAAAGCTATCCCAGCTGGAGGACAGCATCCGCGAGAGCTTCTCCCCGGACTATCAGGAGCGGATAGGCCTGCCCCGGTATCAACAGGAGCTGGAGCGGCTGAAACGTCCCTCGGTGGTTCGCAAAAACTTCAGCGACCAGTTGGAGCGCACAAAAAATGAGCGGGACCGGACTGAGAGAAGCCTCTTTCAGGCCAGACAGGAGTACGGCGAGCGATTCAAACCTTGTTCCTTCCGGGTTGATGCGCCGGACAATGAGGAGTATGAATCGGAGCAGCGCACCTTGGAGGAGAGCGAGCTGCCCAAATTTAGGGAAAAGATCAAAGCTGCCCGAGAGAGCGCCATGGAGCAATTCCAGAACGACTTTCTTTCCAAGTTAAAAGCCAGTATCGACCAGGTGCAGCAGCAGGTCCGGAATCTGAACAAGGCCCTGAAACAGGCGAAATTCGGGACGGACCAATATCAGTTCCGGGTGGAGCGCAATCCGGACTACGCCGACTATTACGACATGATCATGGCACCGGAGCTGATGGAGGGGGAGGGCGGCCTGTTTGCCGTTCCGTTTCAGCAGAAATATGGAAAGCTTATCGAGACTCTATTCAACCAAATCGCCATGTCGGATGACACCCAGCTCAATGCCAGAAAACAGAGCGAACTCCAGCAAAACATTGAGCGGTTCACGGATTTCAGGACTTACCTGAAATTTGACCTGGAGACCACGGATCAGAATGGCTCCAGGCAGTTGCTCTCTCAGACCCTCAACACCAAATCCGGCGGCGAGACCCAGACTCCCTTCTATATTGCGGTACTGGCTTCCTTTGCGCAACTATATCAGGTGAACAATCCGTCCAATTTGGCCAGCAATACCGTCCGGTTGGTGGTGTTTGACGAAGCCTTTAATAAAATGGACAGCGACCGTATCGTGGAAAGCGTCCGTCTGCTGCGAAAGATGGGCTTGCAGGCCATCATCTGCACCCCGCCGGACAAACTGCCTGACATTATGCCGCTGGCGGATCGAACCCATTTGGTCATCAAAGAGAAGTATCGGATGCACATCAGAGCTTGGGGAAAGGAGATCTTGTCGGCATGAAGCAGGAACTCCTCCTCTCCCGCCTGTTGGATAAATATGAAAAGAGCAAGCACTTGATGCAGCCAGGGATTTCCTCGCGCCGTGTCATGCTGCGAATTGAAAAAAACGAGTTCCCGGAATATCAGTATGAGGACGCACAGATCCGAGACGCATGGAACGATGTGGTCAAAACTTTAGAGGCGCAGGACCTGATTTCCACTCAATGGGTCAGCGGGCGGCCTGTCTTATCTTGTATTGTGTTAAATTTGGAGCGTCTTCCTGAGTGTTATCGAATTACAGGCAGGAAACACCCCAAGGAGATTGTGCAGTCTATTGCAACTCTGGTTGCCTCACAGCTCTCTCAAGTTACGACAGATTGGATCGCCGCATGGCGGGATGATGTATGCAGCCAAGCGAGGGAGGCCTTCCGCGTACCCGGCTGGTGCAAAAAGGACAGGCCTCTCCTGGACAAACTCCTTACTGCATTTGCGGCATATGATTCTCTCCATGGAGAAGCCATCACCATGCGCGCCTTCAGCAACAGGTGCTACCAGGACACAAAAACCTTTGAACGGGAGGTTCGGGATCTATTCCTTCGGATTGCGGTGCAGTACTCTGTAGATCTGGCAGAAGCCTGTGAACAAGGGAATATGGGCGACCGGGAAAAACTTGCCTATCTTGGTGTCTATGCCCGTCCAGAGTTTTATGAGCTCGCCGGGGACTGTGCCATAAAAACTAATCTTGGTGAGCTCAAAATCGCCGCAATGTCACCCTATGGCCTTGCTCTGCCCAGCACAGCCGTGGACTCCATTGCTTCTTTTGATCTGAGCAAAATCCAAAAGATTGTTTTTATCGAGAATAAGACCAACTACGATGAATTTATCTTATCGGACTTGCATTCTGATGAGCTCGTTGTTTACCACGGAGGCTTCCTGAGTCCACAAAAGCGCAAGTTTTTTGAAAAAATCGCAGCATTCGCTCCAGAAAAGGCTCTGGTTGCTTTTTGGGCAGATATTGATCTTGGTGGTTTCCAGATGTTTGAGCGCCTGCAGATGATTTTCCCCCATCTGACGCCCATGCGCATGTCTGGGGACGATGTGGTGGCTTATCATTGCAGCGGACTGAAGCGCCCAGCGGCCTATCTGGAACAAGTCCGAGCCGCAACGGACTGCGGGAAATACCCACGCTTCCGGTCTGCTATGGAGAAGATTCTGGAATATGGCGTCACAATTGAGCAGGAAGTTTTTTTGACGAAGTGACACGAAAATGTCAACGATTACGATGGAGAGAAACAAAGAATGACGGAAGTAGTCGCGGCCCTAATCTGGAATCAGGGCAAATTCATGATCTGCCAGCGCCCGGCACACAAGGCCCGCGGCCTACTCTGGGAGTTCGTGGGCGGCAAGGTGGAACCCGGAGAAACCAGGGAACAAGCGCTGATCCGGGAGTGTCGGGAGGAGCTGGCCGTTACACTGGATGTGGGGGAAGCATTTATGGATGTGGTCCATGAATACCCCGATCTGACGGTTCACCTGACGCTGCTCAACGCCTCCATTCGGGAGGGCACACCCCAGAAGCTGGAGCACAACGACATCCGCTGGATCACCGCAGGCGAGATTGACCAATATGAATTCTGCCCGGCGGACGAGGTGATATTGAGGAGGCTGAAAAATGTCCGCTAAACTGTATCACAAACTGGTCCGCGACCGCATCCCCGAAATCGTTGAGGCAGATGGGAAAACCTGCATCTGCGAAACGCTCTCCCACGAGGAGTATCTGCGCCTTCTGGACGAAAAGCTGAACGAAGAGCTGGCAGAGTATCAGGAGAGCAAATCCCTGGAGGAACTGGCCGACCTTCTGGAGGTCATGCAGGCTGTCGTGAAAGCCCGGGGTTGGACAGTGGAAGAACTGGAGCAGGTGCGGGCGGACAAGGCCGCCAAACGGGGTGGCTTTGAGAAGAAACTTCTGCTGAAACAAGTTGTTGAGAATTGAGGTGACACCTCCATGCCAACCTACCGCTCCGTCTCCGGCAGCAGTGCGGAAGATCTATTCATCGAACTGTTCTCCGATACCTTCGGTGCCGAGAAAGCCGGCTATCTTTACTCCCAGTACCCCTTCTCCGACATCTATCAGAACAGCCGGTTCGCCGACTTCCTGCTGGAAAATGGCGGGCGGAAGGTGGCCATCGAGATCGACGACGAGGCCTCTCACAATCCCAAGCTGGTCTCCCAAAACAAGTTTTACGATGACCTGCTCAAGCAGAACAGCATGATTTACCTGGGCTGGGATGTGTATCGCTGGGCAGTGCGGCAGATGCAGCAGCAGCCGGAGACTGTAAAGGACGAACTGCGAGTATTCCTGGGCCAGCACCCCAATTTCAAGGAGATCGAGGACTACCTCCCTACCCAACGGGGCAAGTCCCTGGACGGTTCCAAACTGGAACTGAAGGAACATCAGAAACAGGCTCTGGCGGCGCTGGAGGAGATGCGCTGCAACTTTGAGACCATCGCCCTGCTCTACCACGCCACCGGCACCGGCAAGACGGTGACCGCCGTCATGGATGCCAAGCGATTCGGCAAGCGGACGCTGTTCCTGGCTCACACAGTAGAACTGGTGGATCAGGCCGCCAAGACCTTCCGGGAATTGTGGCCTAAGGCCACAGTCGGCCGCTATGTAGAAAGCATGAAACAGGGCAACGCCTTCGTGGTCTGCGGCAGCATCCAGAGCGTGGCATTGAACTTGGAACGGTTCAAGCCGGATGACTTCGGCTATATCATTGTGGATGAGGCGCACCACGCCTCTGCCGATACATACCAGAAGGTTTTGTCCTACTTTACGCCGGAATTCACCCTGGGCCTGACGGCCACGCCGGAGCGGGCCGACGACAAGAACATCCTGGACATCTTTAAGAACACCGCCCACAA
>CASEPH010000049.1 GCA_949289625.1 uncultured Clostridia bacterium | reverse complement strand
CCGAAGCTGGGAGCCGTCAAAGGACCGGCTTCGGTGCTACCAGCTTCAGTGCTTTATGGTGGCCAAGAGGGGCTTAAGCCCCTCTCTTTCAAAATGTGTGCTTTTCAGGGGGAAAAACCCTTGACAAATCGCTTACTGATATTGCATTCCGCTGTTCTCCACGTCTTGGATGGTCAGGCTGTCCAGTTCTTCCGCGGGAAACTCCGCCTGGAACCACAGTGCCACAGCGGTGGAAGGTCCCGTATACCAGTGACCGGTGGCCTCATCGTAGCTGGAGAACATCTGCAGCGTCTCCGGCTCCATTTCATCCTCAACGGACTGAAAGGTCCTTTCACCTATATAAACAACATGGATTCGTTTTGGTTAACAACATTACAAAAAAATGTCGTACCACAGCTCTTCACATTAAACTCTGCGATCAAAAAAGAGCCTGTTGCGAAATAACCTTTTTTTCGCAACAGGCTTCTTTGCATATACGAATATGCTACTTCTCCACCAGCTTTTTTCGTCTGGAGGGAAGCTGTACCCAAATCACCGCCGCAAACATCAGCATACAGCCAAACAGTTCCTTACCACTCATGGCCTGGTGCAAAATGATCCACCCCGCGATCAGGCTGAATACCGACTCCAGGCTCATCAGCAGCGACGCTACCGTGGGATCCGTATCCTTCTGGGCCACGATTTGCAGCGTGTATCCTGCCCCACTGGACAAAACACCGGCATAGACGATGGGCAGCCAAGCATCCAAGATATCTCCCCAGTTGGGCGTTTCAAAGAGCATCATGCCCACAAAGCTCATGGCGCCGCAGACAAAGAACTGAATACAGCTCATCTTGACGCCGTCTACCCTGCCGGTATAGTGGTCGATCACCAAAATATGTACCGTAAACCCCACCGCGCAGGCCATCTCCATCAGGTCTCCCCGGTTTACTGCCGTCAGACCGGTTCCGTGGAGGCACAGGAAATACATCCCCACCAGGGCCACAGCCACGGCACCCCAGATTTTTCCCCGAACCTTTCGCCCCAAAAACAGGCCAAACACCGGGATCAGCACCATGTACATGGAGGTAATAAAGCCAGCCTTGCCAGCCGTCGTCTCCAGCATACCAATCTGCTGAAAGGAACTGGCCACGAACAGGGCCGTTCCGCAGAGCAGACCGCCCAGCACCAACGTCTTTCGTTCTCCCGGCAAAGGCTTCTCTCCCGGAATTTTTCGATCAAACACCGCGATCAGCGGCAGCAGCACCACACCGCCCAGCACGGACCGGGCAAAGAGAAAGGTAAACGGACCGATATAATCCATCCCCACACTCTGGGCCACAAAGGCTGCGCCCCAGATCATGGCCGTCAGCAACAGCAGGAGATTGGCCCGAAGCTTTCGCATGTTCATCCCCGACGTTTCCTCCATCCTGTAAAGAGATCCACCAGCCTGCCGTAGCATACGCCCACCAGCAGTCCGGCAAAGGCCAGCAAGATCCATGGCCCCCAACTGCGAACGCCAAAATAAAGCCCTACCGTATACACAAAGATATGGCAGAGATAAATCTCAAAGGATTTGCCGCCCAAAAAAGCCAGCCCCCGGTTCACCATTCTGGTACCGCTCCAGCGCTCCATCTTTTCCAGAATCCATGTGGTTAGATACAGGCACCCCGGGGTGGAGAGCAGGAAGGGATGCCACCAAAAGCCATAGCGTTTCAGGCTCCCTGGAAAATACACCACCACAAAATAGAACGCTACCATGCTGATTACCATAAGGCTTCCAGCAATTGCTATATGTCGTTTCGTAGGCTGCTTCCCCAAGGCAGCCTCCCGGCCTAGATACATTCCTAGGAAATACACCGGGAATCGACTGACGCCGATCATTAGGCTGGTTCCCACACAGGCTCCATCCAGAAGGAACAGCAGTGCAAACATCCAAAGCGCTCGTTTTCCATACCGTTCGATCACCGCAAAAAACAGCGGTGACAACAGGTAAAGCCCCACCAGCGTGGGAATATACCAGTTGAACTGGCCGCCAATCTGGGCCCACCAGCCGAAAGTGGTGAGATTGCCCACCGCCTGCCATTTATTCATTTGGTCCGCCCACAGCATAAACAGGCAGTATACCAGGATAAACGGCAGGTAGGACGGCAGGAGCCGTTCCAGCCGACGCTGCATAAACCGCAGGGGATCAGCATTCTTTTTCAGGGAATGATAGATCCCGAACCCTGATAAAAACAGAAAAATATCCACAGAGCCCACGGTATACCACTCGGTAATGTTCAGCTCCGTGTAATCCTTCAGACCGCTGTGATAGTAAAACAGATGCCCATAGACCACAATCAGAATGGCAATCCCCATCAGCGCGCCCTTGTACCGGCTGATACGGTCATATCCATGCATAGCAGCTTCTCCCCCTTACGCAGCATTTGACTGCACAATTCCCATTGTTTTTGATTATAGCAGATTCGGCTAAAAAATGCAAAGAGGCGCAGCGTTTTCTTCCGCAGTTCCTATCTATGCCCCCCAAGAATCAACTCCGTGGGAATCTTTTCTTGGATTTTGTAAAAAGTATGCGTTTTCAGATACAAATTCTCAATTTGTTTACAAACTGTTACTGGTCAAACGCGGAATGCTGTGCTATAATAACCTTCGAGAAAATTTCTGGAGGCTCCCTCATGAGAAAAAAACTGAGCAAACTGCTCATTTGCTTTTCGCTGTCCCTGTCCCTCTGTACAAGTGCTTTTGCAGTAGACCCAGCCGCAATGACCGATATTGATGGTCATTGGGCCCAGGACGCCATCAGCTATTGCCTGACTGAGAACCTGTTTCAGGGTATGTCCGAAACAGAATTTGGCCCGGAGTTCAGCATGACCCGCGGAATGTTCGTCACTGTATTAGGCCGTATGGTGGACGTGGACGAAACCCAGTATCAGGATTGGTACCTCACGCAGCTCTATTCAGACGTAAACCCGGACTTCTACTATGCGCCCTATATCAACTGGGCCACTCGGTATGGTATCGTCAACGGAATGGGCGACGGAACCTTCTCCCCCGACGCGCTGATTACCCGGGAACAGATGGCCACCATTGTGGTCCGCTTTGCTTCCATTTACAATTATATGCTGCTGTCCGCCGGCGAAGTTTCCGCAGCTTCCTTTACCGACAGCGACACCATCTCCCAATATGCCCAAGATGCTGTGGAAACGCTCCGCATAACCGGTATTCTCAACGGCTATCAAAATGATGACGGGTCCTACCGGTTTGGCCCCCAGGAAACTGCAACTCGCGCTCAATGTGCCACTCTATTTTACCGTCTTAATCAGGCTCTGGCTCCCTACGAGGGCCGAGATCTGATCGATCCGGAAGTTCTGGAGATCACTCCCTCCGTGACAGAATTGAAGGTGGGTGAGACTGGTTACTGTACTGCCTCCATCTCTCCGGGGGAAACCACCAACCAGACCATCACCTGGGTCTCCACAGATACTTCCGTTTTGACTATCGGAAGCGACGGGCAGTTTACTGCCCTTGCCGAGGGCACCGCTGAGATCCACGCGTTCACCTGGAATGGCTTGACCCAGAGCTGCACCATCACCGTTACCGCAGACACCTCTCTGGCCTATGCTGGAGAAACCTACGAGGAAAAATGTATTCGGATTTTCGGCGAGGTGACAGACGAATACAGGACCTATTATGACATCAACGACACCAGTTACCTGGTCACTGTTCCGGTACAGGTTTGGGATTTCACCGACAGCACCCATACCGAAAAAACCACCAAGACCATCTATCTCCAGGTACATAAAAATATTGCCGCCACTGTGCAGGCCATTTTTGAGGAGATCTACAACGGAGACGAGCAGTTCCCCATTTACTCCGCCGGCGGCTACTATCGCAGTACCTATTCCGAGCATACGCCTGGTCTTGCCATCGACATCAACCCCAACGAAAATTATGAGTGCACCAATGACGGCACCGCCATGACCGGAAGCTATTGGAAGCCCGGTGAGGATCCCTACTCCATTCCTCCCGACGGCGACGTGGTACAGGCATTCCGGAAATACGGCTTTGGCTGGGGCGCCGATTGGAACAGTAAAAAGGATTATATGCATTTCAGCTACTTTGGAACGTAAAATCCGCCGGGGCGCCGCGCTGCGGCGTCCCGGCCTTCCATTGCCCAACAGAAAGGAACTTTCCCATGGGAAAACATAGGGCGAACAGCCCAATCCAACCAAGCAGGCCTTCGATCCCTGTCTGCAATCCACCTCATAATTTCGGACTGGACGAAGCTGCTGTGCGACTTCGTCAGAAAAACGGCCTGTCCAATCTGCCGGTGGAATCCCCCACCAAGACGGAACGGCAGATCGTCAAAGAAAACTGCCTGACCTTCTTCAACCTGATATTTGTGGTTCTGGCCGTATGTCTGATTCTGGTGGGATCCTTTGGCGATATGCTTTTTCTGGTCATTGCTATCGCCAACACCTGTATCGGCATTTTTCAAGAGATTCGCTCCAAGCGGACTATTGACAAGCTGACGCTGATGGCCGCCCGGAAAGTACCCACCACCCGAGGCGGTCAACGGGTTATGGTACCCTCAGATCAACTGGTGCGGGACGACATTGTGGAATTTGCCGCTGGAGATCAGATCTGTGCTGACGCCGTTGTTCGGATCGGTCAAGTACAGGTCAACGAAGCCCTGATCACCGGTGAGGAGGATGCTATCACCAAACATCCCGGTGACGTTCTGCTCTCCGGCAGCTTTATCGTATCCGGCCGCTGTAGGGCCCAGCTGACCCGGGTGGGTGCTGACTCCTATGCCTCCCGGCTGACGCTGGAAGCCAAGAAGGACGTCAAGGTGGGCAATTCCGAAATGATGGCCTCCTTGGATAAGGTCATTCGGGTCATTGGCCTTGCCATGGTTCCCCTGGGCATCGTCTTATTTATCAAGCAATATCATGTGCTGGAGCTGGGGCTGCAAGCCTCTGTCAAGGCCACCGTGGCAGCTCTGATCGGCATGATTCCAGAGGGCCTGTATCTTCTGACCAGTGTTGCCCTGGCCGTCAGCGTGCTACGTCTGGCCCAGCGACGGGTTCTGACCCAAGATATGAACTGTATTGAAAATCTGGCTCGGGTGGATGTACTCTGCGTGGACAAGACCGGTACCATCACGGAGGCCGTCATGGAAGCCGGAGAACCCATCCTTCTGGACGACGAGGTCTGTCCCCTGGCGGAGGCCAACAAAATTCTTTCCGCCGTATACGGGGCTGAAAAACCGGACAATGACACTGGCCGCGCCATGGCGGAAAAATACCACGATGAAGTGGATTGGACCGTCAGCAAAGTGATCCCCTTCTCCTCCGCCACCAAGTGGACCGGCGTTGTATTTGAAGAGGAAGGCAGTTTTCTGGTGGGCGCCCCGGAATTTATTATGGGCGCCAGATACGAAGAGGTTGCCCAGGAGGTCCGGGAATGGGGACAGCGAGGCTATCGGGTGCTGCTGCTGGCTGCCTACGACGGAATTCCGGAACCGGAAAATCTGCAAAAAGACTCCGTATATCCCCTGGCACTGGTGCCGCTGACCAACCGCATTCGGCCTGAAGCGCCGGAGACCTTCCGATATTTCACCCAGCAGGGCGTATCTGTGCGGGTCATCTCCGGAGACAATCCAGTGACTGTGTCCGAAGTAGCCCGGCAGGCCGGCATTCCTGATGCGGACCTGTATGTGGACGCCTCTGAGCTCCAGACCGATGAGGAGATCGCGGAGGCAGCAGAACACTACGCGGTGTTTGGCCGCGTCACGCCGGATCAAAAGCGGAAGCTGGTCCAGGCAATGCAGAAGGCCGGTCACACGGTTGCCATGACCGGCGACGGCGTCAATGATGTACTGGCGCTGAAGGACGCGGATTGCGGCATCGCCATGGCCTCCGGCAGCGACGCTGCATGCCAGGTAGCCCAGCTGGTGCTTTTGGACTCTGATTTCTCCACCATGCCGGACGTGGTAGCAGAAGGCCGTCGGGTCATCAACAATATTCAGCGGGCGGCTTCCCTGTTCTTTGTTAAAAACATCTTCTCCTTTATGATCTCCATCATTTCCCTGTTCATCGATATGCCCTATCCGCTGGTTCCCCTGCATTTGTCGGTGATCGGCGGACTGACCATCGGTGCCCCTGCCTTTTTCCTGGCTTTGGAGCCGAACCACGAGCGGGTCAAAGGCAAGTTTATCACCAACGTATTTTTGAAAGCTTTGCCCGGCGGTCTTACCGATGTGGTGCTGATCCTCCTAATCGAAGCCTTTGTGGCAGTATTCCATTTCCCCACGGAACAGCTCTACACCATGAGCGCCGTCGTTATGGCGGTTATTGGTCTGCGGGTGCTTTATCAAACTGCCCAACCCATCAGCGACTGGAAGCATTGGGGACTGCTTTTGGCCATGGCCTTAGGAGAACTGATCTGCTTTACCGTCTTGGCACCCCTGTTCGATTTCACAGCACCCACCATTGAAACCGGTCTGGTCCTGGTGGTACTGATGATCGTCTCCTTCCAGGTTATGCGGACCGTACTGAAGATCTTTGAGCAGACGGAAGCCGCCGTCAAGCGTTTTCGCGAAAAACGTTTGGAGCAAAAACACGGCTCCCTGGATTCCAGCACCTAAACAAGCCAGCCGCACCGTTACCTCGGTATCGGTGCGGCTTTCCCATTTTCTCCGGAGAATCCAGTCATTGTTTCCCTTACCACCGCAATTCTGGTTGACGGAGGCGGGGAAAGTGTGTAAAATATACGATGAATCCAAAGAAAGCGAGGCGGTAACATTGAAAAAGGTAATGCTGGTTTTTGGCACCCGGCCGGAAGCCATCAAGATGTGCCCCCTGGTGAATGAACTGAAAAGCCGCCCCGGTCTTCAAACCGTGGTCTGCGTGACAGGGCAGCATCGGCAGATGCTGGATATGGTCCTGGATACCTTCGACGTGGTGCCGGAATATGATCTTTCCATTATGAAGGACCGTCAGACGTTGTTTGACGTGACCACAAATATCCTGAATCGAATCAAGGCGGTTCTGGACCAGGAAGTCCCTGATGTGGTTCTGGTCCATGGTGATACCTCTACCACATTTGTGACGGCCCTTGCCTGCTTTTACCTCAAGATCCCCGTGGGACATGTGGAAGCAGGACTTCGCACCTATAATATTTACAGTCCCTACCCTGAAGAGTTCAACCGGCAGGCCGTCAGCATTCTCAGCCGATTCAACTTTGCCCCCACGGAAACCGCCCGGCAGAATCTTCTACGGGAGCAGCGGGATGACAGCACCATCTATGTCACTGGAAACACCGGCATTGATGCTCTGCGCACCACCGTCCGGGAGAACTATACCCATCCAGAACTGGAGTGGGCAGCCGACAGCCGGCTGATCCTGGTAGAGGTCCATCGAAGAGAGAGTCTGGGCGAACCCATGGCCCGGATGTTTCGGGCCATCCGCCGGGTCTGCGACGAGCATCCGGACATCAAGGTGATCTACCCCATTCATATGAATCCAGCGGTGCGGGAAATCGCAAGGAAAGAATTGTCCGGTTTGGATCGTATCCATCTCATCGAGCCTCTGGATGTATTGGACTTCCACAACTTTATGGCCCGCTGCCATCTGATTTTGACAGACTCCGGTGGCATTCAGGAAGAGGCGCCTTCCCTGGGCAAACCGGTACTGGTCATGCGGGACACCACAGAACGTCCCGAGGGTCTGGCTGCCGGCACCCTGAAGCTGGTGGGTACTGATGAAGAAGTGATTTATCGCAATTTCCGGCTGCTGCTGGAGGATCCTCAGGCCTATGCCGCCATGTCCAATGCATCGAATCCCTATGGCGACGGCTATGCCTCCCGGCGCATTGCGGATATTTTGGAACGGGAATTGGAGGAAAAGGCGTGAGCACACCAAACAGTCAGGGACGTTGGGAATTTGATGAAAACGGAAATGTACACTATGTGGAGCCCGAGGGAGACAGTTCCTCACCCACAGACGGAACCTATCGGTATCAATATACGCATTCCAGCACGCAAAGCAGGACTACGCGGCACAGCAAGAAAAGCGATGATAGCTGGCACTGGATCCTGATTGTGCTGGGGTTTGTGGTGTTCTGGCCTGCAGGCCTGGTGTTGCTGTTTTTGCAGCTGTCCGGCAAATGGCCAGGCAACAAAAAGACCGACCAGGAGTTTCGCCGGGCCGCTACCGCCGCCCAGAATGCAGCAAAGCAGGTTTGGGCCCAGGTAGAGAAATCTGGTCAGAAGAAGGGCTCCGGTACCACTACCGTTGACGCGGATACCGCCCGTTGGCAGGAGGAGCTGTCCAAAACCCGGGCAGCCCAGGCCCGGGCCCAGAAAAAGAAGAAAAAGAAACAGCAGCAGGAAGATGAAGGCGCGCCCTACGGCTTGGGTCACATCCGGCTGTTCCGGGGCATCGGTCTGGGAATTGCAGGGCTTTTTGGCTTTGCCTTTGTCATGGAGCTGTTGGATGAGATCCGGTATTTCTACAGCTGGGATTGGCTCCTCAGTGAAACGCTGCCACTGCTGGCCCTGTGCTTGATTGGCTTGACCCTGGTGGGGGTGGCAGGCAGCCGAAAACGGAAGCTGACCCGTTTTCAGAAGTATCTCACCATGATCGGCATGCGCAAGGTGATCCCTATCGCTTCTTTGGCCAAGTCCATGGGCGTCAGCGAAAGGAAAGTGGAAAAGGATCTGGAGGAGATGCTGGAACGGGACTTCTGGGAGGAGGGCTATGTGGATGCAGCCCGCAGAGCCCTGGTTCTCGGCGGTCCCCTGGAGGAGGAGCCTGAACAAGAGCCGGAACCGGAAGCACAGCCAGTCCCAGACGGACCGATCGATACCGCCACTTCCACCCTTACCCACATTCGCCAAATCAACGACGCCATCGCCAATCAGGAGCTTTCCGATAAGATCGACCGAATCGAGGAACTCACGGCCAAGATATTCAAGCTGTTGGACGAACGCCCGGAAAAGGCCGGGGAACTGCGCAGCTTTATGAACTACTATTTGCCCCAAACTCTGAAGATCCTGGAGAGCTACTCCAAATTGGAGGCCCAGGGCATCGAGGGCGAGAACATTGCCGAGGCAAAAGGAAAAATTGAAGCCATGATGGACAAGCTGGTGGACGGCTACGAGGCTCAGCTGGATAAGCTGTTCGCCAACGATGTGCTGGATATATCCGCAGATTTGAAGGTCATGGAGAGCATGTTGGAAAAAGACGGTCTGACGGCGGACTGTGAACTGAAATTTTAAGAAATCGGGACTTCCCAAATTCGCGGGAAGTCCCGGTTTTTCCCCCAAATTTGACAGTTTTCCCTTGAGGTTTTGCCAGAACAGTATTATAATAGTCCAAAATGGCCTCAGGCCGGATTTGGGGGCAGAGTTATGGAGTTATTGGAGAAACGGATCGCGCAGGACGGCGAGGTATATCCCGGAAACATTTTAAAAGTCAGCAGCTTTTTAAATCACCAGATGGACATTGATTTGCTTCGGGCAATGGGCCAGGAGTGGAAGCGTCTGTTTGCAGACGCAGGCATCAACAAGATCCTGACCATTGAAGCCTCCGGCATTGGCATCGCCTGCATTGCCGCGCTGGAGTTTGGATGTCCCGTGGTATTTGCAAAAAAATCCAAGTCTCTGAATTTGGGCAAGGACGTGTATACCACTCGGGTGGAATCCTTTACCCATAAAAATATTAGCGACGTAGTGGTGGATCGCCGCTATCTGGGCCCTCAGGACCGGGTGCTCATCATTGACGACTTTTTGGCCAACGGCAAAGCGCTGGAGGGCCTGATGGACCTTTTGCAGCAGGCTGGAGCAACACTCTGCGGTATTGGTATCGCCATTGAAAAGGGCTTCCAGGGGGCCGGAGACCGGCTCCGCGCCCAAGGGATTCGACTGGAATCTCTGGCCATTGTGGATGCCATGGACAGCGAAAACGGCACCATCACATTCCGGAAGCAGTAATTTTTGAAGCCCAACTTCTGTTGACTCCACCGTCTGTATGCTTGGACCAGGTACCATGCTGTCAAATTATCGAATATACGTTGGAGCCATACTCTCGGTGGATCGGTTTTGTAAAATAGCAAAAAAGTTGCGCGCTGCAAATCAAAGGTTTGCAGCGCGCTTTTCTATGCATATACGATTCAACGCATCCCGCTGGCGGTATAATAGGTGCCGGCCGCACTGGCGACAATCTTTTCTGGGCAATCCTCCATCCACGCACGGGCAGACGCATGGGCCATGGTCTTTCCGCAGGAATAGCATGTGGCCTCCACATAGAGCCGTTTTCCCGTGGGAACGGGCCGCTCATAGGACACATTGAGATTGATGGTCGGCGTAAGAAATTCGCCAGACATATAGTATGTCAGGCTGCCCATGGTAATGTCCAGGGCACCAGCTACCGCACCGCCATGCATGACGCCGGCCGGATTCCGCATATACTCCTCCACCGGAAAGGACAGCAGCAAGGTCTTTCCGGCAAAATCACAGGACTCATAGCGGGATTTCATATTCACGTTAAAGGACGGTCCCCGCTGATCCGTCTCACTGTTGATTCGTGCGCTAAACTTTTGGCAGGATATTTCCATGCCTGCCTGAGAAAAAAGCTCTGGTTCCATGATACGCCTCCGGTAAACTGAATATAACGGAATTTATTGTACAACATTGTGTCAGGGAATGCAACTAATCTCATCCCCACTCCCCAAACTTCCCCTCTTTCACCAAAAAAGCGCACATAGGGCCGGGCAATTTTTGCCCGGCCCGCCATTTATCCATTGTTGCGTTTTTCCTGTAACTGTCGGGACAACTCACCCAGAGAAACCGCAATGATCTCATTTTTCACAATCACATTGTTCGGCACTTTCAGATGCACCGGCGCAAAATTCCAGATGGCCTGAATGCCCCCTTCCAGCAGCCGGTCACAGGCCTCCTGGGCATGGGCTGCCGGAACGGTAATAATGCCGATATGTACCTTCATTCGGCGGCAAAGACTGCTCATCCGCTTCACGGAGAGCACCGGCTTTCCGCCAATCTCCCGGCCAATCAGGGACTCATCGGCGTCAAAGGCCGCAATCACATCCACACCATAGTCTGAGTAGTTCTGATAGCTCAGCAGCGCCCGGCCCAGTTGCCCAGCCCCCACAATGACAGCATTAGAAATATCGTCATAGCCCAGGGCATGTTCAATCAGTCGGGCAAGCTCCGCAACATCATAGCTCTCTCCCGGCGCCCGGTTCATGCCACAGGCATTGAGGTCGTGACGCACCTGGCTGGGACTGACCCGTACCACTGCACCGATACTGTCTGCCGTAATGGCGTTATTCCCCTCCTGAAGCTCAGATTTTAACAAGATCAAATACTGTGGAAGCCTCTGAAGGGTTCCTTGGGACAGAGCTGCGATCATAGATGTATTCCTCCTGGATGTATTCGTATTCCTAATCGTATTGAAATTATCAGGACAGCAGGGCTCCAGCAATCAGGTCGCTTTCAATGCCGAATTCCGCCTTCAATGCCTGGCACACCGCTCCACGAATGAAATTGGCAATAAACATGCCCTTCATAACCATATCATAGAGGGGAACCCCTGCTCCCGAAACGCATTTTTCTTCCGAAATCTTTTCAAAGCCCGCCACATAGCCGGCGTCTGTCTCAATGATCTTCTTCTTGAGGGCTTCATATTCCTCAAGATCATAGGCAGGTGCCCCCATGCCAGGTCCACCGGGACCACCAGGGCCGCCAGGGCCACCAGGACCGCCAGGGCCGCCGGGACCACCAGGGCCGCCAGGGCCGGGTCCCTCATCGGACAGCATATTCAGGCTCATGGCCAACGTTCCTGCCATACGGTCCAGAGCGCCGTGGATCGAGCCAAAGGTATAGTTGGTGCCCACATTCTGTTTCCGCTGGGCATCGGTTAGCTGGTCCAGCAGCTTCAGCAGTTTCAAATTCTGCAACTGATTGAATTTGGCAATCACAATCATTGCGTCTTTCATATAGTACGCCTCCTAAAGAATGATGTGGTTCAATTATACCACATTGGAGGAAATAAGACATTGTTCAATTTCCGTCGACACCGCCATATGGACCTACCGCAGAATCTTCTGGGGCTTGAGGTAGCGTTCCTCCTCGGAAAACACACAGCCGCAGTACTTCTGCATATAGAACCCCAGTTCCCGGGCTCTCTCCTGGCCAGCTTTAAAGTAGGGCCGAAAATCCCGGTACAGAAACCGGACGCCAAACCGCGTCGCCGCATTTTGGGCCACCTGCCGCATCAATTCATGCTGCTGGTAGGGACTCACAAACAGGGATGAGGTAAAGGCATCGAAGCCATGTTCCGCCGCAAACTGGGCCGTCCTGCCCAGACGCATCTCATAGCACTTGACGCACCGTCCGTCAATATCTCCGGCCACCTCCCGCACAAAGGGCCGCAGGCCATAATCGTTCTGCTCATGAAGCGTCAAGCCAATGGTTTTGGCATACTCCCGGAGGCAGTTCCGTCTTGCGCGATATTCTGTAAAGGGGTGGATGTTGGGATTGTACCAGAAGCCCTGCGGCTCGATTCCTTCCAACCGCAGCGTCTCAATGCACATGTTGCTGCAAGGTGCACAGCATATGTGAAGCAGCAGCTTCATTTTGACCACCTCCCGAACATATTGACTTGGCATATTGTACAACAAATCCATTTCATTTTAAAGAGGAAAAAACAATCTGCTGTTTTCTTCTTTAAAATACCACAATATGAACTTTCCCTTTACTTTTGCGCTGTTTGTGCTATAATATAAACAATACATTTTGTAGGTTTTGCAAGTAATCCTTGCTGATTTGCATCCAGGAGGTACCGCCATGTCACAGAGCGTTGGCCTATTTGAATCCTTATTCTCCGCACCGGCCGAAAAACCCATTGCCCATCCCCCATTGGGCCGAGAAGGCAACCCACCACAAATTGATATTGGCCTTCCTCTAAACGAGAAAAAAGATACTTATCAGGAACTGGAACGAAAGTATCGTCACAGAACCTACCAAGCCCAGGAACTGATGGTGGAAAAGCTGCTAAGAGGGCATTTTATCGACACCAAGGCGCTGGAGCGAAAGCTACATATGTTTGAATTGAACTTTGAACAGCCCCGTTTTTTGGTGGTGCTAGTCTCTCCCTGTGGCAATGACACCATGTTTTCCAGCTATGCCAGCGACATTCGGGACGGCGGACAGGTGGGCTTGATCGTATCCTCCATTTTTTCTGAACTCCTGGGCGAGCAGTTTGCCTGCTATCCCGCAAATTTGGAGGATCGTTACGCCTTCCTTTTAAACTTCGCAAGAACGGACGACGCGGATCTTTCCAGGGAAATTGCCGAAATCTGCCGGGATGCAGTAAAGTTTATCCAGGACAATTTTTCTCTAGAGCTACGAGTCTGTGTCAGCGGTTCCTGTGACGGACTCTATTCGCTCCATGAGGCGTTTTTGGAAACAGAAATGGTCGCTGGGGATGTAAACACAGTATACATTGACGGCGTCTGTGCTCGGGCTGAAGGCGGCGCTCCTGCAGGTGGCCGCCGTCCTGAACCAACAATTGAAAAGCAGTATCTGAACGCTTTGGTTACGCAGGATTTCCAGATGGCGTTACAGCTGACTCTGGAGAAAGTTCGGACCATTTATCACGAATCCGGTCAGAACAGTCTGGATCGGGTCAAGATGTTCCTCAATATGCGGATGCAGACCACCGGCAGTGTTTTAGCTGCCCCCTTGGCCGAGATCATGGATGACCGAAATCCCACCAGTGAAGGCAGCCTGCGGCTGGATCTCTGTACTACCATGGAAGATGTGGAACGGACCCTGGAGCAGATCTTCGGGAAGCTGGACAGCCACTTCAATACTGCCCCCTCGGACTATACCGGCACTACAGGAAAGGTGATTCATCTGATTAGCAAGAAGTATATGGAGCCGGATCTCTCCGTAGAAATGATCTGCGACTGTCTTGGAAAGTCCCGCAGCTATCTGAGCCGAATGTTCAAGGAAAATACGGGCATGAATCTGTTGGATTACCTCCACACTACCCGGCTCACGGAGGCAAAAAAGCTGCTGAACGAAACGGATCTGGGTATTTCTGAAATTGCCTCCCGGGTGGGTTACTACTCCGGCTGGACCCTGGCTCGGGTCTTTAAGCGTTACGAGGGCATTACGCCCACTGCATATCGAAAGGCTTTCTGCAGTACCCAAGGCGCCTGAGTTTCCATATTCTGCGTTTGTTCTTCACAAGTCCTTCACAATCTCATTGCAAAAACTTCATATTTCTGCTATAATCACTCCCGGGAGTAATATTCGGGGGTGATTATTTATGAACGGTTATCAACGGATCAGCCATTATAAGGCCCACCTCATGGGCATCGCTGTAATGATTGTTGTCTACGGGCACCTGCTGTACTACCACAGCGGTCTGCAAAATTACGAGGATCTCAATTTTACAGAGTGGTATACGTTAGGTTCCGTGGAGATGTTTATGTTTGTCTCCGGCTTCGGAATCTATCAATCCCTGCACAAAAACCGGGATGCACTTACATTCTATGGTCGTAGACTGGGGCGGCTGCTGCCCGCCTATCTGCCTGTGATGATCGGCTGGTGCGGCGTCAATTTGCTGGCCGGAAAAATGAGGATTGGCGAAGCTGTGGGTAATTTGACCGCCATGGGCTGGTGGTTCCAAACAGGGAATCAGTTTAACTGGTACGTACCCGCCATCCTGATTCTCTATCTCCTAAGCCCCCTGTTCTATGACGGCATTGAAAAGAAGAAAACTGGCTGGGTATTTGCGGCCCTGGTAATCATAAATATTGCCGGCTGGCGCTCCAATCTGCTGATGGCACTAAGCCGGTTCCCCACCTATTTTTTGGGCATGTATTTTGGCGCCCAATACGCCGCCGGAAAGGCACCGGGAAAGCGTCAGATTGCAATTTGGTCCGTATTGGGCGTTCTGGCCATGGCTGTAGTGCCATACTTCTTTCTGATTGGAAGGCGTTATCTTTGGTACTACGGCATGTACTGGAATTTGTTCTTCGTCTCCACGCCCCTTTGCATGTACCTCACCACAAAGCTGTTGGATCTCCAGGGCAGATGTGCCCTGGGCAGAGGCTTTAACAAGTTCTGGTCCTTCCTGGGAACCCGCTCCTTTGAGATCTATCTCTGCCATCTGGCGCTCTATGATTGTTGCCTCAAGCTGGGGATCCAGGGCTGGCCACAATGGATCTGTATTGCCTGTTTGGGTACTGCCATCGGCATTGCCTTTCATCAGGTCCTGGAGCTTTGTCTCCGCTGGTGGAAAATGCACCGCACTACAGTGCAGGTTTAAGCGCCGTCTTAGTACCCTGATCGGCAACACATCGCCATGTCTTTGCGCCCCCTTGCGCAGGGACATGGCGTTTTTTTGGTGCCGTTTGTATAGACTTTTCCCACAGCGCCTTCATGGAAATGAAACCAGAAAAGACAAATTGACCAGTAACCGTCATACTTGCGTGAATCTTCCGCGTTGATTTTGCGTACCAAATATGTTATAATTCAATCGTTCGATGCCTAACCAATCAAGGAGCGATTTTCATGTCTGGCCAAAGCAAATCATTTATCAACGATCTGACCGAAGGCGCAGTAGCCAAGAAGCTGCTGTACTTCGCCTTTCCCTTTATGCTTTCCAACCTGCTGCAGACAGTCTACAACCTGGTGGATATGTCCGTAGTGGGACACTTTATGGGCAGCGCAGGTCTGTCCGCCGTATCCATCGGCGGCCGTCTGGTGGAACTACTGACCATGCTTTGCACCGGTTTCTGCACTGGAGGCCAAATTTTGCTGAGCCAGCAGGTGGGCGCAAAGCAAAAGGAAGATATGCAAAAAACTATTGGCACCCTATTTACCTTTATTCTGCTCTGCGCCGTGGGGCTTGGGTCCCTGTCCATTCTTCTGCATCGCCCCATTTTGACGCTGATGAACACCCCATCCACAGCCTTTGAGGAAGCCGCCAAATATATGGTGATCTGCAACAGCGGGTGCATCTTCATTTTTGGCTATAACGCCCTGTGCGCCGTGCTCCGAGGCATGGGAGACAGCAAACGCCCCCTGATCTTTGTGGCCATCGCTTCCGTGGTCAATCTGGTGCTGGATCTTCTGTTTGTTGCCGGTTTTCAAATGGGCGCTGCCGGCGCAGCAATTGCCACAGTGATCTCCCAGGGGCTGGCCTTTCTGTTCGCTCTGGTCTTTCTGATCCGCCACAAGGAGGCTTTCGGTTTTTCCTTTACTCGCCAGTCCCTTCGTCTCCATGGCCGGATTCTGGGCCTGCTGGTGAAGCTTGGCCTTCCCCTGGCGTTTCAATCCGCAGCTATCAGTGTATCCATGCTGTTTGTCAATTCGTTCATCAATTCCTATGGCGAGGCCGCCTCTGCTGTCTTTGGTGCAGGCGTCAAGCTGCAAAGCATTCCATCCATCATTACCCAGGGCATGAGCATGGCCAACTCCTCCATGGTGGGGCAGAATATGGCCGCAGGAAAGCCTGCGCGAGTCAAACAATCTGTCCATACTTGCCTGCTCCTCAACGCCTGTGTCTATGGAGCCTTTATTGCCGTCTGCCTGCTGTTCCCCAAGGCCATTTTCTCCCTGTTTACCACCGATCCCTCCGTGCTGGCTCTGGCTCCGGTGTACCTGCAGATCTCCTGTATCGGTTTCGCCGCCTCCATCCTAAACTCCAGCTTTAATTCCGTCCTCAACGGCATTGGCTTTACCTCCCTGTCCATGACCATCGGTCTGCTGGACGGCGTGGTAGCCCGTATCGCCTTCAGCCTGCTGTTTGGGATCTCTCTGGGTATGGGCCTTAACGGCTTTTTCCTGGGCCACAGCCTGG
>CASEPH010000048.1 GCA_949289625.1 uncultured Clostridia bacterium | reverse complement strand
AAAATCCGCCGGCGGTCAGTTCCACCAAGTCCATGACAGGCCATCTGCTGGGCGCCGCTGGGGCGGTAGAGGCCATCTTTACGATAAAGGCCCTGCAGGAGGGCGTGATTCCGCCCACCATCGGGTATCAGGTGCCGGATCCGGCCTGTGATTTGGATGTGGTGCCCAATGTGAGCAGGAAACAGGAAATGAAATATGCCCTGTCCAACTCGCTGGGCTTTGGAGGGCATAACGCGGCTGTGATTTTCAAGCGATGGGAGGATGGCAATGGAACTGAATATTGAGGAGATCCAGCAGGTTTTGCCCCACCGGTACCCTTTTTTGCTGGTGGACAGGATCACGGCCTGTGTCCCGGGGCAGGAGGCTATGGGAATCAAATGCGTCTCCGCCAATGAACCGTTCTTTTCCGGACATTTTCCGGAATATAAGGTGATGCCCGGGGTGCTGATCCTGGAGGCCATGGCCCAGGTAGGGGCAGTGGCGATCCTGACGGTGCCGGAAAATGCAGGAAAAATGGTGCTCTTCGGTGGCGTAAAAAACGCCCGGTTCAAGCGGCAGGTGCGGCCCGGCGATGTGCTGGAACTGCAATGCCAGCTCACTGCCCAGAGAGGCCTCATTGGATTTGGCACAGCGGAGGCTCGCGTCAACGGAACCTTAGCGGCCAAGGCGGAACTGACCTTCGCCATAGCAGATCCCGCTTGAAAGAGGCTCCTCTTTTGTGATAAAATACAAAAAAGAGGAGGAATGCCCTGTGCTGGAGGAAAGCTTTCAGAACGTATACGACAAGTTTAAACTGCATTTTTATCAGGAGGTTTTTTCCGCCTTTCAGCACCGGGAGGCCAGCCTTACTGCGGTAGAGACTTTTTGCATGGAGATCATTCTGGCGTTGAAGGAGCCCACCGTCAATCAGTTCGCCTCCTTCGTCCATATCTCTTCCCCCAATGCGGCTTATCGCATTGGCAGTCTGATCCAGAAGGGCTATGTAGAGAAGGTCCGCTCGGACACAGACCGGCGGGAGTATCATTTGCGGCCCACCCAGAAGTATATGGACTACTATAATATCAGCAGCCAGTATCTGCATACGGTGATGGAGCGGATCCATGCTCGGTTTTCTCCAGAGGAAGCTGGACAGCTGGAGAAAATGCTGGACATTGTCAGTCAGGAGCTGATGCCGGAAGTCAGTCTGTAATTAGGGAAACGTATCAAAGGGACTGCCGAACACCTTGGTGCATCGGCAGTCCTAAATTTTTGCATTTATTTCTTTTATTTTCTGTGGGCCAAAGCCAGACGCCGTTGTTTCAGCCAGAAGTCCTCGGGCTGAAGCAAATGCACCAGGACAAGGGCGGCAGCCAGTGGGACCCATGCCAGCAAAACGCTGTGGACCCCCAGAACAGGGCAGAGCACGAAGCCCAGAAGAACGCCGGTATAGAAGGAGCAGAGGGTGAAGCCATAGAACCGCGCCTTCCTGGCCTGGGTCTGATTCCGGTCCATGCGGTAGGACACCAAGGCGGAGACGAACTGGCGAAGATTGTTGGTGGAGAAGATAGTGGAACTGGCATATTCCCCCACGCCCCGGAAGCTGCACCACTGGAAGGCCATAGCGAAGAACACGGGATAGAGCCCCAGAATCGGGTCCATTTGGACCGGCAAAAAGCTCATGATCAGCACGGCGGCCACATCTATCCAAATACTGACCAGCCTGAGATCCACCGAAGACCGCTTTGGCAGGTAAACCGTGAGTCCGATGGCCAAGGCATAGAGCACCAATGCTCCGATCCGAATGAAAATATCTCCCAGATCATGGCCCAGCGCGTCTTTGAGCAGATAAATCATATTGGAAGTCTGAGCGGTGCCCAGAAAATCGCTTCGCATCACCAGTCCGTAGACAGAGATTAGACCGCCTGCTACGGACATAGTAAAGTGTGTTATGGTTTCCAGCGAATCGTCACGTTTCATAATAAACCTCGCTATTAATATTTCGATCGGTTTTGATTATAACACAGTTGCAAAATATATCAAAATATTTATAATATATACTATATGATATAAAAGAGGTATAGTAACATGGAGATTCGTGTATTAAGAAACTTTTTGGAAGTGGTAAAAGAGGGAAATATTACCCGGGCGGCCGAAAAGCTCTGCATAGCCCAGCCACCCTTGAGCCGGCAGATGCGGTTGCTGGAGGAGGAATTGCAGGTGAAGCTGTTTATTCGAGGAAAGCGGCAGATCACTTTGACGGAGGAAGGCCGATTTCTCAAGCAGCAGGCGGAGGAGATCATCTATCTCATGGAAAAGACAGAGCGGCAGCTGGGGAAAATGAGCGCTCTGGTCAACGGGCTGGTTTCCATCGGTACCACGGAGGTCTGCGGTGCCAGCATTCTCTCCGATGTACTGGAGTCCTTCCACAAAGCTTATCCGGGAATCCGCTTTCAAATCTGGTCTGGCACCGGCGATGAAATCCGCAGCCGGTTGGAGACCAATCTGGTGGATTTGGGAATTGTCCGGGAGCCCTTCCATCTGGAGCACTATGACCGGCTGTATCTTCGCAGCGAGCCCTGGATCGCAGTCTGCGGCAAGGATTATCCCGAACTGGGGTGCAGTGACGAGGATCTCCCCCTGGACGCCCTCAATCAGGTGCCGCTGCTGCTGCCCATGCGGGAGACGCTGCAGCAGGATATTATCAGCTGGTTCAGCGAAGGCTTTGCCCAGCGGAATGTGCTGTGCCACTATGGGTCATTGACTTCAGTAATTGGCCTGATAGAGAGAAATTTGGGCGTTGCCATCTGCCCAGAATCGGTGCAGGCCTTTACCAGTCGGGAGAAGCTGGTCCATCGGAAGATCGTCCGGCCGGAACATGTGTCCCGGGTGTTTTTGGTGAAAAAACGGGCTCAGATCATGCCGGTGGCGGCGGAAATGCTCTGGGAGTTTATGCGTACCTATGTGGAGTCCAGAATTGGTGAGACAGCGGATGGCGGCATATAGTCTCCATAGATTTGCCGTTGCTTTTTGCTGGAATATTTCGTATACTAAGGACAAACGGGACGGGCTGGCAATACCCTCCCGCAGTCAAAGAACACCACGAAAGGAGATGCGAGGATGGAACTGAAGCAACTCCAATACTTCCGAAGAGCAGCCAAAAAGAAGAGCATCTCTCTGGCTGCGGAGGAGCTGTACATCACGCAGCCTGCCATGAGCCGCTGTATCAAACGGCTGGAAGCGGAGGTGGGTGTGGAACTGCTGGAACGGGGACAGGACGGAGTCGTTCCCACCAAGGCTGGTGCGATATTCCTGCAGGAGCTGGACGAGGTATTCCTCCATCTGGAACGGGGACTGGAACTGGCCAGAATGACGGCCAATCTGGACAGCCCCATGCTGTCCATTGTCTATAGCTTTGAGGACCTGGAGTTGGGACTTATGGAGACCTTCCACCATGATTTTCCCGATATCCGCACTAAGCTAGAGATATTACCGCCGGATCAGGCCTTTCGGGAACTGCTGGCCGGGAAAGCGGATTTTGCCATTATTCCCAAGCCGGAGGAACATCAGGGGGTGACGTGGGATCATTTGATGACCGAGGAAGTGCTCCTATCTCCGGCTGAAGGAAATCCATTTTACAAGAGGCAGACGGTTGAGCTCTCCGAGCTGGATGGGATGTCCTGCATCTGCAATGAGGTGTCCGTCAGCTGGAAGGAGATCCAGCGAATCTGCGGAGAAAACGGGATCAATCTCAAATTGCAGCTGTCCAGCAACAGTCATCAGGCGGCGGGCCGTTTCAAAAACCTGATGAACAGCATGATGTTTATTCCGGTCAGCGTGGTGTATCGCAAACGCCCCGAGGGAGATACCAGAGAACTGGTGCAGCCAGCGCGGATCATCCCCGGCGTATTTCAGCGGGAGATCTGCGTGGCCTATCCCAAGGACAAACGGATGAGCGATGCGGAGCGGCATTTTTTAAGCCTACTCAAAGGATACTACAGACGAGTGCAGGCCGAACTAAATATTCCGTAAGCCGGAACAACGTCGGGACCTTCCATTGGGAAAGCCCCGACGTATTGTAATTATTTGATTTTGCAGCCTTGAATGGGAGTAACATCATCCATTACAGTTAGAGTGCCTTCTAGCGTTCCGTCGGCATGGATCCTGCCGGCAAAATTCATGACCAGGGGCTCTCCTGGTCCACCAGGCCCACCAGGACCGCCCGGCCCTCCAGGGCCGCCAGGACCGCCCGGCCCTCCAGGGCCACCGGGACGGCCAGGACCAGGTCCAGCGGGACCGCCGGGGCCGCCTGCGGGAGGATGCCCTTCCTGCTCGGCGTGGCGATGGCCGCCTTTGAAGGCGAAGGCGAAGTCGCCGCTTTCACTGAGGGTGCCGTTGATGGGATTGTCACCAGAGATGTTGCGGAGGAAGCCGGTGAAACCGCCCTTTCCGTCCGGAGAAATGGTCACTTCGTTTTCCATGACTTTTCCGGGGACCTTGGAGAACGTGATTTTATATGTTCCTTCCAATGACATAGAAATGCTCCTTTCACGAGAATGTTTAAATTTAGCGTGCGTTGTAGCGATCCAGAGAATCCTGCTTGATGGTGATGGCTTCGTCGATGCCCATGGCGGCCACCGTGTCCAGATATTCCTGGAATGCGGCTTCCGTGAGTTGTGTCTGACCGGTGATCATCTTCAGGGACCACTCGGAGATATAAGTGCCGATGTCTGCCATGACGGTGGAATAGTGCTCGTTGTCCTCGGCACTGACGGTGCAGAGGTCGGGAATATCATAGGCCGCGTCGGAGGTGGCCTTCCAAATGTCGGAGGCGGCGTTCTGATCCTCGGTGTCGGTGTCAACGAGGAAATCCGCCTCCGGATGCTGATAGGCAATGCTGACCGTGCTGCCGCCATAGATGACCAGCGCCTGGGATTCCTGCAGCCCGTCGGGGTTGTTGGTGATGAGCTCTGTATACTGAGGATGGCCCTCGTCGTCATAGGTGAAGGTGACGTCCTCCACACCGAAGGTGCAAAGGAAACTGCCTTCCTCTGAGAAGAAATAATCCAGCAGATAGATGGCCGCATCCAGGGCTTCTCCCGTGCACTGGGTGGAGATGGAGATGCCGCCATTGGTGATGTGCTCGTTGTAGGTACGAAGGTGGTTGACGTCTCCTTCATGCATCACCGGGTCCCCGAAGGCTACGCAGCGGAAATTCGGATCTGCGGCCTGGGCGGTCCAGGTCTGCCAGTCGGTGACGTTGCCGAACCAGACGCCAAAGGTGCCGTCGAGAACCTTTTCCGCAGGGGGACCGTCAAATTTTTCTGTGTAGCTGGTGAAGTCGGACCAGATCAGCCCCTCGGCATACCACTGGGTCATCAGCTCCAGAAAGTCGTAGTATTCCGGCTCGATGGGCCCGAATCGGATTTCACCATCCACCTGATAGAAGGGCTCCCGACCCCGAAGATGAGTCATGTAGGAGGTGGCGATGCCGAAGCCTGCGCCCAGATAGTTGCCCATGGGACTGCCGGTATAGGGGATCCACATACAGGCACCGTAGGCCTCCTTCATGGCGGTGAGAACGTCATGCAGATCATCATAGGTGACGGGGGTGCCCAGGCCCAATTCGTCCAGATAGTCCTGCCGGATGACGGGCCCGCTGGTACATTCGTCCGTCTCTACCCGGGTCAGGGCGTAGACCATGCCCATTCTGCCGTCGTCCAGGGTGGCGCCCTTCACATATTCCTCCTGGCTGAAGAGCACGGCGGAATAGTTCGGCATGGAGTCCCGGATGATGTCCGTCAGATCCAAAATCACATCGTCGTCAATGGCACCAGCCACGCCGGTGGTGTAGTTGGAACTGACGGAATCCAGCCAGTCGGTATAATCCCCGGAGGCCACCATAAGGCTGAACTTGGTCTGCCCTTCCTGGGCGTTGACCAGGGTGGCATCCACAGTCACATTGGTGCGGGCGGCCAGCTCCTGCCAGACCAGAAGGTCGCTGAGGGACTCATAGAGATTCATGTTGGCGGGATTGATGGTGACCATATAGGTGATGGTCACTGGGGATTCCGGCTTGGGCAAAGATACGGCGGTGGGTTCGGCATCGCTTTCTGCGATGGAATCCATACCGGATTCCACGGTAGATTCTGGGGAAGGCGCGGTGGTTGTAACCACAGGCGCTTCCTGCGCTGCCTCCGTGGATACGGACGCTTCCGTCGATGGGGCTGTAGAAGCATCGCTGGTGGGGGGGCTGTCACTGCAGCCGGTAAAAAGACCCAGCAGCAGGCTCAGCGACAGAAAACAGGTCAAAAGCATTTTGCGCATGTTCACTTACTCCTTCCTTCTGGGATGTATTTATCATCCCGCAGAGCGGGAACGCCGGCTCTGCGGGATCCCTTACAAAAGATTCACTGAAGGGGCGGCGATACGCGGAACTTACCGGAACCGGGGTTTCCGGTAGAAGGTGCTGGTTACAGGTTTGTCAGGATTGTTGTGACCGGGAGCGTAGGAGTTCTCATCATCCAGTGTGCGGTAGGGGACGGGCCACAAAACGCTGTCCTGGACACAGAGGGTGATGCCGGTTTGGGTGTCGATGGTCTGGTGCAGAGGACCGGGATCGGTACAGTGGGGGTTGCGACCGTCATCCCGAGGATCGCTGACCTTTCCGCCCTTGCCGCCGCCGGCAGGACCGGGTCCACCGGTACTGCCGGGTCCGCCAGGCCCACCAGGACCGCCGGGTGCTCCACTGGGTCCACCAGGTCCTCCGGCACCACCGGGTCCACCGGGTCCACCGGGTCCACCAGGTCCACCAGGCCCACCAGGTCCACCGGGTCCACCAGGACTGCCGGCACCACCGGGCCCACCAGCACCGCCAGGCCCACCGCCGGCACCGACATACTTGTCGTGGGCCCAGTTACCGACGTCGTAGGAGAAGTTGATGTCCGGGCAGACGTGCTCGTGGAAATACCACCACTGCCCATCCTTGTACACGAAGTCAGAGCCGTACCGCTCCCAGCACATGGAACCGTCTCGGACGCAGGAGGGCATATTGCAGGCGCAGAGGGTACCGGGAGTCAGGAAAAAGGATCTGGCGGATTTGCCGTCCTCGGCCACCTCGATGATACCGGAGGCCAAAGAGTGGAGGCCGCCCAGACAGCAGGCCAGAAAGTCCTTGCCAATGATATGTGGATTCAGCTTGACCATGGTATTGTACAGGTCCAACATATCCCGATCGTATTTTTCCACGGAACCGTAGTACATCTCGTCCCAGCCCACCATACGGCCGAAGGAGTGGGCCCAGGTCACATCGTCGGAATAGACCCAGAGCTCGCTCCACTCCTCGTAGGAATGGGACTTGGCGTGCAGATATGCATGACGGGTTTTGATATTTTCGATCTCCTGGGCACCGAGGGCACGGTGCAGCCGCTCATGGAGTGTTTGACTCATTTGAAGCTGACCTCCTTCAGATAATCCGGATGGCCTTCCGGTCCGTAGCTTTCCTTAACGTCGAAGGTGAAATAGGGCGTGGGAACAGGGGGATAGTTGTCCGCCCAGCCGTAATCGGGATCATAGGTCTTGAGGGGAATGTCCGGCGTGCCGAATTCCACCGCTGCGGGATTGGTTGCATCCGGTCTGGGAATGGGAACAGAGGCATAGTTTTCGCCCACGGTGAACACATGATCGGCGCCCTGGAACAAATGCCAGATCTTCCACTGACCGTCCTCCTTGATGAAATCACAGGCCAGAGGACCACAGACCACTATGGTCTTGCAGGAGCCGTCGGGCTGGCCCACCGTCTGCTGGTACAGATCATAGAACAGTCCCCGGGCGGTGGCGCCGTCATAGGCGATGACCACATGGCCGGTATTCACCGTATGGACCGCACTGTAGCCCAGACCCAGGTTTTCCTCCTTCATCTCAATGCGGGGGTCTGCGTCGTGATAGGCCTGAAGGCGTTGAATCTCCAGTGCGCTCTGGTGGCCGGCATAGTTCTTCCGAAGCGATCCCATGCCCACATAATAGCCCCAGTTGGCGCCATAGGA
>CASEPH010000047.1 GCA_949289625.1 uncultured Clostridia bacterium | reverse complement strand
TGGTACGGGTTTTAACCTCACAGATAATGATAACTCCATCCGGGTCCCGGAGAATCAGATCAATTTCCCCTTCCCGGATACGATAGTTGTGTTCCAATAAGGTGCAGCCTTGTCGGATGTAATACTGGGCGGCGGCGCGCTCTCCTCTCCTGCCCACCTCGGACCGATCCATTACGGATCCTCCGGCCAATAGCCTTGTTTTTTCAAAAAGCTGCGCCGATAAAAGGGTTGGATGCCATATTGGGCAATCAGCTCATAGTGGAGCTTGGTGGGATATCCCTTGTGCTTGGCCAGCTGGTATTGCGGATACTGGCGGTCCAGTTCCAGCATGTACCGGTCCCGGCTGACTTTGGCCAGGATGGACGCTGCGCCGATGCTGGCGCTGGCGGCGTCCCCTTTCACCACCGGTTGGGCCGGCATGGCCAGGCCCTCAGGGCAGCGGTTGCCATCTACCAGAACCAGGTTGGGGGTGATTTCCAGCTTTTCCACGGCCTCCCGCATGCCTCCCATGGTGGCTTGCAGGATGTTGTCGCGGTCGATGATTTCAGGCCCTACAAAGACAATGCAGTAGGCCAGGGCTTTTTCTTTGATTTCATCAAAGAGGGCTTCCCGTTTTTTTTCGGTGAGCTTTTTGGAATCGTTGATGCCCCAGACCGGTTTGGTGGGGTCCAGAATGCAGGCCGCCACGCAGACCGGGCCACACAGCGGGCCTCGACCAGCCTCATCCACTCCCGCAAAGCAACCGTGAACCTCCCGAATGGTATCATCATACGCGTAGAGAGGACGGGAGATTTCCTCATCAGTCCGGCGTTTCATTCCTCGATGTCCTCCTCGACTTCCCGGCGGGGCGGACGTTCCAGGGTGATGCGTCCCCACTTGCAGGCCCGGAATTCATCCACCAGCATGATGGCGCATCGCTCAGTGTTGACTTCACCGCCCCGAACCAACAAGCCACGCTTACGGCCAATGGCTTCCATCAGCTCATAGGGAGGCAGCGCCAGGGCGGCCTCGTCCAGCTTATACCGGCTGGCCACTAGATCGGGATAATTCCGGCGGACTTCATCCAGAAGATTCATAGCCAGCTCTTCCACATCCAGAATATCGTCCTTGATAGAGCCAATGAAAGCCAGGTTGGAAGCAGTGGTCTTGGAATCAAATTTTTTCCAGAGAACGCCGGGCATATCCAGCAGGTCAAACTTATCGGTGGAAACCCATTGTTTACCCTTGGTGACACCGGGCCGGTCAGCCGCCTTGGCCCGGACCGAACCTGCAAAGGTGTTGATAAAGGTAGACTTGCCCACATTGGGAATGCCGCAGAGCATGATCTGCATTTTGGCGCCGCCCATCCCCCGGGCCTGACGCCGGGCCAGCAGACCTGACAATTCTTTTTCGATGGCGGAGCGCACCGCCGCTGTGCCGCCCTTGCTCTTGGCGTTGATGGCGACGCAGCCGGCATCTGCGGCCCGGAAATACCGAATCCATTCTTCTGTAACAGCGGGATCGGCTAGGTCTGCTTTATTCAGGGCATAAAGCCGGGGTTTGCGGGCAGTGATCCGCTCGATCTCAGGATTGAGGCTGGACAGAGGAATCCGGGCGTCCAGCAAAATCAGGCTGGCGTCCACATGCTGGATTTCCTGCTCCATCACCCGCAGCGTCCGGGCCATATGGCCCGGAAACCATTGGATGTTGTATTGATTGGAAAATTGAAGTTCTTCGTTGTTCACTTGACCACTCCTGCATCCTCAAAGGGCAAAAAGCAGAACAGCACTTTGCCCAGGATATCTTCCTCCGC
>CASEPH010000046.1 GCA_949289625.1 uncultured Clostridia bacterium | reverse complement strand
AAAGAACGAGGTAAATTTGGTGACGAATTGGGCCACAACAATACAGGCAACAATGACCACAAAGGCGGTCAAACCCCATCGAAAGTAGATGTTTTCCCGGTGCTTTTCAAACAGGGTTTCCTTTTGCTGGTTGTCGTCCATAGGCATTCCCTCCAGAGAGAAAGCGGCGGTAAGCCGCTTTGATTTCATATTCAGTATAGCATATCAAATTTGTGTTTGCATCAGTTTTCAGTAAAATGTCTGGGAAATTGCCAAATGCACAAGTGGCTCGGAAGAAAGGCCTCCGAGCCACTGGAAAATCATCATTTGCTGGAACCTGGCTTATGTAGATAGATGGATGCACGCCGAACCATGCCATCCGAATCTGGCTCGGGAATAAACCGGTCTATTACGAAACCGGCTTCTACAAATTCTTTGCGGTAACCCAATTCAGATTTGCTTCGTCCTGCAATTCGAGGAATCATGACCTCCACGGGCTTGTCACCTTTCTTTGCATAACGCGTTTCTAGGTGTGTATAGTCGATCCCTACAATTTGAGCCCATTGGTCAAAGCTGTCTACAGACCCTTCATATGCTATTTTACGAAAAGATTGCTGATAGAATAACGCAGGGGCACCAGAGCACAGACAACCATAGACATTCTGCAAGTATTGCCTTCGGTCCTGATCGGTTATCAGTATGTGAAAGCCCATGCTGTCCAGCGCAGCGTCATAGGGGCCGGGAAGTGGCTCTTTCACCATATCCAGCCGCGAGACGCTGGCGTTTTCGTACCCGGCAAGCAACTGCTGAGCGGCTGCAACCGCAGAAGGGGCCAAATCAACACCATGGTATATACACCCGAGATTACACAGAATCTTACCGGCGGCGCCTTCCCCACAGGCAAAATCAATGATACGTTTCCCCATCAGATGATTGGTGTAAACCCATTCGTATAATACTGCAAACAGATTTTTATCATCAGGAGAAAAGCCCCATCTGTCTGCCCCGGCTGCATAAACCGCCTGATACCGATCCTCATATTTCTCGTAGTAAAGATTGGAACCCATAGTACGGAAATACCTCCGTTACAGCCGTCCGCCGTAATCCACCACCAGATCCTGTCCGTTGATGCCGCTGGCCTCGTCGCTGGCCAGGAACAAAATGGCGTAGGCCTGTTCCATGGGATAAAGTCGGTGGTCAATGGTACGAACATGGGTGCGGGCGGTCAGGGCCAGCATCTCCTCGTCTACGCCCTCGAACTTCTCCGGAGAGAACAGGGGCGTTTCCGTGGAACCGGGAGAGACGGAGTTGACCCGAATGCCGGTGCCGTAATATTGGATGGCAAGGTTTTTCGTCAGGCTCAGCACCCCGGCTTTGGCTGCGGAATAGGCAGCTCCAGCGCAGGAATATACGCCGCCAATGGAGGCAACGTTTACAATGGCGCCTTTGTTGGCAGGCACCATATACCGCAGGGCTGCTCGGCAGCAGCGCATGACGCCCTTGAGGTCCACATCCTGGACCTGGTCCCAGAAGTCATCCTCCACTTTGATGGTGGGGGTATGGCGGTCTCCAATGCCAGCGTTGTTCACCAAAATATCAATGCGGCCGAACAGTTCTACGGTTTTTGCCATGACATTGTCCACATCGGCGGTGACGGTGACGTCTCCGGGGATGTAGACGCAGGCGCCGCCTTCCGCAGCAATTTCATCGGCAACCCGCTGTAGTTCCTTTTCCCGCCGGGCGGTGATGACCACTGTGGCACCCTCCCGGGCAAACAGCTTGGCGGTGGCTTCTCCGATGCCGGAGTTGCCGCCGGTAATCACCGCGATTTTTCCTGCCAATCGTGTCATAGAGGACCATCCTTTCACAATTAAAATCTGTGGGGTGACAGCGGCGTAGATTTTCTTTGGGTTTCAATGAGCTGGCCAATGAGCTGGTTGGACACCAGAAAGCCCTGGGGCGTAAATCTCCACCGGCCGTTTACCTGTTTGGTCAGTCCCCGGCCGCCATAGACCTGCAGTACCTGCTCCAGCGGATCAAAGGGCATCAGGAAGGTGGTCTCATATTCCGTCCGCTCGATGCCGTAAGAAGTCCGCAGCCGCAGCATGAGGTATTCGCCGGCTCGTTCCTTGATGGGGACGTACTCGCATTCGGTGGTGATGGCATCGCCGGTCCGGACCGCCTTGATATACCGCACCAGATCCGAAGCAAAGGTATACCGGGTGCCGGCAAAATCCGAGGCGGCGGAGGGACCAAAGCTCATATATTCTCCGCCCAACCAGTATTTGAGGTTGTGGAGACACTCTTTCCCGGTCTTGGCGAAGTTGGAAATCTCGTATTGATGATAGCCGTAAGCCTCCAGGGTGGAAGCGGCATAGAGATACATGGCGGCCTGGGCGTCGTCATCCGGCAGGGCGGCCTGAGCCCGGTAGGTATAGAGGGGCGTGCCGGGGGCCAGGGTCAGGCCGTAGCAGGAGATATGGTCCGGCTGCAGATCAATGACGGAGCCCAGGGCGTCCGCCCATTGCTGGGGACTTTGGGCCGGAAGCCCATACATGAGATCCAGGCTTACATTGTCGAAACCCGCGTTTCGGGCGATGTCCACAGAGCGCTGGGCCTGCCGGAAGGTGTGGGGCCGGCCCAGAACCTTGAGAATCTGATCGTTGTTGGACTGCACGCCAATGGAAATCCGGTTGAAGCCGGAGGAGATCAGCCGCTTGCAGCCCTTTTCCGTAATGGATTCCGGGTTTGCCTCCAGCGTGATTTCCGCAGATTTGGAGACGTTAAACTTCTTGGAGATGGTGGTAAAGACCTCTCGCAGTCGCTCTGCGCCAAAATAGCTGGGGGTACCGCCGCCGAAGTAGACGCTGTCCACCACATATTTTGTGGCCCGAGCGCCACCTTCCTTGATATGGGTCTCCAGAGCCTTTACATATCGATCCATCAGCTCTGGCGTTTTTTCGCTCCGGGGCAGACTATAAAAGTCACAGTACTGGCACTTGCTGCGGCAGAAGGGAATATGCACATAGAGGCCCAGGGACTTGCTCTGGGTCATCATCTTTTGGGTGGCTTTTGCCATAGGAACTGTTCCTCCTTATTCGGAATCCAGCTTCAGGACTGCCATAAAGGCCTCCTGAGGTACTTCTACCGTACCGAAGCTGCGCATCCGCTTTTTGCCTTCCTTCTGCTTTTCCAGCAGCTTTTTCTTCCGGGTGATGTCGCCGCCGTAGCACTTAGCCAGGACGTCCTTCCGCAGGGCCTTGATGGTCTCCCGGGCGATGATCTTGGAGCCGATGGCGGCCTGCACCGGGATTTCAAAGAGCTGACGGGGAATATTCTCCTTGAGCTTTTCACAGATTTTTCTGGCTCTGACATAGGCCTTGTCCGTATGCAGAATAAAGGAGAGTGCATCCACCACATCGCCGTTGAGCAGGATGTCCAGCTTGACCAGATTGCTGGCCCGATAGCCGGTCAGGTCATAGTCCAAGGAGGCGTAGCCTCTGGTGCGGGACTTGAGGCAGTCAAAGAAATCAAAGATGATTTCGTTGAGGGGCATGTCATAGTGGAGCTCCACCCGGCTCTGATCCAGATAGGTCATATCGATATATTCTCCCCGGCGGTCCTGGCAGAGATCCATGATGCCCCCCACATATTCCGGTGGGGTGATGATGGATGCCCGGACGAAGGGCTCCTCCGCCAACTGAATTTCAGAGGGATCGGGATAGTTCAGCGGGTTGTCGATCATTTGGACAGAACCATCGGTTTTGGTAACCCGATAGACTACGCTGGGGGCGGTGGTAATCAGGTCCAGATTGAATTCCCGCTCCAGCCGAAGCTGGATGATCTCCATATGGAGCAGCCCCAAGAAGCCGCACCGGAAGCCAAAGCCCAGGGCCACGGAACTTTCCGGCTCATAGGAGAGGGAGGCGTCGTTGAGCTTGAGCTTTTCCAGGGCATCCCGCAGTTCGGGGTATTTGGCGCCATCGGCTGGATATACGCCGGAATAGACCATGGGCTGCACATCCTTATAGCCCTGGAGGGGTTCGGCGGCAGGATTCTGATTATCGGTGACGGTATCGCCCACCCGAGTGTCGGAGACGGTCTTGATGGAGGCGGTGAAATAGCCTACCTCACCGGCGCCCAAAGCGTCGCAGGGTTCCATGCCCCGGGGATGGAGATAGCCCACCTCCACCACCTTATAGATGGCTCCGCCAGACATCATCTTTACTTCCATGCCCTGACGGATCACACCGTCCATGACCCGGAAGTAGACAATAACGCCTTTGTAGCTGTCGTACTGGCTGTCAAAGATCAGGGCCCGCAGGGGAAGACTGCGATCCCCAGAGGGAGCGGGAAGATCCCGAACGATCATCTCCAGCACCGCGTGAATGTTAATGCCGTTTTTTGCGGAGATTTCCGGGGCGTCCTCGGCAGGCAGGCCGATGATGTCCTCGATCTCCTGCTTGACCCTCTGGGGATCCGCGGCAGGCAGGTCGATCTTGTTGATGACGGGCAGGACTTCCAGCCCGGCGTCGATGGCCAGATAGGTGTTGGCCAGAGTCTGGGCTTCTACACCCTGGGAGGCATCCACCACCAGGACAGCACCTTCGCAGGCTGCCAGGGAGCGGGATACTTCATAGTTGAAGTCCACATGGCCTGGGGTGTCGATCAGGTTGAGCACATAGGTTTCCCCGTCATCGGCGTTGTAGAGCAGCCGGACAGCCCGGGCTTTGATGGTGATGCCCCGTTCCCGTTCCAGCTCCATATTGTCGAGAATCTGATCCTCCATCTCCCGGGCTTCCACGGCCTGGCATTCCTCCAGCAGACGGTCTGCCAGAGTGGATTTGCCATGGTCAATGTGGGCGATGATGGAGAAATTCCTCAGTTTATCTAAATCGGTCATATTCTGCACCTCGTAAGTTCCGTATCTTATTTAGTATAGGGGATTTTCCTCGGTTTGTAAAGGAGTTTCGTGTGGGGACATGGCGGGCATGGGGCAACGGCTGCGGTAATAACAGTGAAACCGGGCGCACAACCCATGACGCCCGGTTTGCTGTGACGGTTTCCTTTGAGAAAGGGGGTAAAACGAAAAAACAGATGGAAAAAGTTACTGGATCAGGCCTTGTGCTGGGAAGGCGGTTCCTGTTGGTCAGAGGTAGAAGCGGGAGTCTCCCAGGTTCGTTCGCTGATAATATATCGGGGGCGGCCCTTGGTCTCCATATAGATCTTGCCGACGTACTCTCCAATGATGCCCAGAGAGATCAGCTGCACGCCGGAGACAAAGCACACGATGCAGGTGGTACTGGCCCAACCTGCCACGGTGCGGCCAAGGGCGGCGTCCACCAGGGCCCAAATGACGCCGATAAAGCTAATGAGGGCCACAATGACGCCGAAGCCGGTGATGAGACGCAGGGGCTTTACGGACAGACTGGTGATGCCGTTCATGGCCAGGGAGAGCATCTTGGATAGGGGATAATGGCTTTCGCCTGCCAGCCGCTCCTGGCGGTTGTAGGCAACTGTGGTACTTTTAAATCCCACCAGAGGAATCAGGCCACGAAGGAATAGGTTGACCTCTTTGAAGTTGGCAAACTCCTGGAGCACCCGGCTGCTGAGCAGCCGGTAATCGGCATGATTATAGACCACCTCGGCGCCCATGGCGTTGAGCAGTTTATAGAAGGACTGAGCGGTGAATCGCTTGAAAAAGGTGTCTGTGTCCCGGGAAGCGCGGACGCCGTATACCACGTCGCAGCCCTCCAGATAGGCGTCCACCATGTGATCCATGGCGTTGATATCGTCCTGACCGTCGCAGTCGATGGAGATGGTGATGTCGCACCGGTCTTTTGCTTCCATGAGCCCTGCTAATACGGCGTTTTGATGGCCTCGATTGCGGCTCTGGGAGATGCCGAGATAATGGGAATCCGACTGGGCAAGGCTCTGAATAATCTCCCATGTGCTGTCCTTGCTGCCGTCATTGACAAAAAGCACCCGGCTTTCGGGGGAGATTTTTTTCTGGGCAGCCAAATCCTGAAGCTTGGCCAGGAATTGGGGCGCGGTCAGGGGCAGGACTGCCTGCTCGTTATAACAGGGAACAACGATATATAAAACAGGAGGCGTCATAGCGGTATCCTTTCTCCAAAATCTTGAATGAATCTACTGGTAGTATAGACAAATTTTCCGGGAAAGTAAAGCGCAGGGATTAAAATCTTGCCCGATACTGTCCTGGAGTACAGTGCTCCAGCCGCTGGAACAGCCGCTGCATGGTGGTCACACTTAGAAAACCGCATTGGGCAGCAATTTCTGCTTGGGGCTTTTTGGTGGCAGTCAGCAGTGTTTTTACAGCGTCGATACGCCGACTGTTTAAGTAGTGGAGCAGGCTCTCTCCAAATTGACGCTTAAAGGAGGCAGAGAGCTGGGGCTGGCTGATGCCAAAGAGTTCGGCCAGACGGGACACCGTCAGCTCTGGCTGGGCATAGTTCTCATCACAGTAGGTCCGAATCTGTTGGAGTCTGGCAGCGCCTGTGGAAGTGGAGCGGAAGGCGGAAGCGTCGTAATGCTGAAGGATCGACAGAATCAAACCATGAAACTTGGCGCAGAAAACGTGATAGGAGGGGGCTGTGGTCAGGTCTGTGAAAAAGTCTCTGCGGCGCGTAAAGCGACGATCTACAATACCTCGAAGCTCCAGATGCTTCAAAAGGGCGCAGAGATAGACATACAGGCGGAAATGGACGGGGGCAAAGCTGCTGACATCTCCAGAAAAGAGCTGTTGAAGGGTTTCGTCCTCCAGCGCAGAAAGTTCTTTTTGCTGGCGGCGGCCAATGGCTGCCGCCATGCGGCCTGCCAACAGCGTCATGGTGTCGTTATCCGCATACTGAGGATTGGCTGGTGCTTCGGGTTCTTTGGGTACGTCTGCCAAAAAACAGGGGAATTGGCCCAGAAACAGATAGTATTCCAGTCGTTCCTGGAGCCTGGCATAGCAGCTGTGGATGCGGCTGTATCCCTGAAAAGGAGGACTAAGCAGCAGAAGAAACTGACAGGCGGGCCATTTGCTGCGAAAACGGCTGGAAAAACTCTGACAGAGGGCGGAGACCTCCTGATAGGCAGGCAAAGCGCCCTCGGCGGCATGGGGAAAGCAAAGCAGCACCACCAGATCTCCGCCCACGGAACCAATATGGCATAAAAATTGCTGACTCAAAGCCATCCGGAGCATTTCCTGTGCAGAAGCCGTATGATGGCCCAGATGCCCCGATCCTTTGGGAGAGGGATTGTCCACGATATGCAGAAGCCCCAGAACAAAGCTGCCGTTACCCAGCTGCATACCGCTGATCTCCATTTCTTCGATGGTGCGCAGGGAAAGCACATGGGACCAATGGGTCAAAAGCCCCAGATTTTTGGTATAGAACAGTTCAGAGGACACTGTGGCATAGGTGGGATCTGGGGGGATCATTCGTGTGGGCATGGCGCCACCTCCTTCTTTTTATAATACACAATTTATAATAAAAATACAATCTATAATGTTTATTGTGTGTATTTTTTCCGTTATAAATTGCCGTATCGGCATTTTGTGGTTCTTGTCAGAGAACGAGAAACAGGTATAATGAAAAATGAAATTGGTTTCATTTCACAACAAATTGGTGCAAAGAAGGAGGAGTCTGCCATGGTAGGAGTCTATCAGCTGTCGGAGGAATTGGGTAGCGTCAAAATCGTGATTCGGAACTATTATAATGGGACGCTGCATGTTTCCTGGGAGACGCAGGAGGATTTTGGACTAGGAACGAAGGTGACAGTTTCCGGAGACCAGATTTCCTTTCGGCTGGAAACGCCGGAACCAATGACGGTAAAACTTGCGGTACAGAAAGGACATTATTCTGGAACGGTCTGCCGTGGAACAGAAGAGATCGCGGTTTCCGGTCAGGTCGGACCCATTACGAACCGGGAGGATCGGATCGAAAAATCCACGACCAAAAAGCGGGCGCTGATCATGTATGCTACGATTACCAAAAATACGGAAAAGATTGCTAAAAGCTTTGAGGAGAGCTTCCGTCATTATGGCTGGGAAGTGGATTTGGTGCGTATCGTCAATCAGGGACGGGCGCCCCATGATTACAGTGGCTATGATGTGGTATGCCTGGGCAGCCCGATCATTGCGGGAGGGCCCATGATGTGCGTGACCAAACAGTTTTCTCTGGGCGGAGGTACCAGCTTGGAGGAGAATGTGGCCAAGAACGCGGAAGCCGGACTGGACTTCAACGCCGGTGGCGTAGGGCTCAAGGGCGGACCGGGTGGAGAGAAAAAGCCACCGGAGGGACCAAAGCCTCCTGCGGGTGCCGGCCCCGGAAAATCGGAACAGGGCGGCGCTCGGTATGCCGGAGGACCTGCGCCCCACGGTGTCTATCAGCCCCTGGGGATTGTTTTTACCACCTATGGAGGCGGTTTTTACGGATCCAACGAGGCCTTGGCGACGCTGGAGATTTTAAAGCTTTATCTGGAACTGCGGAGTGTGAAGGTAGTGGGCCGGTTTGGCTGCTGCGGCCGCGAATATGGTCCTGCCGGTGTGGCGGATGGCGGCAAGCCCATGCTGATGGGCGGAACTATTGATCCGCCGGTCTATTACCAGGATGCCGAGGGACTGTATCACGCAGGATCGTTTTTCTTCCATACCCATATGAACGACAAGCCCGGGGAACGAGATCTCATGAAGGCGAAAGCGCTGGTGGCGGATCTGGTGGAGGACTACTTCTATTCCCACGATGGCCTCAGGAAAGATGTGGCCTCCTGCTATACCACCATCAGTTAAATAAAGAGAAGGAGGATGCAGAATGAAAAAGAATATCGTTGGATTGCTGGCGCTGCTTTTGGCCATCGCCATGCTGGCAGGCTGCGGCGGAGAAGCGACATCATCAGCGGCGGCTGCGCCAACGCCGGAAGATACGGCGGAGGTACAGGCAACGACAGTACCGGAAGAATCGCCGGGACAGGAAGCGGTGTCTGCGACGGAAACATCGTCGGCAGAAGCCGCTGTGGTGGAGCCGGAGGAATCGGTCTATACGGTGACCTATCCGCTGGCAGATACGCCGGTGACCTTAACCCTGCTCCACTCGGAACCCATGCTGGGGCCGCTGTCGGGCCGGTGCGGCGTGGACAGCTATGGAGATATTGCGGGTATCCAGCAGGCGGGAGAGAATACCGGCGTTACCATTGAATGGAATGAAATGAGCATGTTTACCGCCAGCGAGGAGTTTAATCTGGTGGTGGCGTCCGGGGACTATCCGGATATGCTCTCCGGTGTGAATACCTATTACGCCGGCGGACTCACTAAGGCCTATGAGGACGAGGTGATTCAGGACCTGGGGGATGTAGTGCCCCAATATGCGCCTCTGTACTTCGAGGCGATCCAAGCAGATGAGGAACTTTACCGGCAGACTCTGGACGATGCTGGACGCACCCTCGGAATTTATGCCATCTACGATGAGGCCATCAACAACGAGGGTGCTATGGTTCGGAAGGATTGGCTAGATGAGCTGGGACTGGAGGTGCCTACCACCTTTACCGAACTGACCGATGTCATGACTGCCATCCAATCGGAAAAAGGGGTTGCCAATCCCATCTATGTCAATGAGAGTTGTAATTTCCTGGCCTATGGTTATCAGATCAAGGGTTTCGACATGGTCAGCGCCACCATCCCCGTTTATCAGGAAAACGGGACGGTGTATTGCTCTCTGAATTCCGATGGTTATCGGGATTACATCGACCAGCTGCGGCAATGGTATGAGAGTGGCCTCATCAATCCCAACTTTATGGAGTTCTCTTCGGATCTCATGAGCGGCGAGGTGGAGGTGGAGATGAATGCCGACCGGATCGCCATCTGGAGCGGCATGGTGACCAACATGACCAACTATTACGCCTCTGCACCGGATGAGACCTTTGAGGTGGTTCCTACAGTGGTGACGGTGGACGGCGGGAAGGACCACATCACGTTGGCCACCAGAAGTCAGGATGCTATCAGCATTACCACCGCCTGCCAGTCGGTGGAGGCTGCTCTGGGCTGGATCAACTACTGGTTCACCGACGAGGGCATTATGCTGTATAACTATGGCGTGGAAGGGGATACCTACGTCATGGAGAATGGAACACCCCAGTATACAGAGAAAGTCATGAACAACGAACTGGGGGTAGACCCGACGCTGTTCTGCCGGACCTTCTCCCTGGCGGGATGCTCCTTTGGATATACGGTGCAAGAACGGATCTATCTGCTCTACGAGGACTATCAGACTGCGGCCCAGGAATACTGGACGGAGAATACGGACGGGTCCATGGCAGTGCCTACCCTGTCGCTGACCACAGAGGAAAGCGATGTGCTGGCCGCCTATGGAACCGACATCACCACCTATGCCTCCGAGACGCTGCCGAAGTTTATCATGGGTAGTCTGCCCATGAGTGATTGGGACAGCTATGTGCAGCAGCTGGCGGATATGCACTTGGATGAGATCGTGGCGGTCTATCAGGCGGCCTATGACCGGTATCTTGCCCGCTAAAAAATAAATATGGAAAAAACGCCCCGATACAGCGGCTACAGCTGTATCGGGGCGTTGGCTATCGGCCTCATGGCCGGAGGTATGGCGGTTTAGATATAGAAAAGTTTTTCCGCTTCTTTGCGCAGCTCCTCCCGATAGTCGGGGTGGGCGATGTTGATCAGGTTTTTCACTCGGTTCTGGACGGTCTGGCCCCGCATATGGGCAATACCGTACTCCGTAACCACAATGTCCACATAGGGACGGGGAATGGTGACGGCTGCGCCGGGGGTCAGAATAGGCTTGATTTTGGAAGCGCCCTTGTTGGTGGTGGAGTGCATGATGAGGATGCTGCGACCGCCGTTGGAATGGGCTGCGCCATAGGCAAAGTCGAAACCGCCCCCCGGACCGGAATACTGCCGGGTGCCGATGGTCTCGGAGCAGACCTGGCCAGTGAGGTCGATCTCCATAATGGCGTTGATGGATACCATGTTGTCATTCTGCTTGATGATCACGGGATCGGTTACATAGCTGGCAGGCCGGATGATGCAGTCGGGGTTTTCGTGGAGCAGATCGAACAGGTGGCTGGTACCGCCGGCGAAGCAGAAGATGTGCTTGCCGGGGTTCAAGTTCTTCCTGGCACCGGTGATGATGCCCTTCTCCACCATGGTGCCCATGAGATTGGTGAACATCTCGCTGTGGAGGCCCAGGTCTTTCTTGTCCATAAGCTGCCGGGCGCAAGCGTTGGGCAGAGAGCCGATGCCCAACTGAATGGTGTCGCCGTCATGGACCAGTTCCGCCACATACTGACCGATCTTCTCGTCGATGGGAGAAGAGGGGGCGTCGGGAATCTCATAGATGGGATATTCCGCTTCATAGAAGGCGTCCACGTCCGCAATGTTGATGTCCACGCCGCCTTTGACGGTTTTTAGGTTGCGGTTGACTTCCAGGATGATCTTCTTACAGGAGAGCGGGTCGATGTCCCGTTCCCACATCTGGGACAGGTTTACCTGGAAATTGCCGTTTTCGTCCATGGGCGTTACGGCTGCAATATAGGTGTTGCGGGGATTGGCTGCATTGTACCAGAAGGGCTGATCCCGCAGATCGTTGGGCACGAAGGTGCAGTTGCCCAGCTGGAGGGGACGCTCCCAACCCTTGGAGAAGAAGGCGGACTGGGTCAAAATGTGGCCCTTGATGCCCTCATTCTGCAGGAAGCCGAAGTCGGAGGAGCGGCCTTTGAGAACCGTGACGCCCTCTACCCGGGGGGCAATGGTGTGGAGCTGCTGGCAAAACAGCAGTGGCTCGTTGCAGTCCTTGCCAAAGCAGATATGATCCCCGGACTGGATCATATCCAGGCACTGCTGCAGGGTGCGCTTCTTTTCTGCATACATCTTCTTATAGTCTTCATAGGTGTAAGCCATAGGATACCTCTTTCTCGGGCCATGCCCGTAATTTCGTTGCATTCTAGCCCTATTCTATTCATTTCCCCAAGTGTGGTAAAGAACAGTTTGCACACTCTTTTTTCAAATATGTGTACAGTTCTGCACTATTTTTCAGCAACCATGCTGACAACGGATACTTTTTTTGTTATACTATGCACAGTCTACCGGCGAAAGGAGCGGGTTTGATGCAGACAAGCAGTTTGCCCAGGGATATTCACGCGCTGCTGCGGTGCAGAACGCTGCAGGAGCTTCTGGATACTGCCAGAAGGAATATGAGCAGTCCATTGATTCTGGCGGATTTGACCTTTCATGTGCTGGCCATTACCCCGGATAGCAGCATTGAAGATCCCCGGTGGGTGCAGATCAATAAGGAGCGGTGTCTGCCCCTGAATATCGTGAATATTGGACTGTATCAGTCCGCACTGCGTTCAGAAGCGCCGGTGCTGTCTACGGATTCCACAGGCCTGCCCATTGTGCGCTGTGCAGTCAGTCAGGAGGATAAGCTGATTGGCTATCTTCTGTCGCCCGGGTATGGGGGACCGCCGGATCAGGGACAGCTGGATTTGATGCAAGTGCTTAGCGACCTGTGTGCCCTGCGGATGCAGAAGGATCTGCACTATGCGGAGTATCCGGAGAATATGCTGGAATTTTTCGTGTCGGACCTGCTGAATGGGGCTATCAATGATGAGCAGAAGATTCTGGATCGCTGCCGGTTTTTTCGATGGAATTTGAAGATGCCCTATCGGGTGCTGACCATTCGGCCTGGCCGCAAGGGGGATGCAGCGGAAGGGGGAGACTATCTGGAACTGGATCGGC
>CASEPH010000045.1 GCA_949289625.1 uncultured Clostridia bacterium | reverse complement strand
CAGCTGGTGACAGGCAGCTATGAAATCTGGCGGAATTATTCCAACTTTCTGTCTCGGGAACAGTTGATTGCTGAATATGTTGCCGCTGGAGAGACGGACTTGGTTTTGCCCCTTGTCCACGCTAATTCGGAATACAGCGCGTTTTGGGGCATCAAGGATCTGGATACGGAGACGACAGATACCTGGCCCAACACCCAGATGGCAAAATACTATGGTGTAAACAGCATCATTGGCTATTGATCGTGAAAGGGGGAAATGGAATGGTTTCAGTCATTCTCCCGGCGTACAATGAAGAGCAGATGATTCATACTGCGGCGAAGACCGTATCTGGCATTTTGGAGACGGCGCAGATTGACTACCAACTGGTGTTTGTGGACGACGGCTCTAAAGATCGGACCTGGGAACTGATCCAGCAGGAGTCCACGGAAAATCCTCATGTAATAGGGATTCATTTTAGTCGCAATTTTGGAAAAGAGGCAGCCATGTTTGCTGGACTGGAACGGGCCACAGGAGATTGCTGTGTTGTGATGGACTGCGATCTTCAGCATCCGCCGGAAAAGATTGTGGAGATGTACCGGCTATGGCAGCAGGGGGCAGAGGTAGTGGAGGGCGTCAAAGAGGATCGAGGGAAGGAAAGCGGATCCCATCGCGTGGCGGCCAACCTGTTTTACCGGCTGATCAGCCGGGCCACGGGGATGGATATGTCCAATGCTTCAGACTTCAAGCTGCTGGATCGGAAGGTGGTGGATACCCTGAACCAGATGCCGGAACGAAACGCGTTTTTTCGAGCGTTGACTTATTGGGTGGGCTATCAAAAAGCGGAGGTATCTTATCAGGTACGGCCACGGACGGTAGGGGAGACCAAATGGTCCACCAGAGCCCTGATTCGCTATGGACTGACCAATCTGGCATCCTTTTCCACGGCGCCTATGCAGATCGTCTCCTGGTTTGGGGTGGGTTTTTTATTCCTGGCGCTGGTGCTGGGGATTCAGACTCTGGTAAACAAGTTTACAGGACAGGCTTTAGAGGGGTTCACCACCGTGATACTGATTCAGCTTCTTGCCTGTGGGCTGATTATGCTGAGCCTGGGGATCATCGGGTTTTATGTGGCCCGCATCTATGAGGAACTGAAGGGCAGACCCAGATATATTGTCTCGGAAACCTGCGGATCCTTTCAGGTGCCGCCACCGAAGAACAAAGAATAGAGATTCAGAAAAATGCCGCGGGACAAACGCTCATCCCGCGGCATTTTTTACTGAAATTTTACCAGGCAAACTTGATATTCGCTATTTGTTATGCTATATTGCACTCAGTTCGGGGAGGCTGCGGCAAAGGACCTAGCCGTGGTGTTTGGGATAGGGCTGAGATTGGTCGGTACGCTCCAGAATATAGTCGGTGGAGGTGCCGAAATAATCTGCCAGACGGATCAACGTTTCCAGGGGCAGCTGCCGCTTTCCGTTCTCATATTGGGAATATGTGTTTTGACTGATGCTGAGATAGGAAGCCAGTTCCTGCTGTGTGACGTCATGATCTTCCCGAATGTCTTTTAAACGCATTGTATCACCCGACAGAGATTATAGAGTATCTCTAATTGAGATATTGACATATATCTCAAAATGAGATATTCTAAAGCAGTCAAATCTTGTAGAAAGAGAAAAGGAGCGAGTGGATTGAGTCTGATTGTACATAGCTTGTCCAAAAAATACGGCGATAAAACTGCGCTGGAAAATTTGAGCTTTGAAATGCAGTCGCCGGGTGTTTTTGCCCTACTGGGGACCAACGGCGCCGGCAAAACAACAGCCATCCGCATGATCCTGGGGATGTTGTCCCGGGATAGTGGCGAGGTGCTCTGGAACGGTGCACCACTGGATACAGCCACCTGCAACGTGGGGTATCTGGCGGAAGAACGGGGCCTTTATCCCAAATATGCCCTGATGGATCAGCTGCTTTATTTTGCGGGACTCCGTGGCGTGCCCAAGGAAGAGGCCAAACGGCGGATCAAAAGCTGGGCAGAGCGTCTGGAGGTGGAAGAATATCTCTATCCCACCACGGTCAGCCGCCGTCGGGGCCGGAAATTGCAGCAGCCCAAAAAGGCGGATCAGCTGTCCAAGGGCAACCAGCAGAAAATTCAATTTATGACGGCCTTGCTGTCGGACCCGGAACTCATCATTCTGGATGAGCCCATGAGCGGGTTAGATCCAGTGAATACGGACCTGTTTCGAAACATCATTCGGGAAGAGGTGGACAAGGGGAAATACCTGATTATGTCCAGCCACCAGATGGCTACGGTGGAGGAATTCTGCACGGACATCGTGATCCTCAACCGCAGCAAGACTGTATTGCAGGGAAACTTGAACGAGATCAAAAAGAGCTATGGGCGAATCAACCTGTCCCTCAAGACGGAAAAGGATATTTCGGCCCAGATTGCAGCAGCTGGGGTTCAGGTGCTGACGGAGAAGGAATATGAGTACGAGCTGCGGGTGACGGGAGAGCAGCAGGCCAACGATCTGCTCTCCCGGCTCATTGCCGATGGTGTACCCATGATCCGCTTCGATCTCCGGGAGCCGTCCCTCCATGAGATCTTCGTTGAGAAGGTAGGTGGGAGCCATGGGGATGCATAAGAACGATTTTACCGGTACAGGAAAGGTCTATGCCTTTACGCTGCAGCAGTTTTTCAGAGGAACCGCCAATATTGTGACGCTGGTGATCCTGCTGCTCATGGCTCTGTTCAGCGTGCCCACGGTGACGCTGCTTCAGGGGGGCGGTCAAAAGGTATCTGACGATGCCATTGAGACGGCATATGTGTACAATGAAACAGGCCTTGATCTGGATCTCAGCACCCTGGATGTATCCCAGGTCCAAGAGACGTCAGAATCGGTGGAGGCCTTGGGAGAGGATCAGGCGGAAATCCGGTTCTATGTTGATGAAACGGGGTACCAGGTTTCGGTTCGCTGCCGGGATACCGCGGCAGGGAATCTTCTGGCCCAGCAGGCCAGAACCATTCTGGAGGATGCCCGGTATGGAGCCCTGGGAGCCACGGAGGCCCAGCTGGATACCATCACCGGTGGCTTTACCACCCAGGTGGATACGGTGAGCGGTTATCTGGATTCTACAAAGCTGGACTTTGATGACGCCTTTGCCATCCAGTATGTCTATGCGATCCTGGTGATGATCCTGAGCCTGTTTTCCTCTGCCTATATCGTTCGCACCGTGATTGAGGAAAAGTCCTCCAAGCTGGTGGAGACGCTGATGGTCAGCGTCCGGCCTTTGGCCCTGATTGTGGGAAAGATTTTGGCGGTGATGACCTATATGTTCGCGGTACTGGCCGGACTGGCGTTGGCGATAGCTGTGAGCTATGTGGTCACCGGGATGTTCTTGACGGTCCAGTCTCCCTTTGCCATGCTGGAGGGGATGGGACTGAATCTCCAAGGGATGCATATTGGTGTGAGCACCATCTTTATTGTGGTCATCAGTCTCCTGCTGGGTTATTTCACCTTTGCTATTCTGGGGGGCCTGTTCGGCACCGCCTGTTCCTCCATGGAGGACATGGAGTCGGCCAATCTTACCGTGGTGCTGGTGGTTATGGCGGGGTACATGGTGTCCTGCTTTACGGCAGGCGTGGATAGTCGGGCCTTTGGGTTCGTGGTGTCCTATGTGCCTGTGGCATCCATCTTTTGTGCTCCAGTGCAGTATGTCTGCGGCAATATTGGGTTCGGGGCTCTGTGTGGGGCCTGGGTGGTGCAGCTGGCAGTGCTGGCTCTGCTGGCCTGGTTCTGTGCCAGAATTTATCAGGCACTTTTGCTCTATCGGGGCAGCAGGGTGAAGCTGTCGGGCATGCTGAAGCTGGCCCGTCAGCAGAAAGGAGGCAGAGCCCAGTGAAACGGGAATTTCAACATTTTCCAAAGATTTTTTCCTTTACCCTGATTCAGCATATCAAGAGTAAGGGGTATCGGAACATGACCATCGCCCTGGGAATCCTGCTGCTGATCCTGCCGGCCTTTTTGATGATTTTAGCGTCAGCAGCGGGAGACAGCACAGAGCCGGCCTATGTGCCCGGAACCATTGCCCGGGTCTATGTGGTGGATCCGGAAACCGAGACGGATTATGCGCTGCTCAATCAGATGGGTGACCCGGATTTTTCCGAGATTGACTATGAAAGAATGCTTTCCCTGGAGGATGCAGCGCAGGCAGCCCGAGGCAGCACCGACAGCCTGATTCTGCTGGTGGAACAGGGGAGTCCTGTGAAACTGCAGGTACTGCTGCCGGAGGAGACCACTTTGGAGAAATCCGATGCGTCCTATTACGCTGCCTTTTTGGATACAGCCTATGGCGCCATTTTGGCTGAAAAATCTGGTCTGGATCAAACCCAACTGGCTGGCCTCCTGATTCCGGTCAGTACGGAGGTGGAGACTACGGATGCCGAAGGGACGGAGGCCCAGGATCCTCTGGAAGCCTTGCGGGAGGTCATCGCCATGGTGCTGCCCTATGTGGTGATCCTGGTGCTGTATTTCATGATCCTGGCCTATGGTCAGGGGGTGGCCAACAGTGTCCTGATGGAGAAAACCTCCAAGCTGGTGGATACCTTCCTGGTGACGGTACGGCCTGGGGCCATGATGATGGGCAAAGTGCTGGCCATTGCCCTTAGCGGTGTAATGCAACTCTTGATCTGGGTGGCCTGTTTAGCTATCAGTTTGGGGGTCGGAACCGCACTGGTGAAGGCCATGGACCCAGGAACGGATCTGGCCATCATTCAGCTCTTTGACCTGTTTGGTACTATGGATGGCCTGTTCTCTGTGGGAGATATTGTAGCCGCGCTGCTGATATTCCTGACGGGCTTCCTCATGTACTGCGCCCTTGCGGCCATCGGCGGTTCTCTGGCCAGCAAGCCGGAGGACCTGTCCAGCACCAATTTCCTGTTTACCATGGCTCTGGTGATTAGCTTTTTCTGCGTGCTCTACAGCAGCAGTATCATTGGTGGGGACGGCTACACCTGGCAGATCTATGTGCCCTTTACCGCTATGCTGGTGGTACCCAGTTTGGCGCTGCTGGGGGAGATCTCCGCACTCCAATTTGCGTTGTCCCTGGGACTTACCATTGTGGCGACCGTTGCGCTGATCTATTTCGCAGGGAAGATCTATCGGCTGATGATCTTGCGAAAGGGCAACCCCATTTCTCCTACCAAGATTTTTGAACTGCTCCGGGGAAAGGAAACCCCAGAGCAATGACAAAAAACGGACCGGATTTGACGGAATGCGTCAAGTCCGGTCCGTTCTGCATCAATGCCCGATTGTTTTTGGAGCTGGATTGGAGTATAATGAGGGTAAAACCAAGGACAATGGGAAGGGGCTGGGCGTATGGATATGAAACAGCTGCACTACTTTCTGAAAGTGGTGGAGCACCTGAACTTCAGCAGGGCTGCAGAGGCCCTGTATATTTCCCAGCCGGCCCTTAGCTATCAGATTGCAGAGCTGGAACGGGAACTGGGGGCTGAACTGTTTCTACGGGACCGGCGAAAGGTGGCCCTGACGCCGGCAGGCATGGCCCTGGTGGAACCGGCGAAAAAGATGCTGGAGCAGGCCAGGGAACTGCCGGGGCGATTGCGGCGCAGCGATGTGCAGGAAACCGGATTCCTGCGGATCGGCTTTGACAGCACGGAGGATCATTTTGAAGGCACCGGCGTGACCGAGGCCATCGCCCGGTTTGCCCTGGAGAATCCGGGGGTGGAACTGTCCATGATGCAGGGGCCCTTCAGCGAATGCGCGGATCGTGTAATCTACGGGGAACTGGACATCGCCTTCCTGGTGATGCGCCACAAGGAGCATCTGCCGCCGGATCTCACCTCTCGTCCGGTATACAGCAGCCGGGTGATTATGGCGGTCAGCGACAAAAGCCCGGTCACCACCTGCCGGGAAGCGGTGGAACGCCTGGATTTACTGCTGGTGAAGGAGAAGCCACGGGGTAATTCCCGGATTCTCAAGGCCTTGGAGAACATGAAGCTGGAGCCGAAAATTCGCCATGTGGATTCCCTGCCGGCAGGTTTTGTCTATGCCCAGATGGGAAAAGGAATCATGCTGCTCTCGGAGATCTATTTCGAGCAGCATCAGTATCCCTTTCTGAAGGCATTGGAAATTCCCGATCCTGCAGCGGTGATTACCCATGAGGCGGTGTGGAACCGAGCCACCAATAATCCCATGGTAGCCCGGCTGATACAATATTTTGAGCAATAGAAATTGTGGCGTACCGGTTCATGGCCGGTACGCCACAAAGCTTTTTGGATCAGATGGTCATGGCGGTATCGAAGGCTGCCCGAGTGGCGGTCTTGACGTTGCCCACCTT
>CASEPH010000044.1 GCA_949289625.1 uncultured Clostridia bacterium | reverse complement strand
AGGGTCAGTTTGTCATGGAGCATTGACAACACCCCCATCCCAGAAATCAAAAAATGCGCTGTTCTGCGAGAGTTCCGCATAACGCGCACATTTTCCAGCGACTTTTCTTTCAATCCAATCCGGTGCTTTTCCAGTATCGTTATATCTCCCATACTGTCCAAACATACAAAGCATTCCAATATTCCGCGCTTTTACTGCATCTTCAAAGGTATCAAAATAGCCAAGGTGTATCTCTTGCTGGCAGATTTTTATTCTTGCCCGGAATTTGCGCCTTGGCGGATAATAACTCACGCCACTGACACCGGAAGTATTATTTTTCTGCAGCGGCTGGTTCATCTGGTTCTGCTGATGTGTACAATAACGGATATTGCACCTGCGATTGTCAAATGTGTCCAGATTTATATGGTCTATTTCATAGCCCGGCCTGTGTTCAAACAGATAATCATGGAGGGTTCGTCCCTTACAGTCAATCACATAATATTGGCTGCCATTTCCTTTGCTGCCCAGATAAAATTTAACTGTACGAATCTTTTCGACCATATCGGCATCTATCACAAAAATCTGACCGCTTGCCAGTTCCCCATAGGCTACAAGGCCGTCTTCAGAAAACCGATATTTTACATTACTCATCTGCAATTACCTCCGCCATATCAAGTGCCTGTTCGTAGGTATGTTCCTTTCCATCCCGGATCAACAGCACACCATCCGCACTGTTGCCATGCTGGTTCATGTAACGCATAACTGCCACATCTACAAACTTTGGTTCCAGTTCCACCCCATAACAGATCCGCCCGATCTGGTCACAGGCAATCAGCGTGGATGCTGAACCCAGAAACCCATCCAGTACGATTCCATTTACCTGTGTGCTTTGCTGTATCAGATACGCAATGAGAGGAACAGGTTTACTGGAAGGATGACCATGTCCGTCCTCTTTTGAATTCTTGATTCCATCAAATTCAAAGACGGCTTTCTGTTTCTGGTCTCCATACCACTTGTGCTTTCCATCCTTTCTCCAGCCAAAGATGATCGGTTCCATGTTGAACTTCCAGTCTGTCCGCATCAGCGGAGCCCTGGGCTTTTTCCAGATGAGTCCGGCGCCGACCTTGAACCCGGCATCCTCAAAGGCGTCATAAAACACACGCGCTTTCATAGTGGCGTAAAATTCATAGATAGAAGCGTCAATGGCCATGGCATCTTTGAAGTTCGTAAATGCTTTCATGAGGAACTCGTAGGCCTGGGCATCCTCCAGATCGTCGTTTGCGATCCGCCCGGACTGGCTCTCCAGTTTAACAAAATACGGGGCGTCCGTGCAGACCAGGTTGACCTTCGTGTCTCTAAGAAGCAAACGGAACGTCTCCGGGTCTGTGGAATCCCCGCAGATGACGGTATGTTTTCCAAGCCGCCAGATGTCACCTGCTTTGGAAAAGCAGGGCTTCTCCAGTTCCGCTTCCACATCGAAGTCATCTTCCTTCGCCTCATCATCTGTACCAAACAGGTCTGCCAGTTCCTTTTCATCAAAACCGGTCAGCAGGGGATCAAAGTCCATACCCTGCAAGGACTCAATCTCCACCCGCAGAAGTTCCTCATCCCATCCGGCATCCATCGCCATACGGTTGTCCGCAATGATATAGGCTTTCTTCTGAGCTTCACTGAGGTGGTCTGCAAACACACAGGGAACCTCAGCGATGCCTTCCTCCTTTGCCGCCAGGATTCTGCCGTGTCCGGCAATCACATTAAAATCCCGGTCGATGATGACGGGATTGATAAAGCCGAACTCCCGAAGGGACGAGCGGAGTTTCGTAATCTGCTCCGGGGAATGGGTACGGGCGTTGTTCACATAGGGTACCAGCTTGGCTATCGGCACAAGCTGCATTTCCGTTGTTGTCTTCATCGCACCAGCCCCCATTCCGCAAATTTCTCAAAACCGCCAAAGCTCTGGATGTATCTCCGGGCAGTCTCCACGATCTCAGCGTAGGGAACACCGTCCACTGTATCGTCCCCGATGGCGCAGCACAATTCTATCGGTCTTCCGATTTCCTGCGCCTTCAGCCATGCGTAGATGTTGACCGACACATCCGCTTTGGAGAGGTCTTTTCCATGCAGGCCGCCGCCTGTCACCGAATCGGCCATGTCGCTGCCCAGCTTCCGGTTGGTCGTGCCAGAGTCCACGTCCGTGCCACCCGTCCAGTCGCCCAGGGGATTGACCTCGGCGCCCGGATACCGTCTCCGCAGTTCTGCGGCAGGGGCATTGCTCTGACAGAGGATCAGCCTTGCCTCGTCAATGATGTACTTCCCATCCGAGGGATAGATGTGATACACACTTTTCGCGATCTCACAGAGGGCTTTCTGTTCCTCCGTGACCGGTACCCCTTTGAAGATGCCGTTGTCACCACAGCGGATTCCTTCTGCCTGATTCCCGGCAAGGTGTCCGTCCTGCGGCACTTCCACATAGTCCGTGTGCAGGTTTCCGGCAATGCGCTTCACGATGGTATCCACTTCATCCGGCGGGATGTGTACGGAACTCTCCGCAATGATGTGGCAGACGCCGTGGCCGATGAGGACCTCCACAGCGATCCTGGGATTTTCTTCTTTCCTGTACGCCGCATCCACCAGAGCGCCGGCGATACGGTCCGCCACCTTATCCGGGTGGCACGGATTTACTTTCTCAAACATGACTTCACCCCTTCCTTGCCCGGAGCAGACGCTCCATCAAATCATCCTGGGGAGAAA
>CASEPH010000043.1 GCA_949289625.1 uncultured Clostridia bacterium | reverse complement strand
GTGTGGGTGTGGGGATCAAACAGGTATCCGTCCATAAAAAGCCTTCTTTCCATGATTCAGACTGTCACGCGCAGACTGCTGGAGGGAGCACAGAGCTTTGGAGCAGGGGAGCTCGAGGTCGGTTTTTCCCCCAAGAAAGCCCTTGAAGTGCAAACGTTTTCGACCTCGCGCCGCAGCTCCGCCCGCAAGAAAGAGAAGTACACTTCTGCATTGAAATATATAGAGTTTCGTTAGAAAAGTCAATATAAAACTGCAATTTTTGAACTTTTGGTCAAAACGGCAAAAACGGGAGAGCGTCTTTGGCGGTTCCTCCCCTTGACAGAGAAAAGCGATCTAAACTAGAATAAAGGCAGAAGGAGCGAAAACGTTTGCATTCAACGGGTCAGACAAGCGGACAGCGGGGCCAGAGAGCCTCTGTCCGCGGATAAGGAGGAAGGATGAACGAGAAAAGGTACAAGGCCGTCCTGTTCGACCTGGGCGGCACCCTGCGGATCGCGCTGGAGGATGAGCCCTATATGCGCCATGCCCGCAGGAAGCTGGCGGAGCTGGCGGGAACGCCGCTGCCGGTGGAGGACTTCTATCAGCTGGTGGAGGAACGCTACGAGCCCTATCGCCGCTGGGCCCTGGGGGAGAACAAGGAGTCCGGCGACCAGGAGCTCTGGTGCAAGTGGCTGCTGCCGGACTATGACCCCCAGCGCATTGCCCAGGTCTGCCATGAGCTGTCCTTTGAGTACCGCCAGTCCAAAGGGCGGCGCGTGGTGGTGGACGGCGGGGCAGAGGTGATCCGCACCCTGCACGAGTGGGGGTACAAGCTGGGCATCGTGTCCAACCTGATCGGTGAGCACGAGGTGCCCGACTGGCTGGAGGAGGACCGGCTGGACCCGTATTTTGACAGCGTGGTGCTCTCCTCCGTGTGCCATCTGCGGAAGCCCGGCGCGGAGATTTACCACATCGCGGCCCGGGAGCTGGGCGTGGATCTGGCGGATTGCGTCTCCGTGGCGGACAACATCAAACGGGACATTCCGGGGGCCAAGGCCGCGGGAATCGGCTGCAACATTATCTTCCGTTCTCCGGAGAAGAAGCATCCCGTGGAGTTCACGGAGGAGACGCGGCCGGATGCGGTGATCGACACGTTCCCGGAATTGCTGGATCTGCTGCCGCCGCTGAAGTGAACGGAGGAGGGAAACGCGCCGTCTTTTTTTGAGTGATAGAAAACGTTTGTGCGATTTATGCGGGTTCAAATTTTTCCAAAGTAGCAAAATAGCTAAAAGAAAAAGAATTTTATTGGATACTTTATAAAATATGACATATAGTTCTTGACAAAAGTATGAACGAATGTTAAATTTGGAATCGTAGAGGAACGAAAACGTTTGCGAAATTTGACGCAAACAACAAGAGGATCTGAGGAGAGAGGGTGCAAGCGGAAGATGAAACCACAAGAGCAAACCTATTCCAAGAGCCGGCGGCTGAAGAATCAGATCAAGGCGGTGGTGACAAACCCCTACAACGTCATCGTCCTGATTGCGATTGTGCTGCTGATCTATCTGATTATCCTGCCGTTGCTGGACATGATTTCCACGACCTTCGAGCTGGCCCAGCGGGACATCCGGGATGTGGGCGGCGGCGAGGCCGGCGACTTTACCCTGTACTACTGGCAGCGGCTGCTGGCCAGTGAGCTGTCCTGGACCATGCTGATCAAGCCGTTGATCAACTCCTTGGTCATCGGCGTCTGCGTGTCCGTGTGCGCCATCCTGCTGGGTTCCATCCTGGCCTGGCTGATGGTCCGCTCGGATCTGCCCTTCAAGAAGTTTTTCTCCCTGGCGGTGATCATCCCCTACATGATCCCCTCCTGGTGCAAAT
>CASEPH010000042.1 GCA_949289625.1 uncultured Clostridia bacterium | reverse complement strand
TTCAAACTCTTCCGCACTGGAGAAGTCGGCACGGGTCAGGCGGATATGTATTCCGGTGGCGCTTTTGCATACGATGGCGTCCGGGTCCTTCTTATTCAGAGCATAGTCACTATTGCGGTCAAACATATTGGCTCCTCCTTTCATTTTCGTTGATTCGTGGATGGTCAACGAAAATCGGGAGGAGAGCGGCAGGAATATCTTTTTCCGCCAAAATGCAAAAATTTTTCTAAGTTTTCAATGGTTTTTCCGGGCCGGGATAGGTCAGTGTAAAAATCACAGCCATACCTCGACACTTCATCCTAATATCTTCCAGAATTTTCCGGGGGAAACTCGGATAACTTGTCGAGAAAAAAATGAGGCGCAGACAACCAACGGGTTGTCTGCGCCTTTTCAGCGGGTGGTTGTATTGGATTTGGTGGCGGTTTAGCCGCCGGTGGAATGAAAGGGGCGATAAATCATTTGTGTCCCCCTTTGAGACTTTCACCACGAATCACATTTAAGAAACTTGCCCCAAACTTGTAGACTTTCGTAATATCTGCATTCACTTAAGTTTGCTCCAAGACTCCGTGTTGCCTTCCTTTGTATAATCGTGTGCATTGGTAGCTTCTACGATCTGATAGTAGGCCCAGTAGTCTTGGCTCACATCTGGGAACAGTCGCAGGTCATCTTTATGGCGATCTACATAGTCTACATCAGCAGATCGACCCAACATCCGATTAACTATGGTTGTCACTTCAGCGCGAGCAATCGTGGTATTGGGGCGGAAGGTCCCATCCTCATATCCAGTGATCCAGCCATACTGAATAGACCCTACCACCTGATCATAGAACCAATCATTTGTACTTACATCAGAGAAAATGTTCTCACCGGATACATCTCCGTTGGTAAAACGCATGGCAATGACAGTGAATTCGGCACGGGTAATGGCTCGATCGGGAGCAAACTCATTGTTACCAACACCCTCCACAAGTCCGAGAGAAGCAAGAGTATTTACTGCCGTTGCGTACCAGGCATCAGCAGGCACATCAGAGAAATTTACAGTGATAGGCACATCCTTGTCCAGCAGCAGGTTATAGAACATCTGCGCTGCTTCAGCGCGGGTCATGTCGTTATTCGGGCCAAAGAGTCCCGTATCATACCCATGCAAATACTCCTTATGGTCTTGCGTATTGAGCAGATCGGACACACCTGTATCATCAGGATCAACCACAGTTTTGTTCCACTTAGCGTAGATGGTAACAGTACCATAGACCTTCACATCGCCGGTGATGGGCATGGTCAGTGTGCTGTTGCGGTACCAGCCTGCAAAGGTATAACCGTCCCGCTCAGGGATGGGCAGATCCTCATAGTCCTTTGTCCAGGAGCTCTTTTTTGTCTCAGACTGGAGCTTCTCGCCTCCGTTGGTGTCGTACCGCAGAGTGTGTTCCGTGGGAGTAGGATCCGGGTCGGTGCCGGGAGTAACGGTACCGCCGGTCTTCTGCCACACCAGAGCGAAGGGGGAGAAACTGCCGTTCTTGGCGTTGCCCTTCAGGGTGAACTTGACGCCGTCTGCAGTGGCAGTGGCCGTAATGACTTCCACCCCGGCACTGTCGATCTGATTAACGACGCCGTTAGTGCTATCCGCATAATCCTCCCGGTGCAGGCCCGTGAAATGCACCACCTGGAAGGTGTAATCGGAATAGTTGCTTTGCACCGCCGCGGGATAAGGCCAGAAAATCGTAATGTCCTCGTCCGTGCTGACCCAGGCATTGCCGTCGTTGGCATTGACCAGATCCATATACTTGAACTCATACTGCCCGCTGGTGAAGGTCACCCCGGACTGGGCAGCATTTGCACGGTTGATCAGCAGCTGGATGGCATCCTCGTTCTCTCCTACCGCCTCATTCAACGCCAATATGTCATCAAACAGCAGAGAAATCTGCGCGCCGGATCCGTTAGTAGCGTCGGTGCCCACAATGCCCAGGTTTTTATTCTGGCCATTGGTATAGAAGTTTGCACCATCTTCGATCACAGCCACAGCCATGCCGGTCTGGGTATTGACCTGGCTCTCGTTGGTCACCACCGGGGTAGTGATGGTTACAGGATTTTTCTCGTCCAGCACTTTCTCCGGCTCCGACACATAGCGCACCGTCAGTTCGCCGGAGTCCGCAACTACAACATCATAGTCTGCGTTGCCTGCGCTTGCAGTAATACTACCGGCATCAGCCACGCCGATATCATATGTACCTGCCTGAACATTGCTGTCGGCGGCACCCTGCACCTCTGTTTCCTGCAGCGTGAAGGTGTTGCTCAGGGCAGGGATGACATAATAGCTGCCAGCCTGGATGGCTTTTCCGCTCT
>CASEPH010000041.1 GCA_949289625.1 uncultured Clostridia bacterium | reverse complement strand
CAGTTTACCGTATATGAGCGGAATGGTCAACTGGTACTTGCGATAAATTCGGAAATGATGATACCGGAGAACGCACCCGTCCGTCTGCTAAACGCCCAGCTTGAGGAACTGGAGTACGAGAAACTGTACGAAGCGTATTCTTCCAAAGGAAGAAAATCAGCGGCGGATCCACGGGTGTTGTTCAAGGTATTGGTACATGGGTATCTGTGCGGGATCTACTCCAGCCGGAAATTGGAGGAGGCATGCCAGTACCGGATCGACTTCAAATGGCTGCTGGAGGATCGGAAAGCGCCGGATCACAGCACTCTTGCCCGGTTCCGCACCGGGCGTTGCCGGGATGTGGTGGAGGATCTGTTCTACCAGTTTGTCCGCAAGCTGGAAGGCATGGGGGAAACAGACCACAAAGCAGTGTTCATAGATGGAACCAAGCTGGAAAGCCGGGCAGGACGGTATACCTTTGTATGGCGGAAAAGTGTAGAAAAGCAACTAGCCCAAGTAAAGGGAAAAATGAAATCCCTGACTGGATTGACCACATCCACCGCAGTGCGCTCGCTGCTGGAAGAGGAAGCCAGGGAAATGGAGTTTGTCCGCGGAAAAGGCAGCCGCAAAAGCCAGGCACAGCGGGACTGGGAAGCGAAGAACGCCCTTCTGGAACGGTGGGAAAACTATGAGAAAATGCTGTCCACCATGGGGGAAGGGCGCAACAGCTATGCCAAGACTGACACAGACGCCACCTTTATGCGAATGAAGGAAGACCACATGAGAAACGGCCAGCTCAAGCCGGGATATAATGTCCAGATTGCGGTAAACAGCGAATATATTACTGGTCTGGAGGTATTCTCGAACCGTACAGATGTGAAAACACTGCGTCCCATGCTGAATGCGCTGTCCCGGTGGCACCAGGCGCGCTATGAGGAAGTGGTGGCAGACGCGGGCTATGAAAGTCTGGAGAACTATTTGTATCTGGAGCAGAATGGCCAGATGTGCTTCATAAAGCCCACCAACTACGACCAGAAGAAAACGAGCAAGTTTCGCAAACAGGTGGGACGAATTGAAAATATGGAATATGACCCAGAAGCAGACAGCTTCACCTGCGCACAGGGCAGGAAGCTGTACCTGAGACGGGAGGCAACCGAAGTGCAGGACGGGCAGCTTGTGTCCACCGCCTGGTACCGGTGTGAAGATTGCAGCGAGTGTCCCTGCCGGGTACAGTGCTGCCGAGCCAAGGATCTGAACAAGCCCAAGGAAATCATGCTCCAGAAAACCTTCTGGGAAAAGCGGAAGCAGGCAACCGCAAATATCATGACAGAGCGCGGCATTCATCTGCGTCTTTGCCGCTCCATCCAGGTGGAAGGCACATTTGGACTGCTCAAAAATGACTTTGGATTCCGTCGCTTTCTGACCAGAGGCAAGGCAAATGTGCGAACAGAACTCTTCCTTTTGGCATTAGCTTTTGACTTGAAAAAGCTGTGGATGAAACGGGAACAAGACCGGCTTCAGACCCGTGCGTCCATGAAAATGACCTCGTAGCTTTAAAAAACAGAATCATTGTCCACATAGACGCAGGCAAACTGCTTGGGTCTGATTTGTTGCGCTCGTTTTGGCAGAAATATCCTCAGATTTCACGGTATTTTCCTTCTTGATTATCTCTGTGGGCAGAAAAACCTGTCGCAGAATTTTTCAATTCTGCGACAGACCCAGATTATTTGCACATTTGAGAAAATTTCCATTGACAAACACGATGTGATATATTAAAATCAGGATATGAGTTAGCTATTGCTAACTACCGGGAGAGATCCCAATTTATTTTTGCAGGAAAGTTAGCATACACTAACCACCTGTTGGAAGTGACTCACGATACAAGGAGGCGTGCCATGTCAGAGGATCTGCTGATCCGCCATTGTGCTCCCACCCTGGCGGGAATCAAGACGGGGAACCTCTTTTCCTGCGTCTGCTCCAGCCGGAAGGATCTGACGCGAGACTTATGCCGGCTGAACAAGAAACTGGTGCCCAAGGGCATCCGCGTTCTGCCGCTCCGGGTTTGCAAAGGCAGCGCTTTGATTTACGCCTACCGGCCCAATGCGCTGGAGAGCGATCTGACCGATCACCGCGCCAGAGCCTTGCTT
>CASEPH010000040.1 GCA_949289625.1 uncultured Clostridia bacterium | reverse complement strand
ATACATTTCTTGTTCTCTATTCATAACAGTTAACTCCAACTTTTATTACCAGGTTATGATGGATTCAGTTGCATAGGGTGTCTTCGGCGAGGACATCCCGGCGGGTAGGATTGACCACAAAACTGATGCCTGCCATCTTTTCAAGCAGAGCGTCCGCATCATGCTCCAGCTTATATTCTATCTCATTCCGATAGAGGGGGATCACCTGATAGAAGTTGACTTCCTCGCCGCTGGGCAAAGTGCAGACCTCGCCGCCTGTCCAGACAATATCCTGCGGGCCCACCAGAAGTGCGCCGCAGAGCTTGGTGTCCTTTGCAAACGGCGACTGCTTGTCCATTGTATGGCCAAAGCCCAGCCAGGTGTCCTCTGCAATGGGCAGACGGGCCAGCACTTTCAATAGGCCGATGGGCCAGTACCACTGTTCCTCCTTCAGGGATTCTTCATCCAGTTTCCAGTCTGGCGGCAGAGCGATGGCCAGCTCCGCCCGTTCCAGCTTGTATTCCGCCAGTTCCTCCGGCACATTCATCCGGTGAGCACCCATACCCATCGTCACCAGTGTGTAATAGTCCCGCTTCTCAGAGGGAGGAACAACGCAGATGTCCACATGGATATCAGGGGAAACCAACTCATGGAACACATTCTCAAACTCGCCAAAGGTGTTTTTGATGTGCTGCTCTATCGCAGACATCTCATTCTCCGAATAAACCTCCGGTTTGCTGCTTTCCGTTGAGGACCAGATGGCATCCTCCTTTGTGCCGTCTGGATTCAGGAAAATCTGAAAATACTGATCGTCTCCCGGTTGCTGATAAATAGGCATTGATAGCAATATAGTTGCCACGGTCAGGATAAATGATGAAGGCGTCGGTGGGGTATTTGTTTCGGTATGCCTTGTGAATTTCATCCCGGCGGTAACAGACGGGGCCACCGCAGCCGGAAAGATCCGGCACGGTGGGGAGAACCACAATGGTCTGAGTATCCTGGTTCCACCCTACAATGAGGTTGCCGATTTTGGTTTTGCTGCCGTGGACAAAGCCATAATTGAAGCGGCTCACATCTTCGGTGTAGCCCACAATGAGTCGGTAAGAGCTTCCGTTTTCCACCGTCTGATCAAATAATTCGCGGATCTTCTGCCGGTTCGCATTGCTTTTTTCCATGTCAGGCTGTGGGCCTTGAAACAGTTTGCTGAAAAATCCCATGGTTGTATCCTCCTGGTTTCATTGAAATTTTATTTCCCGATCCACCCGGATCACCGGGCGGAAAAAATCATAGTCATTGTGGATCTCGTTGTCCTCCCGAACCTCCGGCTTACAGTGAGGGGAACAGGGTAAAAACCCAAGCAAAGGACCCATGCCACCACAGACATTGCAGCCGCCGTCGCCGCCGCAGGTGGTCAATGTTTTCCCGTCTACCAGCTCCCGCTTATAGGGGTCATAGGCGATGGACAGGCCGAAGAAGTTAGGCTGCTCCATGTCGTATGGCTTGCCCTGATCTTCCTCGCTTTCAAAGTGGTGCAGATGCATGGCGTATTCCAGCCCATCTCCCCAGGGAAACAGGGTGCGGCATCCGCCCCCGGCCAGATAGGCCCACTCGTCCGGTGTGGGAAGGGTGGCTGTCAGTTCCCACACCAGGGACAGCAGAAATTTGGGATAGGTCACCGGGTGGCACAGCCACGCCCGCCAGTTATCACCATTGCGTTCAAAGCGGACCGTCTCGTGGATTTCAAGGCTCTGGCCATTCCGGCCCGCCCACTTCCGCAGGCTCTCCAGCCAGTCCGGGTGAGCGGTGATGCGGGGGTCGTTCATTGGCACGTTTTCCCAGCCGATCTCCTCCAGTTTCCTGCCCACCAGCATGGGACCGATGGTCGACTGGCGTACCGGGGCCATACTTTGTTGGAGAAATTTCTCCGCAGTGCCTTCATATTCGATTTCCGCAAAAAGTTCCGCCAGTTCCTCTAGGTTAGCCTTGTCCATCCCCTGGACAAAGCCCTCCCAGCCAAGCGTTACGGTATCCCCTGGGACAAAGACAAATTCCCGGCCCGCCTTTTCAAAGACGCCGGTGGTGCAACTCTGTCCCCAGCGGGAAAAGGCATACAGATCCTTGAATGTCAAATGATAACGAGTTGCCAGCGTCTGCATCAGCCGGAGTTTATCGGACAGTTTCAATCGGTCAAATTGTGGACGAAATAAATTCTCATTCATATCAAGTCCTCTTTCAATTCACCACAGCAGACCGCGATTCCTTTTCCACAAGGCGAACCGCCTCCGTCAACAGCTTGGGAAGCTGATTTGTTTCTGTCGTTTCATACTGCTGGACTGGATTCGCCCAATCGAAGTTATGAATGACAGAAATGATGTATCTGTCCTGATACCAGCCCATATCCAGCAGAAAGCAGTTCGGATATTCCACTTGCAGCATATCTTCTTTTCGTGTGACATCCAGAAAAATGACCTTTCCCGTGCCAAAATCCACATGACGCCAGCTGCGCTGTATATCATCCATCATGATCTCCTTTCATTTTTCCCAGCCGAAGTACTGTTTCCTTCTAAAAGAGCAGTTCACCGAAAAACAGCCTGAGAGTTACGGCAGATACTGTTTCAAGCTGTGGCTTGCTGAGAGGAGTATAGTGAAGGACGATTTCTCCATACAACTCCGTGTTGATGTGGTGTTCTTCCAGATACCGCAGAACCTTTCGGTTGTTCTGTACGATATTTAGACGAAACCTGGTATCATCAAGGGCATATTCAAAACAGTCCGGGTCAATCAACTGACCATTGGCTGGATCATTCATTTCCAAGCGGAGCGTTTCCGCACCTGTTTTGCGAGAAAGTGTAAAATAACCATTCTCCAATTCAAAGGACAAGAAAGAGAATCCTTCCTCATTGACCTGCTCCCAAGTTATTCCTTTTGCAAACAACTCCATGCTTTCACCTCACAGCAAGTCTGCCTTGATACCGCACCGTTCCAAAACCGGTAGCACCTGTTCCGGCTTGGAGGACATGAGAGTAATATGTTTGAGATTGGGGAACTGGCGCAACTCGGACTCAGTAATGGTGTTGAGATTAAAAACTTCGTCCTCTCCATCCCAAAAAGGACAGAGCTGAGTATAAATCTCACTACCGCCATCCATTTCAATTTCTGTTATATTATCCGCCAGTTGTGCCGGAATAGGTAATTCCTCCAACCACTTTCTAACCTCTGGAATTGGT
>CASEPH010000039.1 GCA_949289625.1 uncultured Clostridia bacterium | reverse complement strand
AGCTTGCTCATGCCCTTGACTGTCACCACGGCGGCTCCGTTTTTGGCCAGTCCCGCATAATAGCGAATCACGTTTTCGCTGGGGAATTCCTCCTGGGCCTGCATAAAGTGGGGCAGTCCCTTGGTGCCGTAGAGCCGATTGCGCAGGACCACCCCCTGCACCACCAGGGGCTTTAACAGCTGCGGATACTTCTTTTCCATACCCGTCACTCCTTTTTGATTGATTTGACAAAAGATCCATGCTTTTCATATCGCTATCATACCATGACGGCATCCGGGAATCAATGCTTAGAAGTCTATAAATTTGACTTAGCAACAATAATTCCGCGCCCAATTATGTTATGGCGCGGAATCAATGGGAGGGAACGAAAGAATGCTGTGTTTTTTTCGGTACTGTCCGGGGTAGAGCCCCTCTAGTCGGAAAAAGGCCCGGTTCATGGTGGCAATGCTGATATAGCCTGCATCCATGGAAATCTCCCGGATGGGCCTTTTTGTGGTGCGCAGCTGGGTTTTGATCCATTCTACCCGATGCTGATGAATGAAGTTGGGAATGGTCTCCTGAAAATACTGACGGAAATCTGCGGACAGCCGCGTTTCCGACAGATGAAAATTTTCCGCGATCGTGGGGATGGAGAGGGTAAAATCGGAGAGGTTTTGCTGGATATAGTCAGCCACCCGCTGCATCAATTCTCCATGGTGGAATTGTTTACGTTTCTGGGAATATTCCCAGATTCGGTCCAGCTGCTGATGAAAGCTCTCCCGGAGCTGGGCCTCGTTTTCGGTCTCAATGACCCGCTGTACCAACCGGAATTGTTGGACGAACAGCCGGTCAATGAGATCCGCTCCCACCAGGGTCATTTCCAAAGGTTTGCAGAAGTGGATCGCCCGCATGTGAATCCCGGATACCCGGGGAAAGCGGTCCACAATAAAGTCCAAGACCTGATCCAGGGCCTGATGCATCCGGGCCTGATCCCCCAGCAGCATGGCGTTGCAGATTTTTTGGGAGACCTCTCCAAAAAAAGTGTCGTCATCGGCCTCGGGAAAGGGGGCACCATAGAGATGGAAATCCTTTGGCTGGACCAAAACATCGATGGGATGGGTTAAGAATCGCTCAAAGAACCGGGCCTCCTCGTTTTCCACGCAGGCCCGACTGATGGCCTCCAGACTGTCGTAGGCATTGCTGATGGCGGCATGGGGCCGGGCTTGCATTCCAGAATTTGCTACAATTCCTCGCAGTGTCTCATATAGAGCCGCGGTATCTTCTGGACCTCCTGCGGAAACCACACCCTGCAGTTTGCTGCTGATATAGTAAAAAATGCCGTCGGCGGTAAGCTGGTCTATCAGCTTGTTCGATATGGTTTCCGCAAATGCCTCGGCAAAGCCCATGATGAACTCCGCTTCCGGACCGGGAGAAATGGACACCACCCGAATGGGCAGTGCAGGCAGACAGATTCCGGCGGTTTGAAGTTCCTGGGAAAAGCCGGAGGAGATCCTGTCAGAGTGAAAAAAGAGTTCGTTGAGCCGCTCCCTGGCTGCGGGAGGATCCGGAATCGGTGCGTGCAGAGCACCGGTATAAAAGATGCAGCTGGTTAGATCCATATCGATTCCTCTTCAGTGGCTGTTTATGGGTTACGACAATATGATAACGACATTGTACCATAACCAGAAGAAAAAGTCAGCGGAGGGAAAGAAATGTTTCTGTGATATGAGGGAAAAACAGGCACAGCCAAAGGCTATGCCTGTCTGGAAAAGGAGCGCAGCACTCTGTATTCCAGAGTGCGTGAAAGCATTAACGCTGCAGATACCGGTCATAGGCGGCCTGATAGACCTCGATGCATTCCTGCATCCCAAAATTGTCCATAGTCTGCTGATAGACGTCGAAGCTCTCCTCGGTGAGTGGCTCGCTGCCGGTGATGTACTTCAGGGTCATCTCTTCCACATAAGTGGTGATGTCTCCGATATAGTTGGCGTAGGTGCTGCTTTCCTCTGCGCTGAGGGAGGCGTAGCTTGGATAATTGTATGCGGTGTCGGAGTTGCTCAGCCAGTTCTGACGGGCCTCCAGCTGAACCTCCGTGTAATTGGAATCGGTTTTTTCGTTCAGAATATAGTAACCGCCGCCGTTAAACTCACAGTAGACCGAAATGGCAATATCAAAGGCCATGTCGGGATTGTTGAGGATCAGATCCGTGAATTGAGGATTCCCGTCGGCGTCCCTGGTCCAGCTTTTGCCCTCGATGCCGTAGTTGGCCAGCAGACAGCCTTCCTCGGTGTACCAGTAGTTGCACCAGGCCATGGCCAGTTCGGGATCCTTGCAGTTGGTGGAAATAAAATTGCCACCTCGGGTGTCCACTTTATCCGTCACCGTGGAGAAATGGGTGACGGCATCCTTCTCTGCCGCAGGCACAGGAAGGCCGGCAATTGCAAAGTTGGGATCGGTAGAGGTCTCGGCACTGTAGGAACGCATCTCGTTGAGGGAGTTGAACCATACGCCCACTTCATTGTTGTTGACCATATCGCTGGGCGGAAACTGCTGGTCGGCGGACTGGGCCGCGAAGTCCGCATAGAGCAGCCCATTTTCATACCAGCGGTTCATGGTGGTGAGATAGTCATAGAAGCCGTCCTCATAGAAACCGTATTTCACCACGCCGTCCTGAACGAAGAAGTCCGGAGCAATGTCGAATCCGGCAGTGGTCTCCACCACATAGCCCGCAGGATTGCTCCAATAGGGGGAGGGAACCTGAAGGTCGTTCTTGAAGGCGGTCAGAGCGGCTTCCAGCTCGTCGTAGGTGGTGGGCATTTCCATGCCCACAGCATCCAGATAATCCGTCCGGATGATGAGGCCGCCGTTGACGGAACGGGCTTCATCGTTGATGCCGCAGAAGGAGGGAACGTATCCGGCGTCCGTATGGGCAGCCAGATTCACCTCTTCGTCGTTATAGAGATATTGGCAGTAATCCGGGGCGTATTCCTCCAGCTTATCGGACAGGTCCAGAATGATTTCGTCCTCCACGGCACCCTCCACCGAACCGGTATACTGCATCCCAAAGCCATAGATGATGTCCGTATAGTCTCCGGAGGCCACCATCAGCTGGAACTGCTCCGATGCGTTCACCAGGGAGTACCCCACCACCTGGATGTTGACGCCGGTGGCTTCTCCTATGGCCAGATAGATCTCCTTGTTGGAGACATCATCTAAGAAGTTGGGGACAAAGGGCGGATAGCTGTACCAGTAGGTCAGAGTGGTACTGCCGTCTGAGACCGGATACTCCAGAGGCTCCAGCACAACAGGCGTTTCCTCCACAAAGCTTTCCATCAAAGAGGCTTCTTCCTCTTCTGCGGATGCCGGGGAAACAGGCGCTTCAGAGGCTTCCTCAGAAGGTTCTGAAACGGCTTCTGCTGTGGATTCCGGGGCCGAAGCGACAGGCTCCGACGCTGGTTCCGCTGATTGGCCACAGGCCGTCAGAGAAAAGAGCATACAAAGGGCGAGTAACAAGGCAGCCAGTTTCTTCATAACAATTCCTCCATTTCATCGTTGATGTATTGGGGCGTACCCAAGGGCGTTACAGACGGACGCCGCCTTTCACGATTTCCTTAAGGGCGGAGTACCGCTTTGTGATGTCGTTGTGGCCCGGGGCATAGGAGTTGTCGTCATCCAAAGTGTGATAGGGCTCTGGCCACGGCACCGTATTTTGAACGGTTTGGGTCATGGAAGCGTTGTTGTGCAGGGGGCCCACATCGGTGCAGGGAGGACCGCCCAGAGGCCCCTTGGGTTTGACGGGACGGAATCCGCCGGGAGGACCTCCGTGACCTTCTCCGCCGGACTGGGCCCCTTTGGGTGGTTCTTCCTTGGGCTCTTCCGACGGCGGCCCGAAGGGCATCTTTCCGGTGACCGCCTGCTGGTACATCTCCTGGGCCCAGTTGACGGTGCCGTATTCAGAGCCAATGTCCGGGCAGACGTGCTCGTGGAAATAGTACCATTTCCCGTCGGTGTCGTCATAGGCAAAGTCAGAGCCGTAGCGCTCCCAAAGGAAGCCGCCGTTGCGGACCTTGTTGGGGCTCATTCTGGCCATCATGGTACCAGGGGTCAGGAAGCAGCTCCGGCCGCTCTTTCCGTCCTCGGCCACCTCGATGACGCCGGAGGCCAGGCAGTGCAGGGCGGTGCAGCCCACGCTGCGGGCATCGAAATAGGAGGCCCCTGGGTAATTCAGAATATGGCTGCAGTACCGCTCATAATACCCCTCTTCCGGGTTGATGACCGAGCCGAACCAAACCTCGTCCCAGCCCACCATCCGGCCGAAGAAATGGGCCCAGGTCACATCCTGTCCACGGTACCAGATGGAGTCCCATTCCTCCTTGGAGTAGCCCATGCCGTGGGTATATGCGTGCCACGCTTTGATCTGCTCGATTTCCTGGGCGCCAATGGCGTTGTGCAGCCGCTGCGCAAAGGTAAGATCCTGATAAATCATATGCATTTCCCTCCTCACTTGTAAAGGCCGATCTTGTAGCAGGCTGGTTTGCCTTCGGCAGTATAGGCCTTGCTGGGATCGAAGGTGTAGTAGGGCCGGGGCAGCCGCTCCCATACATCGGTCCATCCGTAGAGGGCGTCATAGGCCACATCCCGAATGGTAGGATCGCCGCAGGCCTGCTCCACCACATCGGCGCCCCAAGGGGCTTCCGGATCTAGCTCGCCATACCGCCTCCCAGCGGGAATGATGTGATCGTAGGCGATGAGCAAATGCCAGATCTTCCAGCATTCATCCTCTTTGGCCAAATCGGCGTAGATCTTGGCGAAGGTAAAGTTGCTATCGGAACCACCGTCGGGATTGCCAATGCAATAGATGCCGCAGTCGTAACCGATGTACTTGGCGGTTTTTCCGTCTCCCGCCACCTGGATATAGGGGGTGTTTCTGGTGTGGACAAAGGAGCAGCCATAGCCCAGGTTTTTCTCACTGAGTTCCACGCCGGCCTTGTCGTGATAGGCTTCCAGCAGCGCAAACCGGTTGTCGTAGCAGTCCGTTATATAATGCCGGATGATGTTCTCCATTCCCGTATAGTAGCCGTTGTTATAGCCCAGAGAGGCGGTTTTGCGATTTTCGTCGGAGGCAACCCAAAGCTCTGCGATGGCTCGCCGGCGTTCGTCGTTGGCGGTAAAGTAGGCAAAGCGGCTCATCAGGTCTTTGATTTCCTCCTTATCCCACAGAAGCCACACCTGTTCCTCGGGGGTCAGAATACGATTGATGTCAGACATAGATGGGACCTCCTTTTATATACCGTAACTGAATGTTTTGGAAAAGGTTTGATAGGGCTCCGGAATGCGGGGAGACGGGGTAAAGGGCCGGTCTGCCCGATAGGTCTCCCGCAGCACGCAGGGATGGGTGGGGGCGGGAATGGAGATGGAGGCCATTTCCACAAAGGCTGGATCCTCCGGCAGAGGCTCTGGAATATCGGTGAAATTCAGCCCCTGACGGGAATTGATCTCATGGAGGTCCAGCATATGCCAGATCTTCCATGCGCCATCTTCCAAAATAAAATCCACGGCCCAATAGCTGAAATCCCAGAAGGAGACCGGGCCTGCAGTTGTAATCTTTTCCACCAAACCACGGACCACCCAGATCCCCTTGGCAGTTTGCAGATCATCCGCCACCTCGATCACCGGCGTGTCAATGGGACGATAGGAGATCTGGCCTACGCCAAAGCATTCATCTTCGCTTTTTTCCCCCAGCTTTTTTGGAAAACGTGCCCGAATCAGGCGGCTGGCCAAGGCAGTTTCTGCCTCAATGGCGCTGTAATAGCCCCGGATCGCATCCTGGCCCACATAATAGCCCTCGTTTATCCCCAGGCTGATGTCGTTGCGTTTGCTCCAGAACCGGGGAAGGGCGCCCTCCTGCTTGATGCAGTAGCTTTGGGAGTACTTGCCCATGATGTTCTGTACCTCCCGGCGGATCTCCCATCGGGTCAGCAGGGCTTCGGCGGTAAAGTCTTTTTTGATCATGATATACCTCCTTGCGCTTGAAACAGGAAATGATATACGCATATTATATGCTACCGAAGGGGGGTGAAAAAAGAACCACAATCTGAGGTTCGCAGGCAAGAATCTGACTTGTCTGCAGACGCTTGACGTGGATTTTTGATAGATGCTCTGCTATAATTATGAAAGGAGGCAGACGATATGGACACGATATTGGTTTTGCGGCGGGAGCTGGATAGGCTCCGCCAGGAGAACGATCAATTGCGGCAAGAGCTGCTTCGAAACCGGAAACAGGAATTGGTGGAGCATCTGCTCCGTGGTGAATTTCGCACGGCGGACAAAATTACGGCGGATCTTCACCAGGTGGGCGTCCATCTGACCAAAGAGTCTTTTGTGGAGCTGTACGTCCATGTGCTGATGGCCGTGCCCTCCGATCCCCAGCGCACAAACAACCAAGCTATAGATCCGCAAGCGTTTCGAGATAAATTTGAAGATGGCCTGTGGGAGATCATCCGGCAGGTCTATCCGGAATACTTCTGTGGTGCCATACGCATCGGGGATGGTGTGGCGGCAATTTTGCAGATGGATCAACACACAGAAGGGATTCCGCAAAATGGGCTCTTCGTGGAGGATCTCAACTGCCGGGGATTGGTGCTGGCGGACCGGCTTCTTCAGGAAAACGGACTGGAGACCTTTGTAGCCATATCTCGGCCCCATCAGGGCGTGGAGCAGATTCCGGAGGCCCATCGGGAAATTTTGGAGATCGACAGTTATCGCAGCCTCATGGGCATCGACGTGCCTCTGCTGTGCTACCACGATTTTGAAGTGGCGGAGACAGAACAGCGGACGAATTTTGAGATTCTCAGCTTGGAGCATCGATACCTGGCAGATGTGGAACTGGGGGACTATGAAAACGCGCGAAAGACCCTCCAGACCCTCATCGACGAGGAATTCCGGCGGGCGGTGCCGTCGCTTTATACCCTGCGATCCAAGCTGTCCTCCAAGATGGATTTGCTGCTCATCACGCTGGAGAAGTACCGGGGCAAGGGCGAGGCGTCGGTCTATGGGGAGGTGGACCGGCTTCGGCAGGAGCTGGAACAGGGATCCTATACCGTCCGAGAACTTCGGGCACAGATCGACCGGATTTTTAGTGCCATTGCGGAATTTGAAAGCAGGCGGCAGGCACCGCGGTGGATGGGCATGGTGCTGCGCTATATCGAGGAGAACTACACCTGTGCGGAGTTTAACGTGGCCTCTATCAGCGAGGCTTTCCGACTCAATCCCTCCTATCTCACCAGAGAGGTCAAGCGATATACCGGCAGTGGTCTGCTGGACCTGCTCCAGAAAAAACGGCTGGACTATGCGGTGGCTTTGATGGGAGCTGGCGTTGGTACTGCCCAGGCTGCAGAACGCAGCGGGTTTGGCGATGTGCGGGCGTTGCGCCGGGCCATGAAAAAATACCAGGGGACAGGCTAGAGAATATGATCCGGGTAACCCCGGCAAAACACATAAGACTTGTGCATTATTCATACTTTGGTCATTCCTTTTTCCAAAGTAGTATGCTATAATAGACAAGAAGGAGGGCAAGGTATGAATGTTCTGTTCTTTTTAACGCCAAAAGCCAATTGTACATATATCTATGAAGACTTCACCATTCGGCAAGCGCTGGAGCGTATGGAGCCCAGCCGGTTTGCCTCTATTCCGATCCTGAAACGGACGGGGGAATATGTGGGAACCATTACCGAAGGCGATTTGCTCTGGGCGATAAAAAACAACTATATGATGAACATGAAGGATGCGGAAGGCAGGCCTGTCATGGAGGTGGCTCGCCGAAAGGACTATCTGCCGGTAAAGGTGACCACCAACGCAAAGGAACTGATTACAATGGCGGTGGATCAGAACTTTGTGCCGGTGGTGGATGACAAGGACAGCTTTATCGGTATTGTTACCCGACAAAAGATCATGCGGTATTGTCTGGACCAGTATTTTCAGGTTAGACAGGCTGCGGAAGCATAGGCCAAAGGGTCCCCTGCGCGGGACCTTTTTGCGTGGAACAGGAAAACCGGTTGCGAAGGAAGCCGGTTTCGTGTATAGTTATTTCTGCAAATCATGAAACGGAGGCAAAGGAAATGGAAGCATCCGCCCGTATAACAAAAAACGCATCCCTTAGCCGCTCGTTGGCAGCGGAAAGTATGGTGTTGCTGAGAAACGTTCGGAATACTCTGCCGCTGCTGGGTTCGGAGGAGGAACCCGTGTCCCTGGCGGTGTTCGGCGTGGGCCAGATCTATACCGTCAAAGGCGGTACCGGCTCCGGCAACGTGAATAATTTGAAAACCGTATCTCTGCTGGAGGGGCTTACCGCCACGGACAGCCTCCAGGTGGATGGACTGCTGGCCCGGAAATACCGGACCTGGGGCCTGAGCCATGAAAATCTGTGCGTGGAGGGCTTTATGGAGCCCAAGGGCTACTATAATCCGGAGATGGTGCTTACAGATGAGGAAGTTCGTTCCTTTGCCGCTGTCAATGACGCAGCGATCATGGTGCTGACCCGGGTGGCAGGAGAAGGGGCCGATATGCGGGCAGAGCCCGGCATGATCTACCTGACGGAGGATGAAAAGCACCTGATGGATCAGATTACTGGATGCTTTGAAAAGACGATCCTGCTCCTTAATACTGCCGGATATATCGAACTGGGTGCCTATGCTACCCGATTTTCGGCAGTGCTGTTTATGGGACTTCCCGGACAGGATGCGGGGGCCGTGGCTGACGTGCTGACGGGAAAGGTCATGCCCTCGGGCCATTTGACGGATACCTGGCCCGTCTGCTATACTCAGTTCCCCACGGCGGGAGACTACAGCGAAAAGCATTTCAACGGCAACGTGAATACCACCATGGGACAGACGCAGGAGCAGATCAACGTGTCCTATGCGGATGATATTTTTGTGGGCTACCGGTATTTCGATACCTTCAATCAGGACGTGCTATATCCCTTTGGCTATGGTCTGGGCTATGGAAAGACGGAGATCACCGCTTATTCTATGGCGGTGACTGGGGATCAGGTCACCGTCACGGCCACGGTGGAAAACACCGGGAACGTGTACGCTGCCCGGCAGGTGGTGCAAGTCTATGTATCCTGCCCGGAGGGACGGCTGGAGCAGCCGCTGCAGAAGCTCTGCGCCTTTGGGAAAACAAAACTGCTTTTGCCGGGGGAATCGGAAACCCTGACCCTGGAATTCCATCTGAAGGATGTTGCTTCCTTCGACGAACAGCGCTATAGCTTTGTGCTGGAAAAGGGCTATTACGATGTTCGGCTGGGAACGGACAGCCGCAGTACCATGGTGGCAGGATCGGTCTATCTGCCCACAGATGTCACCACGCTGGTGCTGTCCGACCGGCTGGGTCATGTGCCGGAAGATTTTAAAGTTTTGTCTGCCCGGGGTGTCCAGCGGTATTCCTATCCGGAGGAGGCGGAGGAGCTGGAATTTGCCAGAGCCCACGCGGTCCGCGTATCTGCCCGGGAGTTCCGCACGGTCCAGCAGAAGTATTCTGGGCCGGTGCGGCCCCTGCGCCGGGGACAAACAGATCTTCGCCTGAAGGACGTATATGACGGGAATTGCTCCCTGCGGGAATTTGTAGCGTCCATGGATGCATCGGATCTGTGCAAGCTGGTTTGTGGTATCGGCATGGACCTGTCCGGTATGCCGGAGTCTATGCAGCAGGATCCGGACTTTCATCCACCCTTTGACGGAATGCTGGGAAGTGGCGGTATGAAAGTGCCTGGAGCCGCTGGGGAGACTGCGGACCTGTGGGATAAGTATGGTATTCCTCTGGTGTCCCTGGCGGATGGACCTGCCGGTATCCGAATCTCCCAAAAGGTAAAGGACGAAAACGGTGAGGTGCTGCGGCAGCAGCTCTGCACGGCGTTCCCGGTGGGCGCTCTGCTGGCCTGCTCCTGGGACGAACAGCTCCTGGAGACCATGGGCCAGGCGGTGGCACGGGAGATGGTGGAGTATGGTGTGGACATCTGGCTGGCGCCTGGTATGAACATCCATCGCAATCCCCTGTGTGGCCGAAACTTTGAGTATTTCTCGGAGGATCCCATGCTGACGGGTGCCTGTGCCGCTGCTATCACCAGAGGGGTCCAGAAATCCGGCGTGGGCGTCACCATCAAGCATTTTGCAGGCAACAACCAGGAGACCCTGCGGGCCAATTCCAATGATATTGTGTCCCAGCGAGCCCTGCGGGAGATTTATTTGCGGGGCTTCGAGATTGCTGTCAAGCAGGCGCAGCCCTACTGCGTCATGACCTCCTACAACGACATCAATGGGATGCCCTCTGCCAACAACTATGACCTTTGCACCGCTGTACTCCGGGACGAATGGGGCTTCCGGGGGCTGGTGATGACCGACTGGGGCGGTGGCATCAGTATGCCTGCGCTGTCCATGTGCGCGGGAAACGATATGATCCAGCCGGGCGGTCCTTCCGTGGTGCAGGAGATTGCCGATGCGCTGGCGTCGGAAGATAAGGTGCAAAACCGGGGCCTTGCGGCCTATGGGGAAAAACTGACCCTGGCGCAGCTCCAGAACTGCGCGTTGCATATTCTGGGCGTGATCCTTCGGTGCGACAGTGTCAAACAGATGCTCCGTAAGGCATAATTCATAAAAATATACGGGCCGGAAATTTTCACATTTCCGGCCCGTATCCTGTTTTCCTGTCAAGTTTGTGCCACGACGGTGCCTGTCAAGCCACTCTCTGTCAGATTGGTAATCTTCACATCCAAAATCTGATTGTGTAGATCTTCCCCGGAGGCGGACACCAGGATATAATTAGGCGTATGTCCGGTCCAGTTGCCGGAGGTATCCTGCTGTTCAAAGAGGACCGGCAGGGTCTTGCCAATAAATTGGGCCTGATAGTTCCTGCGCAGCTCCTGCTCCACGGCACTGGCTCTGGCAACTCTGCGCTCCTTTTCCGCCGTGGAGATCTGATCCGGCATGGTGGCAGCCGGCGTGCCGGTACGGCGGGAATAGGGGAAAATGTGCATGGCGGCAAATTTGGCCCGGCGAAGGAACTGCAGCGTTTCGACGTAGTTTTCCTCTGTTTCCCCGGGAAAGCCCACAATGAGATCGGTGGTAATGGCGCAGTCCGGGAAATATTCCCGGAGCAAATTGCAGCTCTCCAGGTATCGGGCAGTGTCATATTTCCGATGCATTCGCCTTAAAATTTCGTCGCAGCCGCTTTGGAGGGACAGGTGAAACTGGGGACAGAGGTTCTTTTGCTCTGCCAAGGCTTCGCAGAAGGAACGGTCCACCGTGCGGGGTTCCAGAGAACCCAGACGCACCCGCAGGTCGGGAATCGCCTGGCAGATGGCACGGATCAGATCCTGGGGCTTTTCTCCGGTTTTGAGATCCATACCCCAGGAGGAGATCTCGATGCCTGTGACAACTACTTCCCGGTAGCCCATCTCCTGAAGGGCCTTGGCCTGGGCTACAGCCTGGGTGATCGGAAGAGATCGAATGGGGCCTCTGGCGTAAGGGATGATGCAGTAGGTGCAGAAATTGACGCAGCCATCCTCCACCTTCAGCATGGCACGGGTGCGGTCCCCCAGACCGCCGGGCTCCAAAATCTCAAATTCCCGGCGTCGGAGGGCGTTGTCCACCAAAATCTGCTTTTGATGATCCCGGAGAAATTGCTCCATCCGGTCGATGAAATCGCCGCGCTGTCCCGTACCGCCTACCACATCCACGGGAAGGTTCTCCATGTCCTCTGGCTTGACCTGGGGATAACAGCCGCAAACGCCGATGACTGCGTCAGGATTCAGCTTTCTGGCCCGGCGCAGGGCGTTTCGGGACTTTTTGTCGCTGACTGCGGTGACGGTGCAGGTATTTACGATATAAAGATCACAGGGCTCGTCAAAGCTGCCCTCCTTATAACCCCGGTGCAGCAGTTCCCGCTCCAGAGCCTGGGATTCATATTGGTTGACCTTGCAGCCCAGGGTATAGATTGCAAATTTCATAATGCGCTCCTGAATTGAACTTTTTTATGTTTTGTGTTACACTGACTCCTGTATTATAGCGAACCGGCGCCCGGAAGGGAAGAGCCAATTCAGGAGGATTTTTTATGACAGAATTTTATGTTTCTCTCCATTCCATGGGAGATGTGAAAAAGTTTGTGACTGCCGCCAGTCTCAGCTCTGTGGATATTGACGTCTGCTCCGGAAGATATACGGTGGATGCCAAAAGCATTTTGGGGATCTGCAGCCTGGAACTGGAGCGGCCGGTCCAGGTGAAGGTCTACGGCGCTGCGGAAGACGGGGCGGCGTTTCGTGAGGACATCTCCGATTTGGTGGTACAGCCGCCGGAGGAATGAGAAACGGGAGAATATGCCGAAAGGGGGGCCAAATCCTTTGGCCGCCCTTGCTTTTCTTGCCGAAAACTGATAAAATAACCTACTACAGTGCGCCGGCCGCGTCCGGCATCGGATGAATATGGAGGAGCGTCTATGGCCGGAAATACGGAGATCATTACGGAGCAGCAGCTGCTGGAGCAGCAAAACCATGGGGAAGCTGTGCGGCAATACTGGCAGGACCGGGGGATCCGTCCTACGGCCTATATAGATACCTATGGCTGCCAGCAAAACGAAGCGGACAGCGAGCGGATGATGGGTATGCTCCGGGAGATGGGCTACACCCGGCAGAATGAGGCCGAGGGGGCGGACGTGATCGTCATCAACACCTGTGCGGTCCGGGAGCATGCGGAACAGCGGGTCTTTGGCAACGTGGGCGCGCTGACCCATGTGAAACGCCGCCATCCGGAACAGAAGATCTTTCTCACGGGCTGCATGGCCGGACAGCCGGAAGTGGTGGCGCGGCTCAAAAAGAGCTATCCCCATGTGGACGGGGTCCTGACCTCCCATGCCCAGTGGCGGCTGCCGGAAATCCTCCATCGGGCCCTGACGGAGAAAAAACGGCAGTTTGTGACGCCGGAAACCGGAAATATCGTGGAAGGTCTGCCGGTGGAGCGGATGGGAGGTCTGAAGGGCTGGGTCAGCATCATGTATGGCTGCAACAACTTCTGCACCTACTGTATCGTTCCCTATGTCCGGGGACGGGAACGGAGCCGGCAGCCTGAGGACATCCGCCGGGAAGTGGCGGAGATGATCGCCCAGGGCTACAAGGACATCACCCTTCTGGGCCAGAATGTCAACTCCTATGGAAAGGACCTGGATCTGGAGGTGGATTTTGCCGATCTGCTGAAGATGCTCTCAGAGCTGCCGGGGGATTTTGTGCTCCGGTTTATGACCAGCCATCCCAAGGATGCTTCCCGGAAGCTGTTCGACACCATGGCATCGTCGCCAAAAATTGCAAAGCATATTCATCTTCCGTTTCAGGCGGGCAACGATCGAGTCCTGAAGGAGATGAACCGCCGGTATACGGCGCAGCAGTATCTTTCTCTGGTGGAATATGCCCGGCAGGTCATGCCGGAGATCGTGCTGACCTCGGATGTGATCGTGGGCTTTCCCGGGGAAACGGACCAGGAGTTTGAGGATACGCTGAAACTGGTGGAAACCGTGGGTTTTGACGCCCTGTTTACGTTTATTTTCTCTCCGAGAGAGGGGACGCCAGCGGCAAAAATGCCCGATCCCTTTACCCGGCAGGAGAAGCAGGCCCGGTTTGACCGGCTCCTGGAACTGCAAAACCGTATTTCCCAGGAAAAGCACAACGCCTATGTGGGAAGGAGCCTCCGGGTGCTGGTGGACGGCGCGGACGGAGAATAACTGACGGCCCGGACTGACGGGGGACGTCTGGTGCGGCTGAAGGGAGACGAGGGGAAGATCGGAACCTTCCAGTACGTTACCATTACCGGAAACACCACCTGGAGCCTGGTGGGAGAAATAAAGGAGGACTGAAACCGTGGCGGAGCTAACCCCCATGATGAAGCAATATCTGGAGATCAAGGAACAAAACCCGGATTGCATTCTATTTTTCCGGCTGGGCGATTTTTATGAAATGTTCAATGAGGACGCCAAGGTGGCGTCCCGGGAACTGGATCTCACCCTGACCACCAGAGACAGAAGCAAGGCGGCGGAGGATCGGGTGCCCATGTGCGGCGTACCCTATCACAGCTGCGAGAGCTATATTGCCCGACTGGTGGCCCGGGGCTATAATGTGGCCATCTGTGAACAGATGGAGGATCCGGCGCTGGCCAAGGGACTGGTGAAACGGGAAATCACCAGAATCATTACCCCCGGTACGGTGACGGAGAGCTCCATGCTGGAGGAAGGCAAAAACAACTACATTGCCTGCGTGGTGGGTGCCGGCAGCGATTGGGGCATAGCCTTCTGCGATATTTCCACCGGCGCCTTTTACGCCACCGATGGCCGGGGCGGCGGCGCTCTGGAGAAGATTATCAATGAACTGGGACGGTTTTCCCCGGCGGAGGTACTGCTTGGTGGAGAGGCCATAGACCAGAAGGAACTGGATCATGTGCTTCGGGAGCGCATTGGATGCAGCGTGCAAAAAGGCCAAGAGGCACTGTTTGACCGGATCCGGGACTCGGAGACAGTGCTTGCCCAATTCGGTGGAGAGAACCTGTCAGATCTGGGCCTCAGTGAAAGCCCGGCAGCATTGATGGCCTGCGGTGGACTGCTGATCCACCTCCATGAGATCGAAAAATCTCAGCTGTGTCACATCAACAAGCTGGAATACTATGTTTCCGGGGAGTTTATGGAGCTGGATCTCACTGCCAGACGGAACCTCGAACTGACGGAGACCCTGCGCAATCAGGAAAAACGAGGCAGTCTCCTGTGGGTGCTGGATCGCACCAAGACCGCCATGGGCGGACGGATGCTCCGAAGCTGGATGGAAAAGCCCCTGCTGAATCCGGTGAAGATCCAGCGGCGCAGCGAGGCGGTAAAGGAACTAGTGGAAAAAGGCGTAGAGCGGCAGGAGCTGCAGATCACCCTGCGGGAGATCTCCGATATGGAGCGGAGCATGGGCCGAATTGTGGCTGGAACCGCCAATGCCCGGGATCTGCTGAGCATGGCGATGACCATGAGCGTGCTGCCTCAGCTGAAGGCGCAGCTGCAGGAGATGAGCGCACCTATGCTGACGGGACTGCTTGGGGATATGGATACCCTGGAGGACCTGTGCAGCGAGCTTTCCCGGGCCATCGTGGACGATCCTCCCTTCACCGTCCGGGAGGGCGGCATGATCCGGGAGGGCTATGACAGCGAGATCGACCGACTTCGGGACGTGATGTCCGGCGGCCGTGGCACTTTGACGGAGATCGAAAACGCCGAGCGGGAAAGGACCGGGATTCCCAAACTAAAGGTGGGCTATAACCGGGTGTTCGGCTACTATATTGAAATTTCCAAGACCTATCAGGGAGAAGTGCCGGATACATATATTCGGAAACAGACACTGGCCAACTGCGAGCGCTATATCACCCAGGAACTCAAGGAGCTGGAGTCCACGATCTTGGGGGCCAAGGACCGGATCACCGCCCTGGAATACGAGGTGTTTACCCGACTGCGGACCTATGTGGCGGAGCATGCGCCCCGGATCCAGGCTACCTGCAACGTGGTGGCATCGGTGGATGTACTCTGCTCCCTGGCTCAGGTGGCCACAGATTACGGCTATGTCCAGCCGGAGGTGGATCTCTCCGATGAGATCCAGATCACCGATGGACGGCATCCGGTGGTGGAGCGAATGCTGAAGGATTCTCTGTTCGTGCCCAACGATACCTGCCTGGGGACGGCGGACTGCCGGGTGGCCATTATTACCGGGCCCAATATGGCGGGAAAATCCACCTATATGCGCCAGGTGGCCCTAATGGTGCTCATGGCCCAGATCGGTTCCTTTGTGCCGGCGAAATCCGCCCATATTGGAATCTGCGACCGGGTGTTTACCAGAATCGGTGCATCGGATGATCTGGCGGCTGGCCAGTCCACCTTTATGGTGGAGATGACGGAGGTCTCGGAGATCCTCCAGCACGCCACCGCCAGGAGTCTGCTGATCCTGGATGAGATTGGCCGGGGTACCTCTACCTTTGACGGCATGGCCATTGCTCGGGCGGTGCTGGAATACTGTGCCAGCACCAAAAAGCTGGGGGCCAAGGTGCTCTTTGCCACCCACTACCACGAGCTGACGGCTATGGAAGGGGAAATTGCCGGCCTCCGAAATTACAATATTGCCGTGAAAAAGCGGGGGGAAGAGGTGATCTTTCTCCGGAAGATCATCCCCGGAGCTGCGGACGACAGCTTCGGCATCGAGGTGGCACGACTGGCCGGAATCCCGGACCGGGTGGTTTCCCGGGCACGGCAGATTCTCAAGGAACTGGAGAGTGGAAGCTCCAACATGACGCCGGTGGTTCACGCCCAGGAACCGGAGGATCAGGTCAGCTTCCTGGATGTGGGGGGCAGCCAAATCGCCCAGAAGCTCCGGGACATCACCATTGAGACGCTGACGCCCATTGAGGCGCTGAACATTTTGTTTGAACTGAAGAAAATGGCGGAGGACGTCTGATATGAAAAAGCCCTTTTCGGTGCAGCTGCGCCGGTATGAGATTATCGGCGGATTGATCTGGTTGGCTGTCTACCTGTTCCTGATGAGCGATCTGTTGCAGCTGCTGATGCAGGTAGCAGGAATCCGGATAGATCTGCTGACCCTGAACAAGGTCTACTTTGTGGGATGCTTTTTGATTACCGTCGTGCTGTTCCGGAGATTCTTGTCCTACTCGCTGCCGGAGGTGGCGGACCGTCCTCTGCGGGTCCTCTGCGGTATCCTGGTGGGATACGGAATCTATGCCGCCTGCCAAGGCACCCTGGCCATGGTGTACGGCTATTTTGTGCCCGATTTGCAGACCCCCAACGACGACAGCGTGCGGGCCATTGCCCAGAGCAGCTACTCCACCATGGCGGTGGCGGCCATTCTTTTGGCGCCCATCACCGAGGAAACGCTGCTGCGGGGACTGGTGTTCGGAGGACTGCGGCAGAAAAACAGGATTGTGGCCTATGTGCTGACGGCCCTGCTGTTTTCGGGAATGCATGTGATGAACTATGTGCTCCAGATGGATTTGGTGAGCATTCTCCTGAATCTGCTGCTGTATATGCTGCCCAGTGTGGCGCTGTGCGCCTGCTATGAATATGCGGGGACCATCTGGGCGCCCATTTTCCTGCATATGATCATCAATGCCCTGTCCATGTGGGCCATTGGCCAGGGCCTGTAAACAAAGCCACATTTCCTTCCACGAGAAACGGGGGAATGACTATGGGAAAAATACATAAGCTCTCTCCGGCGTTGGCGGACATGATCGCTGCCGGAGAGGTGGTGGAGCGGCCAGCCTCCGTCATTAAGGAACTGGTAGAAAACTCCATTGACGCCGGAGCCACGCAGATTATTGTGGAGATCAAAAACGGCGGTATCACGTTTATGCGGGTGACGGATAACGGCAGCGGCATCCGATCCGAGGATGCACCCACTGCATTTTTGCGCCATGCTACATCGAAAATATCTAAGGCGGAGGATCTGAATGGAATCGTGACGATGGGATTCCGAGGCGAGGCCTTGGCAGCCATCAGCGCGGTGAGTCGGATCGACCTTTTGACGAAGGCCCAGGAAGAGGAGACCGGAACGGCCGTCCATCTGGAGGCAGGCAATGTGATGGATATTGCCCCTGCGGGCTGCCCCCAGGGAACGACGATGATCGTAAGAGACCTGTTTTACAATACCCCTGCCCGGATGAAGTTCCTCAAGCGGGACAGTGTGGAGGGCAGCTATATTGCCGGTGCGGTGCAGCGGCAGGCTTTGAGTCATCCGGAGGTGGCCTTCCGGTTTATTCGGGATGGAAAGCCGGAATTCTCTACCCCAGGGGACGGGAAATTGCTGTCTGTGATCTATGCGGTCATGGGCCGACAGACTGCAAAGGAGATGACGGAGGTCCAGGGGAGCTCTCAGGGGGTCACGGTCCGGGGATATGTGGGAAAACCCACGGCGAACCGGGGCAGCCGCAGCTATCAGCACTTCTTTGTCAACGGACGCTATGTAAAGTCCAAAATGATGGCGGCGGCGCTGGAAGAGGCCTACAAGAATCAGATCATGGTGGGGCGGTTTCCCATCTGCGTGCTGCATATTTTCGTGGCCCCTGAAGTGGTGGATGTGAATGTCCATCCAGCCAAGACGGAGGTGAAATTTCTCCGGGAAGGGGATGTGTTCGACGCCATCCACTATACGGTGCTGGGGGCCCTGAGCCGGACGCCGGATCGACCGGAGATGACGCTGCCTAAGGTGGAAAAAACGCCTCAGAGGGAGTTCTTCCAGACCATGGACGCCCAAACCTTCCGAAATACCCAGGAGACATCCAAGCTGGGGCCGTTGGACAGAGCTGCCACAAAAGCTTTTTTGGAGACCCTATCTCAGCGAGCTGAACGGCCTGATGCAGGAACTGGTGTTCGGGATAGTGTGCGGCTGGCGCCTACACCCTCCGGAATTGCATCTGTGCCCCCCACTACGCTTGGGACACCGACACGCAGGCAGATACAGGAATTTGCTGTACCTGCGCCAGCGTCGCCGGTTTCCACCGTGCATACTGTACAGCCGCCAAAACCCATGGAAGCTACGGAACAGATGCCAGAAACGGAGGAGCAAATCCAGGTGGATTTGCCGGAGCCGCCGCCCCAGCAGATCCCGGAGGTCCGGGAGACTCCGGCCCCCAAACCGGGAAAAGCGCCCTACCGTATCATTGGACAGACTATGGACACATATATTCTTGTAGAACAGGGAGACGAGCTCCTGCTATTTGACAAGCATGCAGCCCATGAGCGCATTCTGTTTGAAAAGCTGAAGGCCCAGACCCATGAGATCATGTCCCAGATGCTGCTGAGTCCCATTCAGACGTCCCTGGGCAGGGAGGAAACGGCGATTTTGCTGGAGCAGGCCGAAGCACTGCAAAAGCTGGGCTTTACCGTGGAGGATTTTGGCGGTGATACCCTGCTGCTGCGGGCCATTCCGGCGGACATCGACGAGAAGGACGGGGAGGCTTGCCTATCCCAGATGGCCCAAGATCTGCTGGATGGAAGAAAGCTGGACCCTGCCACGGTCCACGACAATCTGCTCCATACCATTGCCTGTAAAGCCGCCATCAAGGGCGGAAAAAAGACGGATCCCCAGGAATTGGCGGCGCTGGTGGCAGAACTCATGGGCCGCGACGACATCAAATACTGCCCCCATGGCAGGCCCGTGTGTATCACATTGACCCGGGGCAGCCTGGAACGGCAATTTAAACGATCTTAAAGGAGACCATGCCATGTTTTTAGAAATCCTGAAGGCCATTATCTACGGTATTGTGGAGGGAATCACAGAGTGGCTTCCCATCAGTTCCACAGGACATCTGATTCTGCTGGAACAGCTTTTGCCGCTGGAAGCATCGGACGCATTCATGGAGATGTTCGACGTGGTGATCCAGCTGGGGGCAATTCTGGCGGTCATCGTACTGTTCTTCCATAAGCTCAACCCCTTTTCCAAACGAAAGGACATGATTCAAAAGAAGCGGACCTGGATCCTGTGGTTCAAGGTAGTGGCTGCGGTGATCCCATCGGCGGTGCTGGGCTTTTTGCTGGACGACTGGATGGATACCCACCTCTACAACTATGTGGTGGTGGCCATTATGCTGATGGTCTACGGTGTGGCCTTTATCGTGGTGGAACGCTGGAACGCTACCAGACGGCCTCGGATCTATGGGGTGGATCAGATCACCTACAAAACGGCCTTTCTGGTAGGATTGTTCCAGGTGTTGGCTATGGTGCCGGGAACCTCCCGTTCCGGTGCCACGATCTTGGGCGCAATCATTTTGGGGATGACCCGCACCTCCGGTGCAGAATTCTCCTTCTTCCTGGCCATTCCCACCATGTTGGGCGCCAGCCTTTTGAAATCCGTCAAATTTGTATTGGACGGCAACACCATGGCAGGCAACGAGGTCATCTGCCTGATTGTTGCCAGCTTGGTGGCCTTCTTTGTGTCCCTCATCGCTATTCGGGGGCTGATGGACTATGTGAAACGGCACAGCTTTTCCGTGTTCGGTGTGTATCGAATTGTGCTGGGGGCGGCGGTACTGCTGTTCTTCCTGATTACCAAGTAGACCGGAACAGACACAAATCAGGGATAATTTTGCGGCAAAACCTCCCAAAGGGGGATTGACGCCGCAGCAGAATGGACAGAATAGAGAATATGGACAAAATCGTTGTGATTGTAGGTCCCACAGCCACCGGAAAAACAAAGCTGGCAGTGACGCTGGGAAAACTGCTGGACGGTGAGGTGATCTCGGCAGACTCCATGCAGCTCTACCGGGGCATGGACATTGGCACCGCCAAGGTGACAGCGGAGGAGATGGAGGGCGTAATCCATCATATGGTGGACGTGGCGGAACCTGAAGAGGAGTTTTCCGCGGCCCGATTTGTGGAAATGGCGGACCCAATTCTAGTGGACATTCTGGACCGGGGAAAAACGGCGGTGGTGGCCGGAGGAACGGGACTCTATGTGGATTCCCTGATCGCAGGCAGAACCTTTGCCCCCTATCCTGCCACCGGAAAACGGGAAGCGTTAGAACAGGAAGCGGACCGATTGGGCATGGAGGTCATGCTGGAACGGCTAAGGCAGGTGGATCCTGACAGCGGAGCGCGGCTCCATCCCGCGGATCGAAAACGGATCCTGCGGGCATTGGAGGTCTATGCCGAGACGGGAAAGACCATTACCCAGCACAACCGGGAGACCCAGCTTCAGCCTGCCAAATACCAGCCCGTGTGGCTGGGACTGGATTTTGCAGATCGGGCAGACCTTTACCGGCGGATCGACCGGCGGGTGGATCTGATGATCCAGCAGGGACTGTTGGAGGAAATCCAGAGACTGTTGGACCGAGGTGTTCCCAAAACCTGTACTGCCATGCAGGCCATCGGCTATAAAGAATTCTTCCCGGTGCTGGCGGGAACGGAGCCGCTGGAAACAGCGGTGGAGCGGGTCAAACGGGAATCCCGGCGGTATGCCAAACGGCAGAAAACCTGGTTCCGTCGGAATCCGAATATCCACTGGATCCTACAGCAGGATCCGCCGGATTTTTCCGCAGTGCTGGAGGAGGCCCTCGCCCAAATACCATTCTTCGACGCCGGACCGTGATACAATGAGCGCAGAACTTCGATCATGGAGGGATGCGCTATGCTGCCGAAACGACAAAAAACACTGCTCCTTTTAATGGCTTGCGTGCTGGGGGCAATGATACTGGGGCAGTTTTTGTCCCTAACGGCGGTAAGAGATCCAAAGACGGTGACAGCGCAGCTTTACCAGGGCGATGCGCCGATCCTGGTCAGCGGCGTGGTGATCCGGCAGGAGTATACCATTTCCGCAGAGACCACAGGCAACTGGATCCATCAGGTCCAGGACGGAGATAAGGTGGCGGCAGGACAAACTCTGTTTGCATGGGAAGAATCCCTGCCGCTGGCCAACGCCGCCCAGACGGTGCGTCTGCTTCGCCGTGGAATAGCTGCTGCGGCAGAACCGCTGGTGTCCCGGCGGGAGAATATTCGAGAAGCCATTGCGGCGTTGGGAAGTACGGAAGGAGCGCAGCGGCGGGAAGCCAGCGAAATCCTTACCGGATATTTGCTGGGGGAATCGGAGGATCTGGAGACGCAGTTGGAGAACGCAGAGGAAGCACTGCTCTCCCAGGGGGCCGAGGTGTCCCACGAGATCTGTGCGCCGGAGGCCGGAATTTTTGTCTCCTGGGCGGATGGCCTGGAAACCATCCTGACGCCGGAACAAACCTGGACGGAATGGGCATTGCCGGTGTCTCCGGTGGACCGGCTGACCATGGGACGGCTGGTAGTGGGTGACACCTGGTATTATCGAACAACGCTTTCCTTTGTACCGGAGGAAGAAGATGTTTTGGATGCCATGTTGCTCAACGGGATCTTTCAAACAGTGGAGATGACCGTGGAGGAGATCCGGCGGCAAGAGGAAGGCTGCCAGGTGCTGTTGTCCTGCCGGGAGGCTCTGGCCGAGGTGGCTAAGGTACGGCAACTGGAGATAAAACTGCTTCCGGAAGAAAAAACAGGGGTGGAAATTCCAGCCGAGGCGATATATACTGTGGATGGAGAAATGGGCGTATGGTGCCTGGTGGGCGAAGCGGCCCAATTCAAACCGGTGACCATATTGGAAAGACTAGGGGACCAGGTGGTGGTGGAACTAGACCAATCCACGACCCAGGGGCTGTGGCCCGGAGATCAGGTCCTTCTGGACGAGCAGTAAAAAGCGAGGCAATTACCATGAATCAGATTGCAGAAAATGTTTCCCGGATTCGGGAGGAAATGGCCCGGGCCGAGGCCCAGGCGGGACGTCCGGCAGGCGAAGTTCAACTGCTGGCGGCCACGAAAATGAACGATGCCCAGCGGGTCCGAGAGGCTATTGCCGCCGGAGTGGATGCTTGCGGGGAAAATCGGGTGCAGGAGCTGCAGGAGAAATATCCTCAGGGCGCATATACCGGCGCACCGCTTCACTTCATTGGTCATCTGCAGAAGAACAAGGCCAAATTCCTGGTAGGGGTCGTGGATCTGATCGAGTCGGTGGATTCCGAGGCTCTGCTGTCTATTTTGGACCGGTTGGCCGCTCAAAAGGGCGTCCGGCAGGATATTTTAATTGAGGTAAATATTGGAGGAGAATTGGCGAAAAGCGGAATTGTTCCGGAACAAGCGGATGAGATGAGTGCGAAAATGGAAGAGTATCCCCATCTTCGGCTCCGCGGCTTTATGACAATACCACCAATTTCCGTGGAAAATGGCGGAAATTTGAGATATTTTGCGAAAATGTATCAGCTTTATGTTGACATAAAGGCGAAAAAATACGATAATACTAACATAGACTGCCTATCTATGGGCATGAGTGACGACTTTGCCGATGCCATAAAAGAGGGTGCAACATTGATCCGGGTTGGTACCCGCATTTTTGGCTCGAGACAATACGTAAAAAATTGATTTGGAGGATACTGCCATGAGTATTATGGACGAACTGAAAAAGCTGACCCGGCCCTACGACGAAGACAACGCCCTGATCGAGGACGATGATGTGGATCTCGATGTGGATGTGGACGAGCCTGCTTATTCCCGGACCACGACGCCGCCTGTGACCAATACTGACCCGGTGATGGGTATGGGCGGCGCGGCTGGCATGGGAGCTATGGGCGGCATGGGCACCGGTATGGGTGGATCCATGGGCGCTGGCCTGGGCGTCAACGATATTCCGAGAAACACTTCGGCTCCCATCAGCATGGGCTCCATGACCGACAATTCCAAGTATCGTGTGGTCTTGGTGAAGCCGGAGGAATTTGACGCGGCTACTGTCATCGCCAAGCATATCTGCCAGGGTGATACGGTGATCCTGAACTGTGAGGAGACCGATAAAGAGGTAGCCCGACGGGTAATCGATTTTCTCAGTGGTTGTGCCTTTGCTCTGGAGGGATCCATTAAGAAGGCCTCCAGCAGCGTCATCATCATTGCCCCCAAGGATGTGGGTGTGGATGATGCCAAGGACGGCGAGCAGCTCAACGCCTAAACAAATAAAGTCGCAAGGGCTGGGTGGGAAACCGAGCCCTTTCGCTCTTTGAAAGGAGATATGGTATGTTCACGCCACAGGAGATTCAGGAACTCAGCGGCAGCCTGGAAAAGGCTGTGTTTGGCGGATACAGCATGAGCTCTGTGGAGGAGCTTCTTACGCCCCTGATGCAGGACTATGCGTCTTTGTATAAGGAAAATGCTGTGCTGAAGAGCAAGATGAAGGTGCTGGTGGATCGTCTGGAGGAGTACCGCAAGCAGGAGGAAGGAATCAACCGTGCCCTGCTGGCTGCCCAGAAAACAGCGGACGAGCTGATCAGTGAGGCGGAGCGGAAAAGTGCGAAAATGATTACCGAGACGGAGCAAAAGCTGCGTCAGCGGAGCCAGGAACTCAAAGATGAGGTGGCTGCGGAGACCCAACGGGTGGCCATGGCGAAGCAAGCTGCCGCCAAGTTTATCGTGGAGATCGAGGATCGGGTTCAAAGCCAGCTGTCCCAGTTGGAGAACATCAAGCAGATGGACCTGACCGTGAAAGAAAACGCCAGTACATCCAAGCCAGAGCAAAAAGCCGCTACCAAGATCACTACGGCAGCCAAACGGTCTGTGTTTAAGAAAGCCGCGGCAAAGAATCAGGCAGAGACAGAGAAAGCCGCAGAGCCCAAGAAGATCTCCGAGGACAGCATGGCTCGGCAGATCGAAGAGAATATCAGCCGGATCCTGTCTGAAAGTGCCAAACAGGAGAAGAGCACCCAGAAGGAAATGGACGATACCAAAATCATTGAGCCGGTCGGATGATCGGAAACTTTATAATACAGAATCTGCCTAAGCGGCAGAAGAAGGGACCAACAGGTAATGGCAAAAGACTATAATCAGACGATTCATCTCCCCGTTACGGAGTTTCCCATGCGGGCGGGACTGCCGAAGCGGGAGCCGGAGCTCCTCAACGGAGACTATGAAGTAAAGACGTATCATAAAATCATGGAGCGCAACGCGGGAAAGCCCAGCTTTGTGCTCCATGACGGACCTCCCTATGCCAACGGGGACATCCATATTGGTACGGCCCTCAACAAGATTTTGAAGGACATTATCGTCCGGTACAAGAACATGACCGGATTCCAGGCCCCCTATATTCCCGGCTGGGATACCCATGGCCTGCCCATCGAGTCCGCCATTCTGAAAAACAAGAAGATCAAGCGGGACGAGCTTACCGATGTGGAGTTCCGGGACAAGTGCCGGGAATATGCCCTGAGCTATGTGGACCGCCAGCGGGCGGAATTCCAGCGGCTGGGTGTCATTGGTGATTGGGAGAATCCTTATCTCACCCTGAAGCCGGAGTTTGAGGCAGCCCAGATTCGCGTGTTCGGCAAGATGGCCGAAAAAGGGTATATTTATAAGGGCCTGAAGCCCGTCTATTGGTGCTATACCGACGAAACAGCTCTGGCCGAGGCGGAAATTGAATATCAGGACGATCCTTGTACCACCATTTTTGTCAAATTCAAAGTGAAGGACGACAAGGGAAAGCTCTCTGGAATTGTGGATCTGGACAAGACCTATTTTGTGATCTGGACCACAACGGCATGGACACTGCCTGGCAACCGGGCTATTTCTGTGAATCCGGAGTATGAATATGTACTGATGCAGGCCGACTGCGGTGAGGTTTATATCGTGGCCAAGGAGTTGGCGGAAAGCGTAGCCAAGGCGGCGGGAATGGATCACTATGAGATCCTGGCCACCATGATGGGTTCGGAGCTGGAGCTGATGACTGCTCAGCATCCCTTCCTGGATCTGGATTCCGTGGTGCTCTGTGGCGATCATGTTACCCTGGATGCTGGCTCGGGCTGTGTTCATACGGCTCCTGGCTTTGGTGCCGACGACTTTGCCATCTGCCAGAAGTATGATAAGGCGGGACTGACCCATATCGGCGTGCCTGTTCCTGTCAATGCCAAGGGCGTGATGACCGATGAACGGTTCAGCGGTGTTCATATCTCCAAGGCCAACGACTATGTGATCCCTGTGCTGGAGGAGTGCGGCGCTCTGCTGGCCAAAGAGGACATTGTCCACTCCTATCCCCACTGCTGGCGCTGCAAGCATCCTATTATCTTCCGGGCTACGGAACAGTGGTTCTGCTCTGTGGATGCCATCAAGGAGGATGCGGTGAAGGCCTGCGATGGCATCTCCTGGAAGCCCGACTGGGGCAAGGAGCGCATGACCTCTATGATTACTGAGCGCTCCGACTGGTGCATTTCCCGGCAGCGCAAATGGGGCGTGCCCATTCCGATCTTCTACTGCGACAAGTGCGGGGCCGATATTGTGACCCCTGAGACCATTGACCATATTGCGGAGCTGTTCCGCGTACATGGCTCCAACATCTGGTTTGAAAAGACCGCGGACGAGCTGGTACCGGAGGGCTTTGTGTGCCCCAAATGCGGACACAACCATTTCTCCAAGGAATCCGACATCATGGATGTCTGGTTCGACTCCGGCTCCACCCATGCGGCTGTGGTGGATCAGCGGAAGGAGCTTTCCTTCCCGGCGGATGTCTATCTGGAGGGCGGCGACCAGTATCGCGGTTGGTTCCAGTCATCCATGCTTACCGCCATTGCTACCAAGGGTGCGGCGCCCTATAAGCAGATCATCACCCACGGCTGGACCGTGGACGGCGAAGGACGGGCCATGCACAAGTCCCTGGGCAATGCAGTGGCGCCCGACGAGGTCATCAAGGATTACGGCGCGGATATGTTGCGGCTCTGGGTGGCTTCCGCCGATTATACCCAGGATATGCGCATTTCTAAGGAGATCCTCAAGCAGCTCTCCCAGGCCTATTTGAAGATCCGCAATACGGCTCGCTATATGCTGGGCAATCTCAACGGCTTTGATCCCGATGCCGATCAGGTGGCCTATGACCAGATGGAGCCCCTGGATCAGTGGGCTCTGGCCCGGTATAACGAGCTGGTCAAGACTGTGAGAGCAGCCTATGATCGGTATGAGTTCCATGGCGTCTATCGGGCCATCTACAATTTCTGCGTGGTGGATATGTCCAACTTCTATCTGGACATCATCAAAGACCGGCTCTACTGCGGCGATGAAAAGAGCCGTGGTGCGGCGCGGACGGCGCTGTACCGGATCCTGGACGGCATGACCAGAATGCTGGCACCTCTGCTGGCCTTCACCTCGGAGGAGATCTGGGCGGCCATGCCCCACGGCAAGGCTGACGACGCCTCCTGCGTGCTGCTCAACGATATCCCGGACTATGACCAAGCCCTTTGCCTTGGAGACGTCGCAACGGCGCAGTGGGATGCTGTGATTGCGCTGCGGACGGACGTGAACAAGGCGCTGGAGCTGGCTCGAGCCAATAAGACTGTGGGCAAGCCCCTGGACGCAGAAGTGACCCTCTATTTCAGTGAGGAGGGCAAAAAGCAGTATGAAGCCATGGGTCAGCATGACTTGGCAGCCATCTGCATTGTGTCCAAGGTCACTGTAGCGGAGGGGGCCGGACAGGGCGTAGAAGGAGAGAACTTCCCCGGTGTGACCATTGCGGTGACTCCCTCCCAGGCGCCCAAGTGCAGCCGCTGCTGGACCCACAACGAGCAGGTGGATCCGGAGACGGAACTCTGCCCCCGGTGCGCGGCAGTCTGCAACGCCAACTAAATAACCATATTGCCCCGCCGCAGCAAACAGCCTGCGACGGGGCTGCTGGCTTTTTTGGTTTCCGCATTGCATGGCGGAGCATTTTTTCCGTATACTGGACACAGGAGGCTTTCCGGAAGTTCGTGACAAGGAAGGAAAGCTGTGATACAATAAAACCAATATACCCATGGAAAACAGGAGCATAGTATGGAACATTTGCGAGAATTGATTACCAAACTGCAGCTTGCCGGCGTGCCGCTGAAACAGGGAGAGCTGCTGTGCAGGCATACCTCCTTTCAGATTGGCGGTCCTGTGGCGGTGATGGTGTTTCCGGAATCCCAGGAGCAGGTGGGAGAGATCTTTCGGCTCAGCCGCCAATACCAAGTGGTTCCCCTGGTGCTGGGAGCTGGGACCAACGTGCTGTCCCCGGACGAGGGCCTGGACGGGCTGGTGATTGAAACCAAAACAGGCCTCAATGCCATTCGGGACCTGGGAGATGGCTTGTTGGAGGCGGAGAGCGGCGTGACCCTGGCACGGCTGGCCACCTTTGCCATGGAACGGGGATTTTCCGGGCTGGAATTTGCCCATGGGATTCCCGGTACAGTGGGCGGCGGCGTATACATGAACGCAGGCGCCTATGGCGGCGAGATGGCTCAGGTGGTGACAGGCGCTACCGTTATGGACCGGGACGGAACGGTTCGGGAACTGGGCCGGGAAGAATTGGACCTTGGCTATCGACACAGCTGCTTTATGAAAGAGGACTGGGTGATTCTGCGGGTTCGGGTGCAGCTGCAAAACGGGGAACGGGATGAGATCCGGGCCAGAATGACGGAGCTGATGAATCGGAGACGGGAATCTCAGCCCTTGGAATATCCCTCAGCAGGCAGCACGTTCAAACGGCCCAAGGAGGGCTATGCGGCGGCGCTGATCGAAGGAGCAGGATTGAAGGGACTGACTGTGGGTGGTGCCCAGGTCAGTGAAAAGCACGCCGGTTTCCTCATCAATCGGGGGCGGGCCACCTGTCAGGATGTGCTGAAGCTGATGGAACAGGTGCAGGATGCGGTATACGAACACAGCGGCATTCGGCTGGAGCCGGAGGTCCGTGTGCTGGAGGTGAAACGCTGATGCGTTTTTTGATCGTCACAGGCCAGTCCGGGGCGGGAAAGAGCCGGACGGCCTCTACCTTGGAGGATTTGGGATACTACTGCGTGGACAATCTGCCGCCGGAACTGATTCAGCAGTTTGCGGAGATCTGCCTTGCAACTACAGGACGATTTGAGCGGGTGGCATTGGTCAGCGATGTCCGGGCAGGTCAAAACTTTGACGGGCTGCTGAACAGCCTGGATGCGCTGGATGCCATGGGCTGCGAATATTCCATTGTGTTTGTGGAGGCAGAGCTGGATACCATCATCAAACGGTATAAGGAGACCAGACGGTCCCATCCCCTCAGCCGGGACGGAACACCCCTGGCGGAGGCGGTTCATCGGGAGAAGCAACTGCTGTCCCGGGTCCGGGAACGGGCGGATTTCATTATTGATACCACCTCTCTTACCACTGCTAGATTGCGCAGCGAGTTAATCCGGCTCTTTGAGGGAGACCAGCCCCAGCGGGCTATGGTGGTCAATATTGTATCCTTTGGCTTCAAATACGGGCTTCCTGTGGATGCCGACCTGGTATTTGATGTGCGATTTTTGCCCAATCCATATTACATCGCCGATCTGCGGCCCAAAAGCGGTTTAACGCCGGAGGTTCGAGACTTTGTGTTCTCCTACCAACAGACAAGAGACTATTTTTCCAAGCTGGAGGATTTGCTGGCCTTTTCTCTGCCGTTGTATTTTGAGGAGGGGAAAACCTCTCTGGTGATCGCGGTGGGCTGTACCGGCGGCCGGCACCGTTCCGTGGCTATTGCCAAGGAAATGGGCGAATATGTTGCAAAACGCGGCTATCCTACGGTGGTCAACCATCGGGATGTGGACCGCGGATAGGCGGGAGGAAACTATGGAAGAGGAAGTAAAACTCTATTCTCCCGGCGGTGCGCCCCGGATCGTGGCCATTGGCGGCGGACATGGACTTTCCACCATGCTGCGCGGGCTAAAGCGGTATTCCAGAGATATTACCGCCATCGTCACCATGGCGGATGACGGCGGTGGAAGCGGTATGCTGCGACAGGACCTGGGGATGCTGCCGCCCGGGGATGCCCGGGACTGTGTGCTGGCTCTAGCCAATACGGAACCGGTGATGGAACAGCTGATGAATTACCGGTTTGCGGAGGGAAGTCTGACGGGACAGAATTTTGGAAACCTGCTTTTGGCTGCCCTCAACGGTATCTGCGGATCCTTTGCGGAGGCAGTGCGGAGGATGGGAGAGGTTCTGGCCATTACGGGCCGGGTCCTGCCGGTGACGGAGGAGGACATCCATCTCCAGGCCCAGTTTGACGACGGCTCCACCGTATTTGGCGAAAGCGCCATCTTTTATCATAAAAAGGACACCAGAAAGCGGATCTGCCGGGTGGTGCTGACACCGGAACATCCGGATGCGTTTCCGGAGAGCCTGGAAGCCATTGCCCGGGCGGACCTCATCCTCATTGGTCCCGGCAGCCTGTATACCAGTATCATTCCCAACTTCCTGGTCAATGGGGTCACGGAAGCGGTGAAAAATGCCAAGGGGTATAAGCTGTTGGTGATGAATCTCATGACCCAGGACGGGGAGACTGAGGGATATGCGGCTTCGGACCATCTGCGAGAACTGCTGCGGCATGGAGCCCCAGGGGTGGTGGATGCCTGCCTGGCCAATTCCAGCCCGGTGCCGGAGCATCTGCGGGAGGAATACTCCCGGGAGGGTGCCGGCGTCATGGAGGTGGATCGGGAGCAGGTGGAGGCCCAGGGAGTACGGCTGTTTACAGCGCCGCTGCTGTCGGAAAGCAGCGAGTATGCTCGGCATGATCCCTACCTTTTGGCGGCGGCCATTATGGATCTTTGGCACCGTTACGGAAGAAAAAAGCTCCGCCGGGAGTATTACAGATAGGAGGCAGCCATGTCATTTGCGTCGGAAGTGCGGGAGGAGCTCTGCAGGGACCTCCCCGAAAAAAGATGCTGCCGGACGGCGGAGTGCTATGGAATCCTGCTCTACTGCAATACCTTTTCCAAGCGAGAGATCCGGATTATTACGGAAAACCGGCACTTTTCGGAACGACTGCCGCGATTGTTCCGCCGGACCTTTGGCGTGGAATTTGACCAGTTTCCCTCCCTGGAACAGCCGGGAAAGCATGCCTTTGTGATCGACGATCGGGAGAAAATCGAAACGATTTTTGCAGCCTTTGGTCAGGAGCATGAGAGCATGGCCCTCCATGTCAACCTGGCGGTGCTGGAGGAGACCTGCTGTAAGCAGAGCTTTGCCCGGGGCGCCTTTTTGGCTGGGGGCAGCGTGACGGACCCGGACAAGCGGTATCATCTGGAGCTGGTGACAGGGCATCTCAAGGTCAGCGATGAAGTCCGGAGCCTGCTGCAGGAGCTGGGCTTTGAGCCGAAGGATACCCAAAGAGCGGGCAGCAATGTGCTGTACCTCAAGCAGAGCGAGCAGATTGTGGACTTTCTCACCATGATCGGCGCACCGCTTTGCGCCATGAAGATCATACAGGCCAAGATGGAAAAGGAGATTCGAAACGGTGTCAACCGGCGGGTCAACTGCGATACGGCCAATCTCACCAAAGCGGTGGACGCGGCCCAGCAGCAGTTGGCGGCCATCCGAGCACTGCGGGAGAGCGGGGAGTTTGACCGGCTTCCCGAAAAACTGCGAGAGACTGCACTGCTTCGGGAACAGAATCCCGAGGCCACTTTGACGGAACTGGCGGCCATGGTGGAGCCACCGGTGAGCAAACCCACCATGAGCTATCGAATGCGCAGCCTGATTGCGCGCAGCAAGCAGTGAGAAGGGATAGAGGAGTATGTTGGAGAGATCCTGTGGAGCCGTGGTCGTCACGGAAAAGAACGGGGTGCGATACTATGTTTTGGTGAAGGGCGGCTATATCGGTCTGCCCAAGGGACATATGGAGCGGGGGGAAAGCGAACGGGAGACGGCACTGCGGGAGGTCTGGGAGGAAACCTGCGTCCAGGCAAAGCTGATCCCGGGATTTCGGCGGACGGTGCTCTATCATTTGCCCAATGGGAACGACAAGCGGGTGGTATACTTTCTGGCGGTATACGACCAGCAGGAGGCCCACCAGAACCCAGAGGAATTTTTAAAGGTGCTGGTGATGCCCTATCAGGAAGCCCTGCACGCCCTGACCTTTGAAAACGATAAAATGACCCTGCGGGCCGCGGAAAAATGGATGCGGACCCGGGTGGCAAAATAGACGCGGAACAGGAAAGGAAGATGGAATATGGCGTTTGTTCACCTCCATGTGCATACCGAATACAGCCTTTTGGACGGAGCCTGCCGAATTGGCAAGCTGATGAACCGTGTCAAGGAGCTGGGGCAAACCGCCGTAGCCATCACCGACCATGGGGCCATGTATGGGGTCATCGACTTTTATAAGGCGGCCAAAGCCGCAGGCATTCGGCCTGTCATTGGCTGTGAGGTTTATGTAGCCCCCAGAACCCGGCATGACCGGGTCCATGGAATTGATAATGAAAGCTATCATCTGGTGCTGCTGTGCGAGAACATGACAGGGTATCAGAACCTTTGCTATATGGTGTCCCAGGCATTCTTGGACGGCTTTTACAGCAAGCCTCGGGTGGATTATGAGCTGCTGGAGCAGCATCATGAGGGCCTGATTGCCCTATCCGCCTGTCTGGCGGGAGAGCTGCCGAGAAAAATCATGCAGGATGATTATGCGGGGGCTGTGGCAGCCGCGAAGCGTATGTCGGAGATCTTTGGACCGGATCATTTTTATCTGGAACTCCAGGATCATGGCTATGCCCAGCAGCCGGCGGTAAACCGGGGCCTGCGGCGGATCGCCCGGGAGACGGGGCTGCCTATGGTGGCCACCAACGATGCCCATTACATCACCAAGGCCGACGCCCAAATGCAGGATGTGCTGATGTGCATTCAGATGCAGAAGACGGTGGAGGACCCGGATCGGATGAAGTTCGAAACCGAGGAGTTCTACATCAAAAGCGAGGAAGAAATGGCGGCGCTGTTCCCGGAGGATCGGGAGGCCTTGGAAAATACGGCCCGGATCGCAGAACGCTGCCAAGTGGACTTTGAATTTGGGCACTATCATCTGCCGGACTTCTTTCCGCCGGAGGGCTATACCAACGAGGCGTATTTTGAAAAGCTTTGCTGGGAGGGGTTTGCCCGGCGTTATCCGGAGGGCGGAGAAGAGAAGAAAAAGCAGCTCCGCTATGAGATGGAAATGATCCGCCAGATGGGCTTTGTGAACTATTTCCTTATTGTGTGGGACTATGTGGCCTATGCCAAAAACAGCGGGATCCCGGTGGGCCCCGGACGAGGCAGTGCTGCCGGCAGCATGGTGTCCTATTGCCTGGATATTACGGATATGGATCCCTTGAAGTACAGCTTGTACTTTGAACGGTTTTTGAATCCCGGCCGGGTGACCATGCCGGATATTGATATTGACTTCTGCGTCAACCGGCGGCAGGAGGTCATTGACTATGTGACGGAGAAGTACGGGAAGGATAATGTGGCCCAGATCGTCACCTTCGGTACCATGAAGGCCAAGGGGGCCGTCCGGGATGTGGGTCGGGCCCTGAATATGAGTTATGCAGAGGTGGACCAGGTGGCAAGGTTGGTGCCTGGAACCTTGAATATTACCCTGGCCGACGCTCTGAAAATGTCCCCCCAGCTGCGGGAGCGGTACGAGGCGGAAGAGCAGGTCAAAAGGCTCATTGATACGGCCATGGAGGTGGAGGGAATGCCCCGGAATACCTCCACCCATGCGGCAGCGGTGGTCATTACCAAGGAGCCAGTGTATCGCTATGTGCCCTTGTCCAAAAACGACGACACCGTGGTGATTCAGTATACCATGACTACGGTAGAGGAACTGGGCCTGCTCAAGATGGATTTTCTGGGTCTTCGGAACCTGACAGTCATTGATGATGCGGAACAGCTGATTCACAGAAGGAACCCCGACTTTGACATTCATAAGATCCCCGACGACGATGGAGCCACCTATGAGATGCTGTCCACAGGGCGGACCTCGGGCGTGTTCCAGATGGAGTCTACAGGGATGACCGGCGTCTGCGTAGGGCTGCAGCCCCAGAGCATTGAAGATATTACCGCTATCATCGCCTTGTATCGTCCTGGACCCATGGATGCTATCCCCAAGTTTGTTGCCAACAAGCACAATCCCGATAAGGTCCAGTACACGGATCCCAAGCTGGAACCGATCCTTTCCGTCACCTATGGGGTCATGGTCTATCAGGAACAGGTCATCGACATCTTTCAGAAGCTGGGCGGTTACAGTCTGCCTCAGGCGGACAACATCCGCCGGGCTATTTCCAAAAAAAAGCAGGCCGTGATCCAGGCGGAACGGCAAACCTTTGTCCACGGAGATCCAGAGCGGGACATCTGCGGTGCAGTGAAAAACGGCGTGTCGGAGCAGGCTGCCAATGAGATCTACGATCAGATCCTGGATTTTGCCTCCTACGCTTTCAATAAAGCCCATGCGGTGTGCTATGCCCTGGTGGCCTATCAGACGGCCTATCTGAAGTGTCACTATCCCAAGGAGTATATGGCTGCTCTGATGACCTCGGTGTTGGACAGCACCAGCAAGATTTCGGAGTATATCGCTGAGTGCAAGGAACTGAGTATTCAGGTACTGCCCCCGGACGTCAATGAATCCGACGACCAGTTCACCGTGGGAGAAAAGGGCATTCGCTTCGGCCTGGGGGCCGTGAAAAATATCGGCACTGGCTTTGTGAGAAAACTGATGCGGGAGCGGGAAGAGAAGGGGCCATATCGGTCTCTGGAGGACTTCTGTCAGCGGCTTTCCGACGCGGATCTCAACAAGCGTGCGGTGGAAAATCTGATCAAATGCGGGGCTATGGACTGCTTTGGGGCCTATCGAAGCCAACTGCTGAAGGTATATGAACTGATTATGGAGAACGTCTCCAGCAGTAAAAAACAAAATTTGGAGGGCCAGCTGGGCCTCTTTGATCTGATGGAACCGGAAGAGACGGTGCGGCAATCGGTGCCGCTGCCCAAGATTCCGGAGCTCTCTGCCCGAGAAAAGATGAATATGGAAAAGGAGACCACTGGCCTATACCTTTCCGGCCACCCCATGGACGACTACCGGGATAAGGTGCGTCAGGTGGGCGCGGTGTCAGTGGGTGCCATTCTCGATGCCTTTGGAGAGGCGGAGACGGGAGAATTCCAGGATGGACAGGCGGTGTCCGTTGCGGGAATTGTCACCAAGGTGAAGAGCAAAACCACGAAGAATAACTCCTTGATGGCCTATGTAACCCTGGAGGACGACACCGGAAGCATAGAAATGGTCTGCTTTTCCCGGGTTCTGGGCCGATACGGCGGATGCCTGTCGGAGAATACAGCGGTATTTGTGAAGGGCAAGATCTCGGTTCGGGACGAAAAGGAGCCTCAGCTCATGGTGGACAGCGCCATTCCTCTGGAGGATGCAGGGGTGGATGCACCGGAGGCCAAGCCGGTGATTCGTCAGGAAATCAAGACTTTGTATTTGCGGCTGGACTCCATGGGGAGCCGACAGGATCGGGTGGTCCGGGCCATCTTGCAGATGTTTCCTGGTAAGACCCAGACCGTGCTGTTTTATGCAGATACCCGGCAGCGGGTGGGAACCCTGTGCCTGATGGACGATCTATTGCTGACCGAGCTGACCCAGCGGCTGGGACAGGAAAACGTGGTGCCCAAATAATACGAAATGCCTCACCGCCGGAATATTCCGGCGGTGAGGCAAAATCTATGGAGAATTTACAAAAACGCTATCAATTTGTTACGGAATGTGATATAATAAACTCCGTATGTGTACCCGTAATTTCAATGGAAAGGGGGACGGGCTGTGAAACGGTTTTGGCGGCTGCTGGCAGTGGCTTTGACCCTGACGGTGCTTGCGGGCTGTTCCGGACTGTCCTATGAAGATCTCTACAGCCTGCCCAGGGCCACGGAGGATTATTATGATCTTCAGGAGGCCCTCAATGAGGTGCTGGAAGACGGCTGTGACTATCTGGCGCCCACTTCTGGGGCCAGACAGGAGCCGGTGCAAATGACAGACCTAGATGGGGACGGTGTGGATGAAGCTGTGGTGTTTTTGCGCACCTCGGATCATGGTGAGGTCAAGATCTACATTTTTTCCAAAAATGGAGATGCCTATTCTCCGGCGGTTGTGATTGATGGGGCGGGCTCTGCCGTTGCGTCGGTGGAATATGCGGATCTGGATGGACAGGGAGATCTGGAGCTGATCGTCACCTATCAGGTCAGTGAATCTGTTTCCCAGGCCCTGCAGGTCTATCGGTATTCTGCAGGGGAGGCCACCTCCATGCTTACCGCAGGATGCAGTCAGTATGAGCTTTCCGATCTGGACGGCGATGGACTGCAGGAGGTGTTCTGTATCTCAGGCAGCGGCTCGGACAGTCTGGCCACGGTGGAATGCTATGATTACCGGGAAGGGGAACTGCAGCGGATCGGAGAGCAGCGGCTGGGATTCTCCTATGCCAGCCTCCGGCAGGTCCAACAGGGAAAATTGTCGTCGGATTGCTCCGGTATCATCTTTTCTGGTGTGGGCACAGAGGGGCAATTGCTGCTGGATGTATTTACCGCGGATGAATCGGGACTTGTGGCCATCTCTCCCCAGCAGGAGATCCTGACGTCTCTGGCAATCCACAGCTACTATGTCTACCCGGACGACCTCGATGGGGACGGCCTCTTGGAGATTCCCCAGACCCGGCAGCTTGCGGCCTTTGACGACGGTAGCTCCGCCCAATGGGTCATCGATTGGTACGGGCTGGAGGCCGACGGCAGCTGTGAAAGAGAGTTCACCACCTTTGAGAATTTCAGCGAGAACTGGTACTTTGTGATTCCAGAGGCCTGGAACGAGGGCTTGACCATCAAGGCAGCTGATGAGACCACCACAGTCAGTACTGTGAGCTTTTACAGGCTGGAAGATGAGGAATCCCCCCAGGAAATCATGACGATCTATACGCTGCAGGGGACGGAACGGCAGACCTATGCCCAGGAACACAGCCTGACCATTTTACTCAATGACAGCGAGACCATATTTGCTGTGACACTGGCTGCCGCGGAACCCTGGGAGGGCACGGTGACCATGGCACAGGTGTCGGAACTGTTTCACTATACCCGCACAGGCTGGAGCGAGGAAACGTCAGCCGAACAAAACTGATGAAATAGAAGGGAAAATACCATGAAAAAAGTATTGATTCTGGAAGATGAGGTCAGTATTCGGAGTTTTGTGGTCATCAATCTCCGTCGGGCTGGCTATGATGTTATGGAGGCCGGTACCGGAGAGGAAGCCTTGGAGCAGCTCCGGCGGAATCCGGACACCGGTGTGGCCATCTTTGACATCAATCTGCCGGGCATGGACGGCTTTGAGGTGTGCCGTACGGTGCGTGCCACCAATAAGGCCATTGGCATTATTATGCTTACCGCCAGAACTCAGGAGATGGACAAGGTCACGGGTCTTATGACCGGGGCGGACGACTATGTGACTAAGCCCTTTTCCCCGGCGGAACTGCTGGCCCGGGTGGACGCCTTGTACCGTCGCATCGGCGGAGAGACCAACGCCTCTACAGAGGAGATCCGGCAAGGCCCCTTTGTGCTCAATACCCGGAACCGCACCCTGGAAAAGGGCGGCGAAAAGATCAAACTCACCCAGGTGGAATATTCCATTGTGAAGCTGTTTATGCAAAACCCTGGCCGGGCGCTGTCCCGGGAGGATATTTTGGCGGCAGTTTGGGGCAGAGACTACGATGGAGAACTGAAGATCGTGGATGTGAATATCCGTCGTCTGCGGATCAAGATCGAGGACGATACCTCCAACCCTGTCTACATCACCACTGTCTGGGGTTACGGCTACAAGTGGGGCGTCTGAATCCATGAAAAAAATTTCCGGTATCCGGCACCGATGGCTGGTGAATAACGTCAGTATTATGGTGCTGTTTGTGGTGGTGGCGGTGTCCGCTGCGGCATTGGCCATCTCCGGTTTTTACTATAATATGATGCAGAGCGGCCTGGAGGCCAAGCTCAAGACCACTGCAGATTTTTTTGAAAACTATGTTTCTGCCTCGGAAGAGGAATTTTACAACAGTATCTTCCGGTTCACCCAGGACTTTGACGAGAAAAATAATCTGGAACTGGAATTTTTGAACGGTGAGGGGGAGATCATCAGCTCCTCCTTCGGCCTGGCAGCAGGTACCCGGCCCCAGACCGATGACATTGAAGGGGCCATTGAAAATATGGAGATCTCGGTTTATACCGGGAAGGATCCCAGCACTGGGGAACGGATCATGGCAGTATCCGGTCCGGTGGCCTATTCTGGCGGCGAGGTGGTGGGCGTTCTCCGCTATGTGACCAGTCTCCGGGTGGCAGACCGGCAGATCCTCATTTTGGTGGGCTGCGCGGTACTGCTGGCGGTGGTCATCATCCTGCTGATCTGGATCACCGGCATGTACTTTATCCATTCCATTGTGACGCCGGTGGAGGAGATCACGGAGACCACCAAACGGATTGCTGCAGGAGGCTACGGCGTTCAGCTGCAAAAGAAGTTTGCCGACGGCAACGATGAGATCGGGGAGTTGGCCAGAGCCATCAACAACCTGTCCTTGCAGATCTCACAGACGGAAAAAATGCAGTCGGAGTTTCTCTCCTCCGTATCCCACGAGCTGCGAACGCCGTTGACGGCAATTTCCGGTTGGGGAGAGACGCTACTTACCAGCGATCAGATGGACCCGGTGGAGACCAGACGGGGCATTGTCACCATGCTCAAGGAGACAAAGCGGCTGACCTCTCTGGTGGAGGAACTGCTGGAATTCAGCCGGATCCAGGATGGGCGGTTCAAGCTGAATGTGGAGATCGCGGATCTCCGCAGCGTATTTGAGGACACCATTTTCATGTACGGTAACCGGCTCCACCAGGAGGGAATTGAGCTGGTTTATGAGGAAAACGACGAGGATATTCCGGAAATCAGCTGCGATCCGGAACGGATGAAGCAGGTGTTCCTCAACATTCTGGACAATGCGGCCAAGTATGGCGGCGAAGGAGAAAAGATCGCCTGCGCCATTCATCGAAACGGCGGCGAGGTGACGGTCACTATCCGGGACTTTGGTCCCGGTATTCCGGAGGAGGAACTGCCTCTGGTGAAGAAAAAGTTTTATAAGGGTTCCTCCAAGGCCAGGGGCAGCGGCATCGGATTGGCGGTCTGTGAGGAGATCGTCACCATG
>CASEPH010000038.1 GCA_949289625.1 uncultured Clostridia bacterium | reverse complement strand
TCTCCTTTTTGTCATCATTTTCGACCGGCTTTTCTGCCTCCGCGGCCCCGAAAGCGGCCCGCGGCTCTCCCCGCCGGGAGCCGGCTTGGCCCGACGGTGGGCCGCTCCGTGCCCGGGGGTCCCCACAAAGTCGAAAGACTTTGTGGGGGGCAGTTCCGCGCCCCGGCGCGGGTGACTTTTGTCGCCAAACAAAAGTCACCAAAAATTGGCTTAGAACCTGCGGTTCTAAGAACTCCCTTTTTTCTGACAAAGTCCGGAAGCGCCTGGCTCCTATTTTGGAATGGGCGCTTGTCGCCGAGGTCAGGAATTGCCGGCGCAACGGACCCGCCCCTTCCGCTCCGCTAGGGGCTCCCGCGGCGGGCGGTAGGAGTGCTGTCTCCTACTCTTTCGCCGCGGGATGCCCCCTGTGGGGCGGGAAGAGGAGGATGCAGAGACCGGACTTGGGCGATAATTACCCAATCCTCCGTCAGAGAATTGGAGACCTCTTCAACGCCAGGGAAGGGAAGTCTTGAAACCGTAGGTTTCAAGCTGACTTTTGCCTACTTTTGCTCAGCGGCAAAAGTAGGCCGCCGGAGGCCGTCCTCCGGCAGGGACTGCCAGGAAGAACCCCGCCGGGCGGGGACAAAAAAACCGGTACACCCTCCGGGTGTACCGGTCCCCTGTTGCGCGCCGGCGCGCAACCCTTTCTGGGCAAAATGTGGGGGAAATTGCCCGCGCCTCAGCTCAGCTCGAACATGCCGTGGTAGAGGCGGTAGTAAATTCCCCGCTGGTCCAGCAGCGCCTGATGGTCGCCCCGCTCCACGATCTTCCCCTCCTCCAGCACCATGATGGCGTCGGCGTTGCGGACGGTGGAGAGGCGGTGCGCGATGACGAACACCGTGCGCCCCTCCATCAGCTGGTCCATGCCGCGCTCGATGAGGGCCTCGGTGCGGGTGTCGATGGAGCTGGTGGCCTCGTCCAGGATGAGCACCGGCGGGTCCGCCACCGCCGCCCGGGCGATGGCCAGCAGCTGCCGCTGCCCCTGGGAGAGATTGGCGCCGTCGGAGGTGACCATGGTCTCATAGCCCTCCGGCAGACGGCGGATGAAGGAGTCCGCGTTGGCGATCCTCGCGGCCCGCCGAATCTCCTCGTCGGTGGCGTCCAGCTTGCCGAATCGAATGTTGTCGGCGATGGTGCCGGTGAAGAGATGGGTGTCCTGGAGCACAATGCCCAGGGAGCGGCGGAGGGAGGATTTCCGAATCTCCCGGACGTCGATCCCGTCGTAGACCACGCTGCCGCCCTGGACGTCGTAAAACCGGTTGATCAGGTTGGTGATGGTGGTCTTGCCGGCGCCGGTGGAGCCCACAAAGGCGATCTTCTGCCCCGGCTTGGCGTACAGGCTGATCTCCCGCAGCACCGGGTGGCCGGGCTCGTAGCCGAAGGTGACCCCCTGAAAGCGGACGTCGCCCCTGAGAGGCGTCAGAGCGCTGTCCTCCCGCCGCCAGGCCCAGGCGTCGGTCTTCTCCCGGCAGGGGACCAGCCGGTCCCCCTCTTGCCGGACGTTGACCAGCTCGATCCGCCCGTCGTCCGTCTCCGGCGCCCTGTCCATGGCCTCAAAGACCCGCTCCGCCCCAGCCAGGGCCGCCAGCAGGAAGTTCCCCTGCTGGGTCATCTGGTTGATGGGGGCGGCGGACTGCCGCACGAAGACCAGATAGCTGGCCAGGCTGGCCAGCTCCGCCGTGCCCCGCAGCACCATCAAGCCGCCCAGCACCGCCACGATGGCGTAGTTGACGTAGGAGATGGTGACCACCGCCGGAATCATGGTGCCGGCGTAGGTCTGGGCGCCGGTGCCGGCCCTGCGCAGGGCCTCGTTTTTCTCCCGGAACGCCCGCAGGTTCGCCTCCTCGTGGTTGAACACCTTTACCACCTTCTGGCCCGTCACCATCTCCTGGATATAGCCGTCCAGATCCCCCAGACAGGCCTGCTGCTGCCGGTAGTAGGCCTTGCTGTGCCGGCTGCTGAAGCGGATGTAGAAAAACATGACCAGATAGCAGACCAGTACGATCAGCGAGAGCCGCCAGTTGAGGATGAACAGCAGGGTCAGTGTCCCGACCAGCCGGATCACGCTCTGGATCAGCATGGCAAAGCAGTTGTTGAGCGCCTCGGAGATGGTGTCCACGTCGTTGGTGAAGTAGCTCATCACGTCGCCGTGGCGCCGGGTGTCGAAAAATTTCAGGGGCAGGGTCTGCAGATGGGCGTACAGGTCCTGACGGATGTCAAAGAGGACCTTCTGCGCCGCTTTGACCATGGCCTGGGTGTAGCCGAAGGAGCAGATCACTCCCACCACGTAGATGGCCGCCGTCAGCAGCACGGCCCGCAGCAGGGTCCCCACATCGCCGCCGGTCAGGCTGTTGACCACGGGGCGGATCATGTAGGTCCCCAGCAGGTTGGCGGAGGCGCTGGCTGTCACCAGCACCGCCACCGCCAGGAGCAGGAAGCGGTAGCGCCCCATGTAGGACAGCAGACGCTTCACGGTGTAGCCCAGGCGCTTTGGCTTCTTGGCGCTAATCTGCCGCGCTGGCATCGGCGCTCCCTCCTTTCATCTGCGAGGTGTAGATCTCCTGATAGATCGGGTCGCTGGCCAGCAGCTCCCGGTGGGTCCCGACGGCGTGGACCCGGCCGTCCTCCAGAATGATGATCTGATCCAGGCTCATGACCGAGGTCACCCGCTGGGCGATGACGATTTTGGTCACATCGGTGAGCCGGGCCAGGGCGGCGCGGATCTTCGCCTCCGTGGCGGTATCTACCGCGCTGGTGGAGTCGTCAAAGATCAGGATTTTGGGCCGCTTCAGCAGGGTCCGGGCGATGCACAGCCGCTGCTTCTGCCCGCCGGAGACGTTGACGCCCCCCTGGCCCAGATCCGTGTCCAGCCCCTTCGGCATCCGCTCCAGGAACTCGGCGGCGCAGGCGGCCCGGCAGGCGGCCCAGAGGGTCTCGTCGTTCGCCTCCGGGTCCCCCCAGAGGAGGTTCTCCCGCACGGTGCCGGAGAAGAGGACGTTTTTCTGCAGCACGATCCCCACCGCGTCCCGCAGGGCCCGCAGATCGTAGTCCCGCACATCCCGTCCCCCCACCCGGACCGTCCCCTCCGTGGCGTCATACAGGCGGGGGATCAGCTGCACCAGAGTGCTCTTGGCGGAGCCGGTGCCCCCCAGGATCCCCACGGACTGTCCCGACCGGATGTGGAAGGTCACATTGGCCAGGGCGTACTCCCTGGCCTTGGCCCGGTACTTGAAGGAGACGTTCTCAAAGTCGATGCTGCCGTCCGCCACCGTCTCCGCGGCGTCCGCCGGGGAGGTGAGGACGATGGTTTCGTCCAGCACCTCGCTGATCCGGTGGATGCTGGCCAGGGACCGGGTCAGCAGCAGGAACACGTCGGAAATCATGGCGATGGAGTTCAGCACCTGGAGCGTATAGCTCAGGAAGCCCGTCAGATCCCCCACCTGGAGGGTGGACTGCAGGATCATGTTCCCGCCCCACCACATGATGACCACGATGGAGGTGTACATGACCAGGTAGAGACAGGGCCTGTTCATCACGGCGAAGTGGAAGGTCCGCTGGCTGGTGTTCATCAGCACCTGATTGACCTCCCGGAATTTTTCCTCCTGGTATCCCTCCCGCACAAAGGCTTTCACCGCCCGGATGGCGGCGAGGCCCTCCTGCACGGTGTTGTTCAGCCGGTCCACAGCCCGCTGGAGGCGGCCGTACATGGGGGCGATCTTCCGGACGATGGAGAACAGGATGAGCCCCAGCACCGGCGTGGCCACGATGAATACCAGCGCCAGCCGGGCATTCATGCGGAAGGAGAGGGCGATGCCCAGCACCAGCAGGATCGGGCCCCGCATCAGGTGGCGGAAGCCGCCGTTGACGGCGTTCTGGAGCACCGTGACGTCCGTGGTCATCCGGGTCACCAGGGAGGCGCCGTCAAAGTGGTCCAGGTTGGCGAAGGCAAATTTCTGTACCCGCTCAAACTGGGCCTCCCGAATCCGGGCTCCCCAGCCATAGGCCGCCCGGGCGGCGAAGCGGGCGTAGAGCAGTCCGGTGATCATGGACAGCAGGGCGCAGGCCGCCATCTGCAATCCTTTGTGGAAGATGTAGGCCACGTCGCGGTTTTCGACCCCGACATCGATCAGGTCGGCCATCAGCAGAGGGATGATCAGCTCAAAGCTGGTCTCCACGATCACCAGCAGGCCGCCGATGATCATGTCTTTTTTGTAGGGCCCCAGGTAGCCCAGCAGGCGCCTCAGCTCTCCCATACGCGCCCCTCCTGGTCCGCCCGGAGGTTCTGGCGGGCCCGGGTGAGATAGTCGGCGAAGCGGTCCCGCTCCTCCTGCGTAAAGTCCCGCAGCATCCGCGCCTCCATCTCCTGGCAGGAGAGGCGCCACGCCGCATAGGCCCGGCTGCCGGCCTCTGTGATCTCCACCAGGTCTCTTCTCCCGCCGGCGGTCTCCGGCCGCCGGCGCACAAAGCCGCTCCGCTCCAGCGCCTCCAGCATCCGGGAGACCGCCGCGGGGTCGATCTCGAAATAGTCCGCCAGCTGTTTCTGGCGGCTGGCCCCCTGGCGCTCCAGGCGGCCCAGGAGCTTGGGCTGCCCGGGGCCAAGTCCCAGCGCGTTCAGCGCCGGGCGCAGATAGCTGCGCTGGGCGTGAAACGCCCGGTAGAGCAGCATGTGAAACGTCCGATCCATACCAATCCCCATTTCAAAATTGATATATCAAACTTGACATATCATTATTATAGAGCGCCCGCCAGATATGTCAAGGGAATTCCCCGAATTTCCAGGGGGCAGCGGCGCCGGCTTTGTCCGCCTCCGGGAGCCGCGGCGGGAGCTGTCCTGCCCGGTGTCACGGCTGTTGTAAGGGGAGCCGGGAAATAAAAAAGTCCCGGCGCCACATGGCGGTGCCGGGACTTTTCGCTGGGTAACTATAGCGGATCGGAGAAGTTACCCGCAAAAGCTGGATCAATCATCATTTGAAAAGGAGGTTAAGGGACGAGCGCCGCTGTAGCGGCGCCGCCGGGGGAAACCTATACGACGTTGCGCAAATGGAGATAAACCGTATTTTTCGAGATGGAGAGAAGTTCTGCTACGAGTACAACAGAATCTTTCAGAGAGAACACTCCGCATCGATGTAATCGGGAGATAATTTCCCGATTTTTATTGTTCAACGGAATTGATTTGTCAGAAAATACGTCATCCCGGATTTTTGCGACCTGATTTTCAATGATCTCACGAGAATTTTCTGCAAAAGTTTCAGAAAAGAAGCTGGTATTTTCCGTGCTGTAATTTTCCCTCACAAACGTGGCCAAGGGAAGGTTTAGATAGAAGTTAATGCAAATTAAGCCTATAATGCGATGGTTTTCCCCATAAATGGCAATCGTAGAGGAGCGAGTAGGCTCTCGATTTTTGTTCTCGGTGAAATAAGTGATATATGGGTTTTCCTTTTTTGCTTGTATTCGCTCCAACATTTCAAGCGCAAAATCAGTAACGGGAGAGCCCACGTTCCTGCCGGTATAATGGCCGTTCATGATGCAAATAACAGAGTTGTTCAAATTCTCAAGAGAGTGCAGAACGATCTCATATCCAGATCCAAGGTATTGGGAGAGACCCTGAACGACTGGGATATAGGATTCGAGAATACACCGATCCGTTTCTGTTAAAGTTAACCCGACTGATGATTCCATGTGATTACCCCCTATGTATTTTTGGGCAAAAAACGAAATATGCTCTCCCAAAATAATTCCAGGCAGATGCAAAGGCATTGCATTTAAACTATTTATAACATTTGAAATCGGAAATGTCAAATTCTTCACTAAAATCAAAAAAATTAATGCGACAAGATTTTATGATAAAAAACCACGAAAATTTTTCACAAAAACAGAGAAAAGTAAAACTGAACTGCACATAGAATGAAAAATAGTAACATACAGGGTTGACATGCCTACAGGTATCATGTATAATCAAAAAGAAAAATAGTCAAAAGAAGAAAAGAAGACTGGTGAATTCTTAGTCAATTTTTGCGTTGTTGCGGAGTGGTGTGGCGCGAGAGGTTTTGCGCGGCGATGCTGTTACGAGACGTGTGTAAAGTGGGGGGATTAATTTGGTGAAAGACTTCTTGCTGCAGTATTGCAGTAAACCGTTTGTTTCTGGATTTGAGCAGATGACGCCGGAATTTTTGCCGGGCTACTTTGCGCCTTTTTCAGATACATATGAAAGAGATAACCGCGGCAGCTATATTTTCAAGAAGAGAGGAACGGCTCCCCGCAGCGTCATGTTGGAAGCTCATGTAGACGAATTGGGCTTTATGATTACAGAGGTGCTGCCGGGGGGCTTTTTGCGCTTTTCTCCAATTGGTTACTATAATACGCTGTTTTTGGAATTTCAGGATGTTGTTATTTACGGAAAGCGGCAAATTCCGGGGGTTATATGTGCCCGCCAGGATCGACCGCAGCCGGAGAAAGATATTGTCAACCTGAGAACGGATTGGCTGTATATCGATACTGGAATGCCCGAGGAGACGCTTCGGGATTTGGTTCAGCCGGGTGATGTGGCATTGCTTCGGCGGGAGCCTTTTATGATGAATGACGATGTGATCTGCGCCCGCGGACTGGACGATAAGGCGGGAGTGGCGGTTATGTTGGCGGCAGCGGCGGAGTTGGAGAAGCTGCCGCATACGAGTACGATTTATTATGCGGCTGCGGTGCAGGAGGAGGGACCGGGATTAGGGGGGCAGATTGCGACCTATCAAATCCATCCAGACATAGCGTTCGCTTTTGACGTCGGCCATGGATGGGCGGCAGACCTGCCCCGGAATGAAATGCTGACGGTAGGGGGCGGCCCTGCATTGGCTATCGGTGGGAGATTTCATCCCGGATTGGTCAAGAAATTTGTGGAAATCTGCGAAAAGTTTGATATTACCTATCAATTGGAGCCAACGCCTGCGGCTAGCGGAACGGACGCGGAGAGTATTCAGACGAATCGGGACGGCGTTCCGGTTTTGTTGATTTCGATCCCGCTTCGATATATGCACACGGGGGTAGAAGTTGGCAGCGTTCGGGATATCGAGGGCATTGGCAAGGCTGTGGCCCATATGATTTCTGCAATAGATCAGGAAAATTGGGAGGGCTTGTTGTGTTATTAAAAGAGTTGTGTGAATGCAGCGGTGCCCCTGGCGATGAGCAGGAAGTTCGCCAAAGAATTATTGATGAACTGATCAATATGGGATATTCCTATCAGGTGGACAGTATCGGCAATGTCATTGTCCATCATGATGGGGAGAGGCCGGCTTCAAAACTTCTTTGGGTTGCCCATATGGATGAGCCAGCCATTATGATCTACGATATTACGGAAGACGGCTTTTTGCGCTTCAAAACGATCGGGAGTATTGGCGTCCCGCGGCAGCTTTCTGGAAGAACGGTCTGTATTGGACGCGAGGTTAAAGGGGTCGTGGGGTTTGCGCCGTATCATATGATGAAGATCAGCCAGGAATGTAAGAATGCGTCGGCAACGCATCAGCATATCGATATTGGCGTCAGTAGTCGTGAAGAGGCGCTTCAAAAGGTCCGGATCGGCGATTACGCGGTGTTTGACAGCCCTTTTCTGAATTTTGGCGACGACAAGTATAAAGGAAAGGCGATGAAAAGCCGCGTAGGATGCTATGCGCTGCTGGAATTACTTCGGGATCCTCCAAAGATGTCATTTGACGTAGCGTTTACGACGATGTATGAAGTCGGGCTGCGGGGAATTGAAGTGGCTGTTTATACACAAGAGCCAGATTTTGTGATTTCGGTTGGAACGGTGGCGTCGGCAGACTGTCCCGGAAGCGTGTGGGGGGAGGGCTGTGTTGAGCTCGGCCAAGGGGTGTGCATTTCGCAGATGGATGCGGGAATTGCGTATTCTCGCGATTTAGTGAACAAATTGTGCGATATGGCAGAAGCCGCTGGAATTCACCATCGCCCCATTTTATTTAATGAAGAGGTCGCTTTGGCCGGCGCGGCGACCTTGTGCAGCACTGGCGCGGTGCCAATATCGCTGTTGGTTCCTTGCAGGCACCCTTCGTCTGCAGCTGGTGTGGTGAATAAAAGCGATTTAGCGGATACGATTGCGATGATGAGACTCATTGCGGAGCATACGTAAGGGGGAATATAGATTGGATCTGCAGAGTTTAGCCCAGTTGTGTTTATGTCCCGCTCCATTGGGTGATGAGTATAGAGCAATTGAGTTGATCCGAGAGAAGATACCGCAGGGGTTTTCGGTAAAATTGGATCCTGTGGGCAGCCTAATTGTTCAGAAAGAGGGGAAAAAGCCGGGCTTTTTGATATTTGCAAGTCTTTCCCAGCCGACCCTGTTGGTGGAGGGCAAATGTTCTGACGGTTCATGGAAACTGCGGGCGGTGGGGACCCAAAAGGCTCCCGAAACTTTAGCGGATTTGGAAGTCGGAGACGGAAAAGAGGCGTCTGCGCAGGTCCGATTTGAGAACGGGACGCTGCAATTGAAGGAAGAAAAGAATATTGAAACGGGAATTAAGCTCACCCAACGTCCTAGCTGGAGCCAGGATGAGGGGAATATATACTGCGGCGCCTTAAGTGATCGCGTCGGTGCTTGGCTGCTGATGGAGCTATTGCAGAATATGCCTTCGGTTGAGAGAGAAGTCACTTTTGTTTTCCTCGCGCAAGAAGGTCATAATCCCAAGGTAGCAGAGTTGATGGCAAACGAGACAGACTGCACCTTGGCCGTTAGAGTAGGCAGTGCCCCTGTGGACAAACAGGAAGTGACAGGCGTGGCGGTCCAACGGGAGAATGGTCCGGCGATAAAATTGCGAGAGCGGTATGCGTCAACGGACGCGCGCCTGCTGGATATCATTCGAAAGATATGCCGTAGCGGAAATATCCCGTATCAATATGAACTGGAAGAGCTGACGGTTACGGGGCTTTCTCATGCGCAGTATGGCCATTGCGGAGTCGTGATTGGCGGCATAGATGTCCCGGAAGAACAGGGGCGGATTTCCAAAACTGATTTGACGTATGCACGGCAGCTGTTACATACGATGATGCAGGATGTTGACAGCATAATGGAGACCATGGAGGGCCTGCCGGCCGTGTACCATAGCAGTGGATTTAGCACTTGATTTTGAGGTGACAAAATGGGAGAAATAATCAGCCCGCGGGAAAATCCTGTGCGGACCCGTATCAAGACGTATGTAAAGAAAATGTATCAGCGCCCCATGTATCGACTGTTTTTGATTGTCCTGGGGCTGCCGAACGCTCTGGCAGTAGCCATAAAACACATTTTCTTTTCCAGTGCTACAGCGTACCATCAGCTTAAGAGCGAGGTTGAGGCTGAATTAAAAGCCAAGGGCCTTTTGGACAAATTGCTGGAGCGCGCCTTGGCATCTGAAAAAGCAAAGGCGGAATTTTTGCATGAAAAATGGTCGGATGCGCAATTGCGCAGCCGTGCGGAAAAAATAGCTGCGGGGAAGTATCAGCAGGCGGTAGATGAAGAATTGGCTCGGCTGATGCGGAAAGACGGCATCCGTCCGCCTGACTTTTTAAGCAGCTATTTGGAGCTGCTGGATAGCCGACCCTTTTTCGTATTTTCGCTGGTGACGTCTTTCCCGATGTATATCCTGATCTGGATTTTCTCCATACCCTATGCCAAGTACATTTGTGAGCGCCTCTTTATGATGATTTTCGTTATAGTGGGCGTGATTACGCTGGTATTTACGATTTTGTACCTCTCTCCGATGGACCCTGCGAGAAATATTTTGGGGGAGAACGCAACCCCGGAGAAAGTGGCGGAATTTGAGAGACTGTATGGCTTAGATCAGCCCTATCTTGTGCAATTGGGGCGCACCATTAAGGATATCTTTACACTCGATCTCGGAATTTCTTATGTTGGAAACGAAGATATCGTGTCGTCGATTGGGCGTCGGTTCCCAATTACACTGCGGCTGTCCCTTGCGGCCACAATGATCTCCATTATCATTGCCATTCCCACGGGTATTATCTCGTCGATGAAGCAGTACTCCGCGTTTGATTACATTTTTATGCTGCTTGCGCTTTTAGGCCTGTCTGTTCCGTCTTTCTGGTTAGGCTTGATTTTGATTTTGAACTTTTCTATACGCCTGGGCTGGCTGCCTGCAATGTATGATGTGTCAAATCCGCTTACTCTTCTTATGCCCGCACTCGTGCTTGGAGCGACATTGTCAGCGTCGATAGCCAGAATGACTCGATCCTCTATGCTGGAAGTTAAAAATCAAGATTATATCCTTACAGCCAGAGCGAAAGGGCTCAGTGAGAGACAGGTAGTGTTCCGCCACATTTTGGGCAATGCCATGATCCCCATCGTTACGGTCATTGGACTTCAGTTCGGCGGGATCCTGGGTGGTTCTGCGGCAACGGAAAAAGTTTTTAATGTCAACGGGCTTGGAAAGTACATTGTTGATAAACAATTTATCCCGGATATTCCCGTCGTGCTTGCGGGGGTGGCCTACGTTGCAATTTCTGTCAGCATTGTCAATCTTTTTGTTGATATTCTTTACGCATTCCTGGATCCGAGAATCAAATCTTCCTTAAAAAACTATTAAGAGGGCTAAGCTATGGATGAGAACAAGAGAAAGCGGGATTATTTAAAAAAGCTCAAAAATAGAAAATTGAGGAAGTCCCAAGAATACAAGAATTTGACGTTTTCCTCCGGCGTAACATTGGCGCTTGCCCTTATATTTGCCCTGTCCGGCTTCAACTTCATCACCGGAGAAGTAACTCCGGTACTGCTGATTTTATCAGCGACGTTTTTGGCGGAGGGAATTATTCAAATTTTAATCCTGGGCTGGCTCAGAAGTGCTTTGCTGGCGTCTAAGCCTATCACGAGACCCATGCGTTTAATGGCGATTCTTTTGTGGGCGTTTGGGTTGACTGGCAATGTTTTCGCGATAGTGTCCGGCTTCGTCTTGATAAAGAAGGAGCGGCCGCTTGAATACATCATGACCGTTTATGCGGCTATTACAAGCTTCTTGATTATCCTGGTCAGTTCCCTAAATCTTTTCAAAGATTTTGTGGCAAATCATTTTTTGCTGGGGATGACGCTCCTTGTTATTTTTGTCATCTTCTATTTGTTTGCGATCGTCCTGATCCATATCTGGGAAAGAGAGGGGAAGGTTGATAAAAAGTTGCTGCCAGTAGCCGCGCTGCTGATTGTTTCTGCAATTAGCGGGAATGGCTTTGCGCTGCTGGCCGGGCTGCTTATCATTGCTCATTACCGCCACCAGGGGCAAGAGAGATCGATAGAATGGATTGACATATGGGACCGCTTGTTCCGCAATAACATGGCGGTCGTGGGAATGCTGGTGGTAGTGTTTTTGTTTTCCCTGTCCATTTGCAGTACGCTGACATTTGATTACGATATCGCAGTTGATAATGACTACAGCGCGATCTTGCAGCCGATGTCGCTTGAATATCCGTTTGGGACAGACAACTACGGACGATGTGTGTTTACGCGCATTATTTTCGGCGCGAGAATTTCGCTTTCGGTTGGCTTGTGTGTGACAGCGCTCCCCATGTTGGTCGGAGGGATTCTCGGAGCTGCGGCCGGCTTCTTTGGTAAACGGACAGATAATATTATTATGCGCATACTCGATGTGCAGTATGCGGTTCCGGATATCTTATTGGCGATTGCCATTATTGCGGCATTTGGAGCAAATACGGTGAACCTAATCCTGGCCCTGAGCATAGGAATGATCGCCGTATATGCCCGAACCGTCCGGGCGACAGTCATGGGGCTGGCCAACGCTGAGTTTGTAGAGGCGGCGCGTTCCTGTGGGGCCAGCGATTGGAAGATTATTTTCCGGCATATTATTCCGAATTCCCTGGCGCCGGTAATTGTTCGCGCCACTTTGGGGATTGGTTCTGCCGTCCTGTCTACCAGCAGTTTGAGCTATCTGGGGATCGGCGTGGAGCCGTATATCCCTGAATGGGGAAATATTTTAAATATCGGCAGTCAGTATCTAGAGACAAACCCGCATTTGGCAATCTTCCCCGGGCTGGCGATTATTATTCTGGTCCTTTCTTTCAACTTTTTTGGTGACGGCTTACGAGATGCCTTGGATCCCAAGCTGAAATGAGGTGAAATGCAGCTATGGAACAGAATCTGTTAGAAATTAAAAATTTGTGTGTTCACTATGTCACGGATACAGACGATGTCCAGGCAGTTAATGGCATAAACCTCCATTTGAAAGCTGGCAGCGTTTTGGGCCTTGTGGGAGAAACCGGAGCCGGGAAGACGACAGTGGCACTGTCTATTATGCAGCTGATCCCGGATCCGCCCGGCATCATCCTGGACGGTGAAATCTTATTCAAGGGAAAGAACCTGATTTATAACTCCGATAAGGAAAATCAGGAGATGCGTGGCAACGGCATTTCGATGATATTCCAGGATCCCATGACGGCGCTGAATCCTATCATGACCATAGGCCAGCAGTTGGCTGAGTCTGTGATGAAGCACAAGAAGCTGAAGAAAAAGGACGCCATGAAGGTCGTTGTGGAAATGCTGGAGAAAGTGGGGGTAACGCGTGACCGGATCAATGATTACCCGCATCAGTTTTCCGGCGGAATGAAGCAACGGGCGATCATTGCGATGGCGCTTCTTTGCAGCCCGGAGATTTTGATCGCGGATGAGCCGACAACTGCCCTGGATGTCACCATCCAGGCCCAGGTGCTGGAAATTATTCGCAATTTGATCCATGAAAACGATATGTCGATGATTTTGATTACGCACGATTTGGGTGTTGTAGCGGAAACATGCGACGAGGTTGCCATTATGTATGCGGGTGAAATCGTAGAGTACGGAAGCGTTTGGGATGTGTATACTAACCCGAAACACCCGTATACCCGCGGACTATTTGAGTCGATCCCCAAGATGGATGTCGATGATGATCATCTGGTGCCAATTCCGGGGTTAGCGCCAAATTCTACAGCACTTCCAGCAGGTTGTTATTTTCATCCCCGGTGTAAGTACTGTCAGGATAAATGCTGTGAGCAGTCTCCGCCCATGAAAGGGGAGACACATCAGTATAAATGCTGGCTGGACTTTGAGTGAGGAGGAAGCGGCGTTGGATAATTTACTCACGGTAAGCCATCTGAAGAAATATTTTGATGTGCCTAAAGGTCAATTACATGCGGTTGACGATGTGTCGTTCTCCATTCGCCAAGGAGAAACGCTTGGCGTGGTTGGTGAGAGTGGCTGCGGCAAATCAACGTTAGGGCGCGTTCTTCTTGGCCTGCACAAGGCGACATCAGGAGATATTATTTTCCGCGGAATGGATCTCAGCACGTTTACCCCCAAAGAGATGATCCCCATGCGCCGTGAAATGCAGATCATTTTCCAAGATCCGTATGCGTCATTGGATCCGCGGCTCACGGTCGCGCAGATTATTGAGGAGCCGCTGCTGCTCCACAAGGTGTATAAAACGGCTGCGGACCGGCGGCAGCGGATAGAAGCCTTGATGGAAATGGTAGGGCTGCCGAAGCGTGCCTATAATCTTTATCCGCATGAATTTGATGGCGGTCGGCGTCAACGGATTGTGATTGCTCGCGCGTTGGCGATCAACCCGCAATTTATCGTCTGCGACGAGCCGGTTTCCGCGCTGGATGTCTCTGTGCAGGCTCAAATTTTGAATCTGATGATAGAGCTTCAGGAACAGCTGGGGTTGACCTATCTGTTCATTTCCCATGATCTGTCCGTGGTAAAACATATCTCAGATAACGTAATGGTCATGTATTTGGGCCAGGTAATCGAGAAGGCGCCGAAAAAGGGACTTTTTCAGAATCCTCTGCACCCTTATACGATTGCCCTCCTCAGCGCCATTCCGTCTGTTAACGTGAGAGTAAAACGGCAGAGAATTATCTTGCGTGGGGAACTTTCCTCACCCATCAATCCGGGCGAGGGGTGCCGTTTTGCCAAGAGATGTCCCTTTGCTAAAGAGGCGTGCTACACCCATACACCGGTCTACCGTGAGATGGAGCCGGAGCATTTTGTAGCTTGCCATCGTGCGGAAGAGATCGTGAGCGGCGGCCTAAAATATCAGGCGCAATAGCGCGGGAAATATAGGAAAAGTAGGTTTATAAATGCCGGGAGGCATCTATAAAAAATAAATCTTATTGGGAGGTACTAGGATGAAAAAACTTGCGGCGCGTGTGCTCTCTTTAGCGCTTGTTTTGACATTGTTAGCAGGATGCGATGTCAAAACAAGAGATGACGCTACTGGTGACAATGGCACAGAGCATGAACTGATCCCCATTACTCTATTGTCGCTTACAAGTCTGGAGGAAGAAACCAACGTTGTTCGCGATCAGCTGAAGAAGGCCGGGTTTGATGTTACCCTGAGTATGCAGCCGGACTATGGCAGCTTATTTACACAGGTTGAAGCGCGGAATTATGATATTTACATGGGGACCATGAAAGTCCTGGTGGGGAATCCGGACTATGGCTGCAGATCTATGTTCTATTCCACGGGAATTGACAACGACAGCCCTGTGAATGATCCAGAGGTGGATCGCCTGATTGATTTAGGGGCAACTCAGCTGCCGGAGGACTATGAGGAGACCTACGCTGAGCTGGAGCGTTTAGTGGTTGAGGATAAGGCCTATTTTGCCCCGATTTATCGGACCACGAGCATCTATGGGTTTAACAAGAATACGGTTGACGAGTCGACAGTCACTGTTGGCCAGTCCAAATACTTGTACTGGAGCCAGCTGGACTATGTAGATGAAAGCCTCCGGGATACCCGTCCGCTGCTGATCTCCAATGACCGCATTTTGGGACAGTTTGATCCGCTGACCTGCGATGGAACGCATAGAATTTTGGCCAACACCAATATCAAGATGGTGGATTTGGACGATAACGACAACATCGTAACGGATGGGGCTCTCTCATATAACTATAGTATCGGAGAGGGCAATTCTACATTCTATTTTATCCTGCGGGACAATGTTGGGTTCTATACTGCCAAAGATGGTGAACTTGTAGACACGGGCGAAAAAGTCGGTGCGGAAGATGTTATTTTCACCTATAACCGCCTTCGCACCCCCGATTCTGTACCCGGGAATCAGGTTTATGACAACTATGCCTGCATTTCGGACATTGTTGCGTTAACGGATATCTCTGAGCTGGAAAATACAAAAGACGCTACTTCCGGGAAGAGCGTCAAGGAGATTTTGGAGGCCGGGCTGCCTGCTCCGATTAGCGAGCTCGTAACAGACAAAAACAGCGCCGACAATGCCGGTGGCAAATATGAAGTGATTAAGATCACCACCAATACCCCGTTCCCCCAGATTTTGAATTTCATGTGCGACTACAGCGCGGGCATTGTGAGCAAGAAGCAGGTAGAGGCGATTAATACGGCGGAGCTGCTGGCTAATTATGATCCTACCTCCGACTTGCGCTACGGCGATGCGCAGTTCCTGAGAGAAGAGACTGGAGAGGAAAACACTCTTTGGTGCAGCGGCCCCTATGTCATTAAGTCTGTCAATGACTATGAGGCTGTTTGTGAGCGCAATCCGGCCTTTATGCCCGGAACCGATATGGCGCCTGCCATTAAGTATGTTACTTTGAAGTACATCGCCGACACAGAGGCTACGATCTCCGCGCTGCGCAGCGGTGAGATTGATCTGACGGAGAACGTTCCGGTCAATCAGGTCGAAGTGGTCGAGGGCGATGAGAATTTGGGCCTGATTTCCTCCGTTGTCAATGGATGCGTCCAGATGAAGTTCAATCTGGATGAAGATCACATCACCAGCAACCTGGATATCCGGAAAGCCATCCTGTATTCCATCAACCAGGAAGAGATTATAGCTGTTAAAAACGGGTTCGGCGGCAAGTGTTATACAGCCATGACCATGCTGAAAAACGATAACGATTTGATCCCCAGTCCCGAAAAAGTTAAAGAGCATTTGGATAATTATTTTGCGTCTCTTGAGCAGTAAGACCAGGTAAGCATAAGCTGCCTGACAGTTGTAGTTTCAGGGGGGAGGGGAGGACCCCTCCCCCCATTTATTTCGCCGGGCCTCAAACTGGATCGCTTTGGCGGCTGAAAAGATGGCCATCCCAATAGGAGAAAGTCCGAACAGGTTTCTCAGTGAAATTTCCATTCAATCTTTGATTTGTGCAAGGAGTGATACATGATGCGCTTTAATAGTGAGTTGACTAAGGAATTATGTGAGTTATATGGGCCGACCGGCCGCGAGGGACAGGTGGTCGAGTATATTCAGAAAAAGATTCGCGGGCATGTTGATGAAATGTGGGTGGATTGTCTTGGCAATCTGATTGCCCACAAAAAGGGACCGGGTAAACGGGTGGTATTGTCCGCCCATATGGATCAATTGGGATTGATGATAAAGACCATCGACGAGAAGGGCTTCGGCCGGATTGGCGCATTGGGCAGCATAAAGCCCTATAACTTGATTGATTCCCGGATTCAAACGGAAAGCGGAGTGCAGGGCGTAATTATTTGCGAAAAAAAGGATGACATGGGTAAGATTACCCACCATGATCTGTATATAGACTTTGCCACCCTTTCTCCGGAAAAGGTCAGAGAAAAGGTGCGCATAGGTGAGATTGCCATAACTCGCTCAGAGTATTATGAGAATGAGGAGTGCGTGATTATGCAGTGCCTGGATGATAGAATTGGCTGCATGATCATTATTGACAGCATTCTCCAGGATATCAAAAATACCAACGATATGTACTATGTATTTAGCGTGCAGGAGGAAATCGGTTGCTTTGGCGCGCAGACTTCGACGTTTGACTTAGAGCCGGATCTCTTTGTGACATTTGATGTGGCGTGTACCGGCGACGAATTGCGGGGCATTCGTACCGATATGAAGTTGGGCGGCGGCGCTGGAATTAAAGTGATGGATTACTTCATGGTGGTTAACACATATGTGGTGGATCTGCTGACTCATATTGCTGAGGAGAATAATATCCGTTATCAGATTGAGGTAAGCGAGAACGGCGGAACAGATGCCCATACGGCTCAGCTTGTCAGGGGAGGGATTAAAGCGGGGGCTATTACCATTCCAACCAGAAACATTCATTCACGTGATGAGATCATCTGCAAAGAAGATATCCTGGATTGTATTCGATTTGCGGCGGCGTTGGAAACGACGGAGTTAGACGGGAAGCTTGACCACAAATAAATGAGTAAAGGCGGAGAGAATGTTGACGACAGTAAAACTGCGGGAGCTGCTGGACCGTTTCCCCAAAGCGCAATTGGCATTGAATCCGACGCCTTTACACAGCCTGCGGCGAACCCAAAACAATTTGCACTGCGGTCCTTTGTTTGTGAAACGGGATGATCTCAACGGGCTTGGGATCGGAGGAAACAAGGTTAGGAATTTGGAGTATTTGTTGGGGGATGCTGCAGCAAAGGGAAAAGAAACTATTTTAGTTTCAGGACAAACTCAGTCCAATCTATGCGCGCTTTGTGCTGCGGCCTGCTGCCGATTGGGTTTAAAATGCGTGATCGTGCATAACAACGAGCAACCGAAGCTGCCCTGCGGGAATGCGCTGCTCAATAATATTTTGGGGGCAGAGGAGTATTATTTGGGCGAAGTAAACGAGGAGAGCCGGGCGAAAACGGTTGATGAATTATATGCGCTTTTCGAGCAGAAAGGGCAGAAGCCATATGTTATTTTCAATGGCGCATCAACTGCCATAGGGGCGCTGGGATATGTAGAAGCTGCCGCAGAAATCTGTGAGCAGATAGCGGCAGACCCGTCTTGCTCCTGTATTCGATATGTGTGCGTACCTGGTGGAAACGGAGGACTGGCTGCAGGTTTTATTTATGGTACGGCGCTGCTGGGGAATCCCTTCCATGTAGAGGTCATATCAGTCGAACATACGGTGCCCGAGCTGAGAGAAATCCTGGTCAAGCTTCTGGGGGAACTGGAGGAGCTGTGCGGGATTCCCATGCCCTGCAGTTTAGATGATACCGCAACGTTAAGAGATGAGTATCGATTTGGAGGGTGGGGGATAATTGATCCCAAAGTAGAGGAATTCAATTTGCAATTTATGCGTACAGAAGGGATCTTGATCGAAAAAGTATATACCGGAAAGGCGCTGTACGGCGTTTGTGATTTGGCCAGGAGCGGATATTTCCAAGGAGGCGCCTGCTATCTCCATTCGGGCGGGGTCGGAGCCCTGTTTAGTCAATATCACTCGGCGGAGGGGTAAGGATGAAAGCGATTTGCGGAGGTACGGTATACCCTGTGAGCGGTCCGCCGATTCCCGACGGACGGATTCTCATTTCGAATGGAAAGATTGCGGGGATCGGCGGTGCAGAGCTGAGCATCCCCAAGGGAACGGAGATAATTTCTGCCCCCAACAGTTGGATCACCCCTGGATTGATCGATGCGCACAGCCATTTGGCGCTATGGGGAGAACCTGTACTCCCCGCAACGGCGGACGAAAATGAGTTGACAGATCCGATAACGCCGCATCTGAGAGCGCGAGATGGAATAAACCCGTTTGATTCCGGCATCCCCAAAGTTCGAAAAGCGGGCATTACGGCTGTATATACAACGCCGGGCTCCGGCAATATCATTGGGGGGCTTGGCGCCTGCATTAAGCTGCATGGGATTTCAGCGGATCAGATGATAATCCCGGGAACGGAACAAATGAAGGCTGCCTTGGGGGAAAACCCAAAGCGCGTATATGGCGAAAAACACAAGTTTCCCATGACACGAATGGGAAATGCGGCAGCCCTCAGGCAGATATTATATCGAGCCTGCCGCTACGCAGATAAGCTGGAAGCAGGTGGGGCCGTAGAACAGGATTTTTTATTGGACAGCCTGGTGCCTGTTATACAGGGAAAAACAAAACTCAGAATTCACTGCCATCGCGCGGATGATATCTTAACCGCTATTCGAATATGCGAAGAGTTCAATGTGAACTTTGCGTTAGACCATGTAACAGAGGGCTGGAAAGTAGCGGATATTTTGTCCCAAAAACAGGTGGAGTGCGTATTGGGCCCTATTTTGCTTGATCCTACGAAACAGGAGCTATGGGATTCCCGCCTGGAAAATGCAAAGCTCCTCGATCAAGCTGGCGTACATTTTTGCTTCATGGCAGACAGAGCTGGAGGGACAGCGTGGCTTCCTATGGAGATCGGTGTTTTATTGCGCTATGGACTGGATGTTAATACCCTTTTGCGGGCGGTTACCCTCAATTCAGCACAATTGCTGGGAATAGAGCGGCGCGTCGGCACACTGGAGATAGGGAAGGATGCAGATATAGCGGTGTTTGACGGGATGCCATTCAGCAACCAGACTCTGTGCCGCCTGACGATGATTGACGGCCATATTGTACACAACACCCTGGAGGGCTCCGCGGCGAGATGATCGACGCAGCGCTGCTTCAGGCGAATACAAACACTGCCGTTCCATGCGGCGCTGCATGAGGCTTCCCGCTCTTTTCGAAAAAGCGCCAGGCCCCCGAGAGGGTGCCTGGCGCTTTGCCTGCAGGCGCTGATTTTTGGGGACAGCGGCCATTGGCAGGCCGCCGCCGATCCACCGTCAGGGGTTTTCCTCCTCCGGGGCGGGGGCCAGCTTCCGGACGGTGGCGGCCACGATCCGCCGGTCCTCGATCCGCTCCACGTGGATATGCAGCCCGTAGGCCTCCACATCCAGCACGGTGCCGTCCTTGGGGATGGTGTGGAGCCGG
>CASEPH010000037.1 GCA_949289625.1 uncultured Clostridia bacterium | reverse complement strand
CCAGGCGACAGGGCAACCGATCTGGACCGCAGCTGGCTTCACCGCGTCATGGGCGTCTCACCCCCGCGAGGATCTCTCCCGGCTGCCCTCCTTGCTTGCGGCTGGGACTGGGCAGAAGTATCATTGTCCCTGACGGAGTCGTTGCGAAACAGCCCGCCACAGGCTGTTTTGTGGACGGATGGACCCGCTTGCACCTTGTTTGGCCGTCGTTGATAGATGTGGGTCAGCCTGGTTGTCAGAACCGAACAGAACAGTATGGGTGTCTTCGTCTGCAACCCTGCGCTGTGCATCTACAGGTGGTCTTGGCGCATCCTCCAGCGTCGCTTGCCCTTGTTCAGAGGGCCCCGTCAGGAAAGTATCCAGATGATCGGGTATTCTGTTTTCAAGGAACAACCGAGAAGCTCTTTCTTCTCGCTTGTATAGGGGAAGAAGTCCGCATTTTAGCAACCCCCAAATTTAAATTTTCTCAAAGTTTTTTTGAGGACCCTGAGTATCCGCATCTTCCGCTTGTGTATCGCAGCGCGTGAAACACCAAGCATATCCGCATATTCATACTCGCTGAGCCCCTCAAAAAACAAACTCTGTACCAAGCTGCGGCTTTTAGTTGGTAATGCAGAGATTGCTTGGTACAGTGCTTCTTTTTCTATCTGGGAAAGTACAATATTCTCTGGTGTATTTACAGAGTCAACAAATTCACGGAAGTTTTCGTATGCGCCATCCTGACTGCCGATCATCCCACTTAACTGGATCTCATGGTCAAAGAAACTCAGGTCATTATCTTTGATATTCCAGCCTGTCCTGCAGTAAGTGCGATAGACTTCCTCGGTCACTGCGACTTCTTCGTATTTCTGCGTACAGGTATTGAAAACGATAAGGGTATATTTTGTATTGGCATCCATTTGCCGTTCCTCCAAATTTCAAGATTTTGATGGGAAATCAAAATCTTGAAATCAGGGGTACTTGGCGATATAAGCCTCCCAGCCCACACCGATCCTCCTGGTACCGGGCAGAAAAAAAGCCGGGGACGTATTTCAGCGTCCCCGGCAAACTCCTGCCGCCATATTGCGACAGGAGCGGTAAGGCCCCAGGCGCTTTCCCGGCGCCTGGGGCCTTACTGACTGGAATGATTCATTTTTGCGCATACCTGCCACTGTACCGAGTATAGCAGAGGCAAAGTCGGAAGGGAGTAGGGATTAGGTCGGTTTTTCATCGGGAATCAGTCGGGAAATAGTCGGGGCGCCTCCAGTTCTTTCTGCAGTTCAGGAACAGCATACCCAAAGAGGCAGACAGAAAACAGAAAAAGCGCCTCCCGCTTCCGGTCATAAAATACACTTCGCTCCATATTCAGCTCGTCCAACAGTTCCTTTTCTGTACTGTTGAACCGATAGATGAATTGCTTGGTCAGGATCTCATAGTAGAGTTCTCCGCGGTCTGGGTACCGTTTCAGCCGGAGCAGGGCCCGGTCGATCACATCCACCAGCATACGGCTCTCCATGACACAACAGACTCTTTCCTCAAATTCCTGGAGGTCGATGTCTGGGGCAAAGTTTTCCAGATAGCAGAGGCCGGCATCAGCGTCCCGATTCCCGAGTTCCCATGCGTATGCGTGCAGCTCCTCTGCGCGCTCACTGAGGACCCACACCACGTCCCGGTAGATCTTCAAAATCAACTTTACCCTGTGGTAGGCCAATTGGCTGTCAAATCCAAGGGAGGCCATCTGTTTCTTGCATTTCTGGACAGTGACACTCTCTTTCCTCATGCTATCCTTCCTCCTTCCGCGTTCGCTGGACTGCGAACAAAACACGCATCGTAAAACCGGGGAACTGTGTTGGAAATGGCGGCCCTCCTGTAACAGAGGGCCTTCCCATACCAAGCTCAGAGCAAATTATGAGTTTCTAAGCGAATCCGCATAGCCTGTTTGGAGACTTGAAAAATCCGGGCCATTTCCGCAGTTAGCAGATCCTTGCCTTTCCCGGAACGCAAACGGTAAAAGCATTTTTTGACCTGGGGGATGGGCATTAACAGTGCTGTTGCCAGTGCATCGGCTTGCCGCTCAATCAGACCATGGCTTTCGTCTGAGGAGGTTTTCCCCTCATAGGCTGCCACATCCCCGGTTCCGGAGTATAATTTTTGATGAAGGACCCAATGGCCAAGTTCATGGGCACAGGTAAACCGCATCCGGCCGAGAAGTCTGTCCGCGCAAAGCCGCTCGTCCACCAAAATGGTTCCAGCCTTAACAGCGATCAAGCGGTATCGCCTCTCTGTCCGGTCATATAAAATGGCCGCTCCATCATCAAAAATGGTTTCTCCAAGGACGCTCCCATTTTTGCGAAGGGTATGGTACTCCAGGATTAGATCAAACTTTGTTTCAATGATCGTTTCGATTGGAATCGCCTGGGGAGGGCCTTCCAGCAGTGTGCGGTCATATTCCAGCAGGATCTTTCGACCGATGGTTTCAATGGCATCCAGTCGGTACTTAGGCGCATACAAGGGAATCCCTCCTCAGCTTTGACGGCTTTTCAGCATTTCCATAAACGCCGTCCATTCCTCATCCGTAGCGTCAACTTCTTTTGCGACTCTCAGAGCCGCCCGGACAATATCATGCTGGCGGATATAATCCGGCAGATCTGCTGGGACTGTCTGCCTGGAGTCTGCCGCCAAGTCCAGAAGTTGTTCATACTCCTCCTTACTCAAAGACAGAAAAGAGGAAATGCGTTCAACAAATTTTCCCTCCGGGGCCGGGCGGCGCCCCTGCTCAATATCACAGAGATACCCATAAGCGATCCCGAGATGCCTGGCGGCATCCCGGAGGTTCAGCCTGGCCTCTTTTCGTTTTGCACTAATAAATGCCCCAAAGGTCATGTCGTGCGCCTCCCCTTGTGGTCGGTTCGCTTGACTGCGAACATCGTGCTTTCATTATAAATCGTACAGATGTTCTATTCAAGAGGGCAAAAAGAAATCGTGGCGAGGTGTTAAAAATGCGTAACACCTCGCCACATTGTTACAGGAATATGCGGGCGATCCGCGCCATCTCCTCCACGCACTTCTGGGGAGCAATAATTTTGACTCCGCCCATAAACTTGAACACCCATCCATAAAAGGTTCCGCTGGGGTTTACTTCGATTTGAGCTACAAAATGCTCACTATCGTATGGATGTGTGGGAACGGCCTCTCCATAATCATCCACGATTGTTTTCATGAACCGATTTTCACAAAGGAGTTCGACGAGGACAGTATGACCGGCCGCAAACATATCGATCATCTTATTGGTATAGTCGGCTACATCGAAATCAGGTTGAGGCACATAGGTGGATTCCAGGATCTCAATTCCGGCCAGCCGATCCACACGGAAATGCGCCATGCCATGGTGCTTATGGGAATACCCGATCAGGTAGTAGTGGTCGTTTTTCCATTCCAGGGCGTAAGGGTCCAGCTTATAAAAATAGCCGTTATGCTTGAGAACTCGCTCTTTCTGCTGCGTGTACTCATAATACTGGAACTGGATCTGCCGGCTTTCCAGAATGGCATTCTGGATACCATCGATGATGTAATAGACCTTCTCATTATGCGGCTTGATCCGGCTTGAAATTGCCGCCAGACGGCGAAGCTGCATGGCCTCTGCCTCACTGGTCAGCCGGCAGAGTTTCTGGATGAGTTCATTTGTTTTTTCCGCCGATATGACCTTGGAGGATGCAACAGCATCCGTCAGCATCTTTAACTCGGGATACTCAAATAGGCGATTGCCAATAAAATATTGGTTTTGCGTGCTTTTGACTACCACAATATCAATGCCAGTGGAAATAAGATCTTGAAGATCCCCATACACTGTCTGGCGAACTGCATGGATTCCCCTGGCCTTGAGATCATCCAGTATGTCGGCTACAGTGACGGGGTGCTCCTCATCTGTCCGCAGATAGAGGTATTGTAAAATTTCCAAGATCCTGATGTTGCTTTGCCTTTGCATCGATATACCCCCAGTTGCTGCTGTCAGCCGCGGTTCCCGGCCGCGTACCCTCCCATGTTGATGTCCAGCACCGCCCTGGGCGGCTGGATCAGGGCGTCCTCATATTGGCACTTCCACTGGACATCCCGGCTCATCTGGCCATCCTCCACACCATCCACCGTCTCCCCGTCCTCAATGGGGTCGTCATTTGCCAGAATGTACGACGCCACATTGTAGGCGTGATTCACCACCCAGTTGGGGTCCATATCGTGGAAGTGATACTGGAGATCCGGCAGAAACAGGGTGCTCATGCCCACCGTGTCGATGAGCATATCTTCGGTGCCCTCAATGTTGAAGAAGCGGACATTGACGCCAAAGCGGATGAACCGATCCGAGCCTTCAATCTGATGGGAACGCACATCCTCCGCCAGCAGGAGCTTGCCGCAGTTCTGGAAGTAGAACGCCTCGCAGGTGGGGTACAACTCCGCCAGGGCCTCCACGAAGTCGGCGTCCAGGTTGGCCCGCTCCAGTGCCGGAAGTGCCGCCGCCAGCATATCTGTTGCAATCACCTGATACCGGCACTCCCGGAAGATCCGGTCCCGGTCCTCCTGGCAGTCCCACATCTGGCTCAGGAGGAACTCGTCGAAGCCTTTGCCCTTGAACCTGTCGCATTTCATCACCATAAGCTGCACCGGGCATTTGCCGTCCTGAAATTCTGCGATATGCTCCAGCGCGGCAAAGCCCGCCGTCTTTTTATCATGGCAGAAGCACTCCACCGGCCCGATATGCCGTTCCATCACGGCGGTCATAGCCGCTTTGTCCGGCATGGGTACCTTTTCTCTGAACAGCATCTGGATGAGGAAGGGGCCGCCGGGCTGGGGGCCTTTTTTGTCGTTCAGATTTTGCTGGAACACTTGATTGCTCATACTTGTCCCTCACTTCTCCTGATGACATCTTCAAGCTGTTTTCTGACAGCGTCCATGTAGAAATACACCCCGTCCCGGTCGCAGTGGTATAGGTTGGAATAACTCGTGCTCTCATTGGGGCGGATAGGGTTAGGTTCCACCACCTCAGTGGCTTCCAGCAGACCAACACCCAATTCTGCCGCAGCGACAAGTGCCTTTTTCAGCACCGCAACCCGCCCGTCGCTCCAAACTTCCTCCAGATCTTCAAGCACTTTAGGGGCCTGCTCCATATCTTTGAGAAGCTGCGTGACCTGCTTTGGAGACAGGTAAACACCGGAGCAGTAATTTTCGATGATCTGATTTTCTGCCGGATTAGGAAGGGCAGCCGGCGCCACCTGTGTCCATGGCGTGAAATACCGCCCATATTCCGGCTTTTCTTCCACCAGAAAAGAAAAGGCACTGCCCCTGGTGTAATAGTAATCTCGGAAGAAGCCTTGGATTACTGCAATATAGAAGCCGTGGCTTTTGTCAAACAGCTCGTTAGATTCCGTTTCAGCCCCAATGCGCAAGGTATTCAGATATTTTTCGGCATAGAAATCCTCCATTCCATGCTGCGCGGCAAGGGCCAGCACTTTTTCCTCCTGTCCCTGCTGTATCCAGGTTAAGGGAGTAAAATACCATTCCCGCATTTCCTCTGGTGAAATTGGGTGAAAACTCACATCGTATCCCACAAAAATTCTCCTTTCAATCCCACCAGAAGTACCAAACAGTGGACTGCCGCAGCACATCGGCCAGAGCGCCCACGGTGGCGTCCTCCGGCCCCTGGTCGATGATATCGGGGCAGAAGCCATACAGTTCCACCGCCGTGTCCATGGCCTTCTCCTTGGGGACGGGGGCCGGAAGCAGGAATTCCAGCTCATCGTGACTCATCGCGGCAGGCACCGCGCCGTACTGCTCGAACCAGTATTTGGCCGCAGCCATCAGCTCCGGCGTGTTGGGGCACTCGTTCCAGTTTCCGAAGGGCAGGTACGCGAAGATCTCCCAGGGATTCTTGACCGGAATCTTGGCCAGGATGAGCGGATAGGTCATCTCCGTATCATCATCCCAGTAGCTGGAGAAGCGGTCGTTTGGTTCTCCGCCCTCCATCTCGCCCAGGACTTCCTCCTCCCAGTCCATATCGTCATCCTCGGCTTCTTCCTTGCGCTGGCCGGTCAATTCCTGCAAAACCGCCTTTCCGTCTTTGACGGAGGTGGAGAGCATCTTCTTCCGGTACTCCGTTACAGTTTT
>CASEPH010000036.1 GCA_949289625.1 uncultured Clostridia bacterium | reverse complement strand
TCCATGGCCGCATCCACAACCGGCCCGATATTTCCGGCAGGCGTGGAATCAAAAGTGGAGCAATATTTGATATAAAACTGTTCTGTTCCCGCCCGCTCCAGCCATCGGAGAGCGGTCAGGGTCTGCTGTACAGCGTCCTGTGGGGAAACACTGCGGGTTTTCAATCCGATGACTACCGCATCGCACTTCTCCGCCAAAAGCTCATCCGCCGGGATACCGTTGACGAGAAGTGTGCGCAGACCGCTCTTGGCAAGAAATGAAGCCGCGTCACTGGCGCCGGTAAAATCATCGGCCACACAGCCGATCAAAATCGTATTTTTGCGCTCTCCCAACTCAAAATCGCCCCTTTCTCCTTGTCTCCTCACAAGAGGAGGCACGCCTGATTCAGCGTGCCTCCTCCGTTGGACGGTGCTGCCTGGCCAGTGTCAACCCCGGACCATGTAGGCCATGTTCACGTTTTCATTGGGATAAATGATAAACCCATCCACATCCGCCGCGGTGCCGTAGGTCTGCACCTCATAGTACAGGGGAGCGGCACAGGCATCGTTTTTCAGCTCCTCCTGAATCTGGTACATCACATCCGCGCGCTCGTCGTTATCCAGAATGGTGCTCTGCTCCGTCAGCAGCTCATCCACAGTCGCATTGCTGTAGCAGGAGTAGTTCTGGGGGCCCTCCGTGCCGAAGTTTTGGAAGAGGTTGAACTCGGGATCGCCGGTGGGGCAGCCCATGCCCAGAAGGAACATGGGAAGCTGGCCAGCATTGGCCTGCTCCTGGTAGGCGCCCCAGTCCAGCACATTGATCTCCGCATTGATGCCAACTTCCTGCAGCATGGCCTGAATAACCTCGGCCACCTGGCGGTCATTGGTATAGCGGCCCTCAGGGGTACTCAGAACCACGGACATCCCCTCGGCGCCGGCCTCAGCCAACAACTCCTTTGCCTTTTCAGGATTGTATTCATAGCAGCCCAGGCCCTTGGCGGAGTAGTCGATCACGTTGGAGATCATAAAGGAATCGGGGTAAGAGGCCACGTCCCTCATGATGTTGGTGATGATCGATTCGCGGTCGATGGCATAGTTCACCGCCTGGCGAACGCGAATATCGTCAAAGGGCTCAATGGTGCTGTTCATACCGATGAAGATGGTGCGGTAGCCAGTCTCCTGCAGCACCTTGACGTTGGGATCCGTTTCCAGGTCAGCAATCTGAATAGGGGGAATGCCGGCGACAATATCGGCGTCGCCTGTCTTCAGCATCATAACGCGGGAGGCATCCTCAGGAACGATCCGGATGGTGACAGAATCCACGGTGGCCTTCTCGCCCCAGTAGTCGTCAAAGCGGGTCAGGGTCAGGCTGCTGCCAAAGTCCCAGCTCTCCAGCTTCAGCGGGCCGGTGCCGACCGGATTCTGGCCCACGGTGTCGCCATAGGTCTCAACGGACTTCGGGCTGAGCATGCTGACAGTGTAACCGCTGATCTGGGCCAGGAACACGCTGCTGGGCTCTGTAAGCGTAAAGGAAACCGTGTACTCATCCTCCACATTCACGCTTTCCACCATGTTCACCAGAGAAGCCTTGGGGGAAGCCGTCTCAGGGTCCTGGATGCGCTCAATATTGAACTTGACCGCCTCCGCGTTGAAGGGCTCGCCATCATGGAATTTCACGCCCTCGCGGAGTTTGAAGGTCCAGACCGTACCGTCATCGGAAGTTGTCCAGCTCTCCGCCAGGCCGGGCTGAATCGCGGAGTTGGTGTCACGGTAAACCAGAGTCTCAAAGATTTGGCAGGAAATGCGGGCAGTCGCGTTGTCGTTGACCATATGGGGATCCAAGGTGGTAGGTTCCGTGCCGCAGACATAAGTAAAATCCTGACTGACAGTGGCAGTATTGCCGCCATCGCCGTCATCCGGATTCTGGGCGTTGTTGCCCGTGTTGTTGTTTCCGCCGCAGGCAGTTAACAACAGCAGTGAGGCAAGCATCACCATCGCAGAGATTCGTGTGAATAACTTTCTTTTCATGGTGTCTTCTCCTTTTTCCAAATTTTGGTGGGTAGGGATGACGATATGTCCTCCATTCGCCGTCACTCGGCGAAATGGCAGGCCACCTGATGGTCGCTCCCGATCTCACGAAGCTCGGGAGCCTGTTGGTGACAGCGCTCGCAGGCCATCCAGCACCGGTTGGCAAACCGGCATCCCGGCGCCGGATTGACCGGACTCGGCACATCGCCCTTCAGCAAGATCTTCTCTTTGCGCTGATAATTGTACTTGGCGATGGGCACTGCGGAGAGAAGCGCTCGGGTATAGGGATGCACGGGATGGGCAAACAGCTCGTGGGACCGGCACACCTCCATGACTTTGCCCAAATACATGACGACAATCCGATTGCTGATGTGCCGAACCACACTCAAATCGTGGGAAATAAAAAGGTAGGTCAGCCCCATGTTTTCCTGCAGATCCTGCAGGAGGTTCAGAATCTGCGCCTGAATAGACACATCCAGGGAGGAGACCGGCTCATCGCAAACGATGAATTCCGGATTCATGGCCAGGGCCCGGATAATTCCCACGCGCTGCCGGCGCCCGCCATCCAGCTCATGGGGGTAGGCATTGTACAGCTTGCGATTGACCCCGCCCTTGCTCATCAGGTCCAGTACCACGCTGTTCAGTTCCGACTTCGGCACCATCTTGTTGATCACCAGCGGCTCAGAAATGATCTGCCCGATGGTCTTGCGGGGGTCTAAGCAGGAATAGGGGTCCTGAAAGATGATCTGCATCTCTTTCCGCAGATTCCGCATCTGCGCCTGGTTATAAGTCAGGATATTCTCGCCCTTGTAGAGGACTTCACCGGATGTGTGGGGGATCAGGCGGAGGACCGTCCGGCCAATTGTGGATTTGCCGCATCCGCTCTCCCCCACCAGTCCGAGCGTCTCGCCTTTTCCGATGGAAAAACTCACGTCGTCTACGGCATGCAGGGCCCCGTTGGGCACTGAGTAGTATTTGCAAAGATTTTTGACCTCCAGCAGAACCTCGCTCACTTTGCCGCACCTCCTTTGTACAGATGGCACTTGACCACGTGATTTTCGTCGACCGCCACTGCTTCAGGCTCCGTGGTATGGCAGATATCCATGGCCTCGCTGCACCGCTTGCAGAATTTACATCCCTGGGGCAGCTTCATCGGATCCGGCATCATCCCCGGAATGATATGCAGTCTGTGGGATTCTGTCGATTCGATGTCCGGCAGACAGCCAAACAATCCCCTGGTGTAGGGATGCAGCGGGTTTGTAAAGATGGACTTGATGTCCCCTTTCTCAATGACGCTGCCGGCGTAGACAACCACCACGTAATCCGCAATCTCCGCCACCACGCCTAACGCGTGCGTGATGAAGATAATGGATGTATCGTACTTCTCCTTCAAGCCCCGCATCAGATCCAGAATCTGCGCCTGAATGGTCACATCCAGCGCCGTGGTGGGCTCATCCGCGATCAGCAGGCTGGGGTTGCAGGCCAGGCCCATGGCGATGCAGACCCGCTGCTTCATGCCGCCGCTGAACTCATGGGGATAATTGCTTGCCCGCTCCCGGGGAATGCCCACGACCTCCAGCATATCCGCCGCCCGTTTGGCCGCCTCCTCTTTATTGACGTTCTGGTGCTGCCTGATGACATTGGCGATCTGCTGTCCCACGGTATATACCGGGTTTAAGGCGGTCATGGGATTCTGGAAAATCATGGAAATTTTGTCGCCGCGATATTTCCGCAGTTTATTCTTGCTGATCTTCAGCAGGTCTTCGCCGTCAAAAATAATCTCTCCAGAGGTAATCACACCGGGCGGCGACTGAACCAGCCCCATCACGCTAAGGGCCGTCGTTGTCTTTCCGGCGCCGGTCTCTCCCACCAGTCCTACAGTTTTCCCCTTGGGAACGCTGAACTCCATGCCGTTCAACGCCTTGACAACGCCATCATACGTCCGGAATTCTACGCTCAGATTTTTAATCTCCAGCAGGTTTTCGCTCATAAACACGCTCCTTTCTTTCCGAACGTTCACTGAGACAGATATTCATAAAAAATGTTGGCCATGTATTTAATGCCGGTCAGATACTGCTCGATGCTGATATTTTCATCAGGCGCATGTGTATTCGCGGTGGAGAAGGGAGCCCCAAGCCCTATCACGAAAATATTGCCGCCAATATACTGCGGGAACAAGCCAAAGGGCGCGGTCCCGTCCAAGTAGGGCCAAACCACGGCCTCACTGCCGTATATATCCTTGGCAAGCCGGATCGACAGCTGCACCAATTCATCAGAGGGTGAAATTTTATAGGGGGGAATGCTGGGTACCGCCTTGACTTCAAAGGGGCCATAAGGGGACGCCTTGACAAACTCCTCCAGCTTCTTCGCCGCCTCTTCAGCCGTCATGTCCTTAATGAGCCGCAGATCCAACCGCACCCATGCGTCGCACGGAACAATGGTCTTCCCCCGCTCCCCGGTCCAACCGCTCTTGATCCCGGAAATATTGCAGGTCGGATTGTAGAGCAGCTCCTTTACCATCTCCTCCCCATCCGCCGGAGCGCAGACCAGGCGATCCACTTCGTACTCCGCCTTGTACTCCGCCGGGTCCATGGGAATCGTCTTGATCAAGTCAAGCTCCTCTTGCGAAGGGGGCTGAATGGCGTCCAGATAGCCGGGAATGGTAATATGGTTTTGATCGTCCATCATAGAGCGCAGCAGGCGAATCAGGTCCCACGCGGCATTGGGTATCAGGGGCGCCTGGCCGGAATGGACGTCTCTTTTGGCCCGATGGCAGGATATCTCCGCCCGGACCATCCCCTTGCAGCCCAAATACATCTGCGGCCTTCCGCTTTCATGGACGCCCCGATCGCAGGCAATGGCACCGTCCGCCCGCAGTTCATCCGCAAAATGCTCCAGATACGCCTCCAAGTTGGGGCTTCCGATCTCCTCCTCGCCTTCGACAAAGAGCTTAACTCCCGCGGGAATGTCGCCCAGAACCGCCTTCAGCGTCTCCAGCGCCTTCATATTGGCATATAGATTGCCCTTATCGTCTGTAGCGCCCCGGGCAAAGATATAGCCATCGCGGATTTCAGCGCTGAAGGGTGGAGCAGTCCACCGGTCCACCGGATCCGGATCCTGCACGTCGTAGTGGTTATAGATAAAAATCGTCTTTTTCTCTCCCCGCCCCGCGGTGGTGGCAAACACGGCGGGAAAGGCGCCGTCCAACTGGAGCAGGCGGGTATCCATGCCCAGGTCCCGCAGCTCGCGCATGATCATTTCCCCGCATTCCTCCATCCCCTCGTTCACCGTGGAGATGCTGGGCTGACGTAGAAATTGCTGCAGCTGAGCCACGAATTCATCTGCGTGCTGATCGACGTAATCAGATATTTTTTGCTGAATGGATGCCATGGCAATACCTCGTTTCATCGGCAAATTTTTCGCACGCGGCAGTTCCGCTTTCGCGGGAGAAAATCAGTCCTTCATCTTGGGGTCAAGGACGTCCCGCAGGCCATCGCCCAGCAGGTTCAGCCCCAGGACCAGGAACAAAATGGCCAGGCCGGTATAGGTGGTAACATGGGGCGCAACCAGCAGATATTGGCGGCCGCTGGAGAGCATCGCGCCCCACTCGGGCGTGGGGGGCTGAGCACCGATCCCCAGAAAGCCCATGCCGGCGGTGGTAATGATGGAGGTGCCAAAGCTCAGAGTCCCCATAACGATCAACGGGGAAACGATGTTGATCAAAATATGGGAGAAAATGATGCGGATGTTGCTGGCCCCCATAGCCCGGGCTGCCTCTACAAATTCGCTGCTGCGCAGAGTCAGGGTCTCACTTCGGGCTAATCGGGCAAAATTTGGCACCGTGTATATGCCAACTGACAAGATGGCATTGTTCAGATTGGGGCCCAGCACGCTGACAAAAACAATCGAGAGCAGGATGCCGGGGAAGGCCAGGAGCACATCCATGGCGCGCATAATGAGCATATCCACTTTACCGCCATAAAACCCGGCAAAGATCCCCAGCGGGACGCCCAGGATAAATGCCACGCCCACGGCGTAGAACCCCACCTTCATGGAGATGCGGGCGCCATAAATAATACGGCTCAGAATGTCTCGGCCCACCTCATCTGTCCCCAGGAGATGCTCAGCGTTTGGCGTCTGCAGCATGTTGGCCAGCTCCTGTTCCACCGGATCATAGGGCGCCAGCACCGGCGCAAAAATCGCCACCAAAATGTACAGCAGCACAATAATGAGCCCCAGCACGGCAACCTTGCGTTTACAAAAGCTGTACCACATCCGCCGAAGTTGATTTCCAACGACGATCTCCTCATTCTCCGCGTCGGAGGACAAAATCTGGGCATTGTAATTCTTATCGCTAGTCATGCGGCAATCCTCCCTTACACATACTTGATCCGCGGATTGATGAGAACATACAGAATGTCGATCATCAGGTTGACCACTACAAAGGAGACAGCGATCACCAGGATGGTCGTCTGAACTACCGGGAAGTCCCTCGCCTTAATGGCGGTGATCACCAGCTCGCCCAGTCCGGGCCAGCCGAACACCTTCTCGGTAATGACAGAGCCCCCCAGCAGGCTGCCGAACTGAATGCCAGCCACGGTGACAATGGAGTTCATAGAGTTTTTCAGGGCGTGGTTGAAAATAATCTTCCGGTTGCTGAAGCCCTGAGCTTTCGCGGTAAGAATGTAGTCCTGACTCATCACCTCCAGCATGCTGGAACGGGTCATACGGGCAATCGTGGCCAGGCTTCTGGCACTCAGCGTTACCGCCGGGAGGACCATACTGATCAGGCTGATTTCCGCTGTAATCGGGAACCAATTCAGCATCACGCAGAAAATCAGCATCAGCATCAGTCCCAAGTAGAAAGGCGGAATGGAGAGCCCGATCAGCGCCACCACCATACTCACATTGTCGAAAATAGAATTGCGTTTTGTCGCGGAAATCAGTCCAATTCCTATGCCGAATACGATGGATATAATGATTGCGGATACCGCGAGAAGCATCGTATTGGGGAAGCGGATCGCGATCTCCTGGGCAACAGGGCGGCCCGTGCGGAAAGATGTGCCGAAGTCGCCGTGCAGGGCCCGCCAAATGTAACGGATGTATTGTTCATACAAGGGCTTATCAAACCCATATGCCACACGGATGGCTTCCACATCCTCATCCGTGGCGGAGTCGCCGGCCATGATCCTGGCAGGATCGCCAGGCATCACATGGACCATAAGGAATACCAGAATCGACACAACAAACAGGACCGGGATCAGCGTGCAAAGCCGCTTCAGGATAAATTTCCCCATATTACCATCCTTTCCTTATCACTTGCCGACAACCTCTGCCAGCTGTACCACAGATGTTTCCTCCGAGAGGGCAAGGCCGCGCTCGTAGAGCTCATACGGATAGGCAGCGGCCAGCTCCACGGCCTCACGCGTAACCGCCTCGCCTGCTCTCACTGTGCGAGTTAGGGTGCAGCCGTTCAGCAGATAGAACGGCGCCAATCCCTCCGCCGCTTCTCTGTCAAACAGCACCGGGGTCAGCCCCTGAATTTGATGGTGGTGCCCTTCTACCTTCAGGCGGGTCCCGGCTGGCAGATCCTCTCGCGCAATCCCCGCCATAACGGAGACCTGGCGGCACTCCGGATGCGAACCGACCCCCATGAAATCTCCCAGGAGAATAGAGGCCGGCGTCTCCACGCCCATCAAATGATAGGGGAAATAAATACAGGCATATTTGCGATTGCGGCTGATCACATGCCCCTTTTTCAGAAGCATATCCCACACTTTCTCATTCTCACAGCGAACGATAACAAATTCTCCCCCGGCAAAGCTCGCCTCGTCCCGTGTGCGCAGATTGAAGAACACATCCATGACGCCGGTTTTTTCCAAAATCCCGCCGTCCTCTTTGGGGCAGAAGATGTCTGCCAGCTCACTGATGCGGGCAATTGGATAGCTCATGGTAGGAAGCGCGGCTTTCAACCCTGTCACATTGGAGACCAGATTCATCTCGCAGAGGTCCGCTGAAATAACGCCGGTGTATTTCTCCAACAGCTCCTGCCGTCGCTTCAACGTCGCCTCGCCCTGGTAGTGCCAGCAGCCCGCCAGTTCCGGAATAGCCTCCTCCAGCCGCTCCGTCTCATTGTCACAGGTCAGGATCCCCGTCTCCGGATCCCAGACCAGATCATACTCACTGGCCTTTCCGGCAGCTATGATTTCCAGGCCGCAAAGCTTTGTCCAGGAGCAGAGGTCCAGAAGATTTCTGGGTTGGTCTCCATTGACCAGCGCGTATATGGCGTGATTTGCCGCCGCAATCTGATTGAGCGCCGGTCCGCACACGCTGTCAGTTTCCTTGGAGACCATATAGACATTGATCCCTTTTTCCAGCGCTTTCACCGCTATGCGGGCGCCCACATCGGTATTTCCCGTACACTCCACCAGGGATTGAACATCCGCCTCTGTTACCAGGCGATAATCCTTTACTAAAATGACCGCGTCATCCGGGGCTGAGCGGACCTCCTCCGCGCTCGCGCAGAAAAGAAGCTTCTCCTCAGAATAGCCCAATTCCTTCAGGACCCGAACGCAGTCCTCTATGTGACGGGAACACATCACCCGTAAAACCATGCATTCCACCTTGTTCATCTGGGCAAGCAGGGTATATCCATAGCCCCGCGTAGCGCCGATCAGAGCAATCTTGGTAGTCTGTCCCTGGATTTTCTGAGCCAGAAGTGTGTAGTCCATCTATGAAATCCCCTCCAATATGTATTGCGCCGCACCATTGCATTTGCCCATCTGTCAACAGAGGGCTGTCGCAGCGGATTACCTGTGTACCCGTTCACCCGGTATGGAAGCAAAATTCATGCCAAATTGTCTCTGCTCATAAAACGGGAAAACTTTTGTCACATTGGACAGTACGTCAAATCTTGTTTTAGATAAATTTGACAAGTATCTTCCGAGGAAAACATCCGCATTTGTCGCCATCATGTGTTGCTGCAACACCTTCAGCACAATTTTGAAACAAATTCGCAACACCCGCTTGCAAAGCAGCGACAGTATGCTATACTTTACATGATCCCGTGTGAAAATTGGACAACAGGACAAAGGAGCAGCCGCTATGATTCACATGCTCTTCATCGTACCCTATCCGGAATTGCAGGACAGGGTGCGGGAAATTTTCCTCCATCATCCCGCCAACGCTACTATCCAGTCCAAAATTATTTCCGAGATGGCCGAACGGCTGGATCATCTGGATGACGACTATGACGTAGTAGTGGCCCGCGGCTACACTGCTCATAAGCTGTCCCAGCGCCTCACCGACGTCCCAATCATTGAACTGCCTATCACCAGTTACGACATTTTGCGCGCAGTTCAGGAATGCTTACTGCAAAATCCTGACAGCCGGATCGCCATCATTGGATCTTATGACAAATATCACGACGCAGAACTTCTCTCCTCTCTGTTTCAGCGGGATATCCGCATCTACTGCGCGGATGCCATTGAAGACGTGGACGCCTATCTGGAGAAAAGTCTCGCGGACGGATATGACGTCGTAATCGGCGGCAATTCAGTCTGCCAGAGTGCGCTGCATCACGGCGTGCCCTCCTATGTCATACAGGTAGGTGATGAAGCTATTATCACCGCTTTGAATGAAGTCCTTCGCACAGCGGAGGTGATCACCCGCAAGCGGGAACAGGCCCAGATGTACGAAACTATCACACAGTCCTCGAAAGAGGGAATCCTCTATGTGGACAGCCGGCGCTCCATCCGTATCATTAACAGGCTCGCTTTGCAGATGCACCAGGGCAATCAGAAATTCCAGGTGGGATGCCCTCTGCGGGATTTTTACCCCTTTATGGTCTCCCGGGCGGAAGAGGTCCTGCAAAACGGGGGAGAGTTGGCCGATGAATT
>CASEPH010000035.1 GCA_949289625.1 uncultured Clostridia bacterium | reverse complement strand
ACCGTCCGGCGGTGCAAGAACTGCGGCCGCTGGTTCCCACAGACCGGCCGGGTCAGCGCGGAGTACTGCGAGCGCCCGGTGGCCTCCGGCCAGCAGACCTGCCGGGAGGCCGGGGCCTTCCAGCAGTGGACCAAGAAACAGTCTGACGATCCGGTGTTCAAGGCCTACCGCAAGGAGTACAAGAAACGCTTTGCCTGGATTAAGGCCGGCCGCATCACCGACGAGCAGTTCTATGCCTGGAGCGAACAGGCCAGAGAGATGAAAAAGAAATGTGACCGGGAGGTCATCACCCTGGACGAGTTCAAGGACTGGCTGGGGAAGCCGTGAGGACGAATCGGCAAAAAATGAACAGCGGGACGCGCCCAAAGGCGCGTCCCGCGTATTCTTTGTATCGGCGATGCAGTTTTTGCAGGCCTCACATGTGCTTAGGCTCCCTATTTCCGAGTCTACGACTCCGTCTCATAGGGCCAGGTGTTGATGCCGCCGAATTCGTAGATATTGGTGTAGCCCAGTTCCGCCAGGGCAGAGGATGCTGTCTTGCTGCGGTTCCCGCTGCGGCAGTACACCAGAACCGTGGAATCCATTTCGGGGATCACTTCGGCGGCAGTATCCTCGTCGATGCTCCCCACCGGCAGCAAGACCGCGCCGGGGATGTGGCCGCTGTCGTACTCGTCCTGATCCCGCACATCCAGGATGATGACTTCCTGGGTGTCCATCATCTCTTTGGCCTCCTCCTGAGTGATCTGCTGGTAGCCATCCGAAGAGTTTCCGCCGCATCCGGTCAACAGCAGAAGAAATAAGAGCACAGGCAGGATTCGTTTCATTTGAGTTCCTCCAGAAGTCCGGCGGCAAAGGTTCTGTGCCCCTGCTCCGTAAAGTGGACGCCGTCGTAGGCCAAAGTGATGTCCCACTTTCCGGCGTCAGCGAAACGGATACCCAACCGTTCTGCCAGGGTCTGACACAACTGAGCAAAGGTATGGGAATCGGCAATGAGTTGTTGGCCCGGTACCCACGTTCCCCGTTTCACCGGCGGTGGGGCGATCACCAGGATTTTACTTCGATCCAGGGAGATGCCAGCGAGGAACCGCTCCAACCGCGCAGCGGCCTGTTCCGGACTTCTGCCCTGGAGCAGGTCGTTGGTTCCAAGCATGACGATCAGAAAATCGGTATCAGCAGGAAAGTCAGGGGCCGACGTGGGAATCTCCCGGCCGTTCTCCCCCAGGTTGCGGACGGTCCAGCCGGTTTCCTCGGCCAGGATATCCACCCACCGGCTGTCCACGTCATAGCGGCCGCCCAGATAGGAGCGGGGATCGTAGCCGTAGGTGTTGGAATCACCGAAACAGATGACGTTCATCTTTTCCGCTTTCCTTTCTCTGCAAACGCTATGCAATCGTTTTATGATTCTCATCGCAAATCCACCAGGTTTTCCGATTTTTCTATGGATGAGTTTCTTCAATTGGATTAGTCCATCTGAATCCTCTAACGGTTTTGCCATTATGAAGCAGTGAATCCCTGTCCACAAGATAAGCAACTAAATAACTCAAGAATCAAGGTAAATAAGGCGTCACAGCCCGCAATAGCATTGCTCCGCGCTCACTGTGGAATTTCATCATTTTAATCCAGTCATCCCGGTTTGTTACACTGACATCCAGCAGTTCATCATACACTTTGCAGGAACGAGTTCCCTCCTGGTTGTACCACATCAGCGGTCGTCCATAGGTCTCTTCGATCTCCGCCTGATGTTTCTTCAGATTGTCGTAAATCTGCTGGTTTTTGGCTCCGTCCCCCGTGTCAATATAGATCTCGACCCGGGCCTGATTATAGTTGGCAACGCAAGACAGCTGAACCCCTGGGCTATTTGTAGAACCTGAGAGATAGTTGTTCTTCGTGGGTGACACATACTTGAACGATCCGGTCACTTCCTGGAGGCTCGGTAAAACCTGTGTCCAGTACGCTCTGCGGATTTTATGCCGCTGGCTGGATTCCTCATCATCATCCCGTTTCTCATTGAGGAAGAACACCAAATCAGAGGGATCCTGCCCATAATGCTCGAACAGGCGCCGAAGCATATTGATCTTGTGCTGCGTCGAGGTGCCAGTATTGACATAGATGCCGTCCGTAACCATCGCCGACGCATCCGCTCCGTTTTCACTCCGAGAAAACTGGCTGGCCAGATCTACGCTGTCATCAGCATCTGCGAGGTAATTGAGGTATGCGGTATCAACATTGTGCAACTCCTTGAGGACTGCGACATACATATCTACCCAGGTAGTCGTTTCGTGCTCATTCCCACGGAAACGATACTTCACCAGCTGCCTGCCGGTAAAGGTTGCGTCATCATCCAGAGCAATCTCATCATACTGTTTCTGCGGGGGCGTATATGTAGTGTCCGCATATGGCCAGAGGCAGATGCACTGCTGGATCAAGCTACTGCAACGTTCCTCCAATTCAGTGAGGCCCCAGTGGTCTGCTTTCGCGATCTGCTGGGTCATCTTCAGGCCGCTTTGGAGATAACCGTCTTTCATAGTCTTCTTTTCCTGGAAGGAGGCGTTACTGTACCGGATATTGTAGGCTGATGCAGCCAATGTCAGGTTTGCCAGCCGATGGAGCCACTGATCATGGATGCTCTCTGCATCGTCACCCAGTTCAGCCGCCCAAGCGGGAGTCAACTTTTGTGGCATGATATGCTCAATGGTGTACTCGCCGCTGTCCAGCCGGTTGTAGATCTCTTTATATTCAGAGCTATCCCCATTCTCCAGGCGCTCAAAAATATAGGCTTTGTACCGGGTTGGCATGGTATAGATGTTTTTCGCTTTCAGCCCTTCCGCAAAGTCCTCATCTGTGGGGAAGGCAGCCTTCTCTTTTTTGCTGCCCAGCACATACTTCATTTTCTCCAGGAAACTATCGTAAGTGCCGTCCAGCCGCTTGATGTCATTACAAAGGGTGAGGAACACCTTGCTCTGTGTGTTGGAAGGCAGGTCACAAATCAGGCGGCGGAGCAGATATGCCTCCACGATGCGGCAGACCTCGGCCACAGTATCCAGTGAGAGCAGATCCTCTTCCTGGAGTCGGAATACCTCCATCAGGAACGGACGGCAGACGCTGCTTTCAAACCGATTTAGCCGATACAAGGAGGCTCTCAGCCTGAGGGGGAACTCAGGGCTGCCAGAGCGGATCTTGTTATACCTCTTCGCATAGTCCCGCAACTCTTTGAGGACATCCTCGATCTGGCCGCGCTTTTCCACATAGTCCTTGAACTCTTGGTAGATCTCCTTCATGGCTGTCAGACGTCGTTCCTTGATGCCCAGGTAGTCCCGGATGAAGGGGCTGACATCATAGGAGTTGGTCTGCTTGTCATAGCCGGCGTTCTTCTCAATCGGACTCCAGTAGTCATCGTAGAACTGTTCCTGCTCCTCCATAGAGCGACGCATCAGAACAAAGTTCCGGATCTTGTCGCCCTCGTTCAAGTCCAGTCCCGTGGAATTGAGGCTCTCGAAAACAAGCTGCGGATCATCGTCTGGGGGCGTCAGGGTGATGTCAATGATTTGGAGCTTTTCAACTGCAGAAAACAACTGATCTACGCTGATGTCATCCCGTTGGATCTGGTTATAGAAATACAGGTAGTTCTGGGTAATTCGTGAACTC
>CASEPH010000034.1 GCA_949289625.1 uncultured Clostridia bacterium | reverse complement strand
CCGCTTTATTCCGGGGAGAGCGGGGAGATTGAAATTATCTACCAATATGCCAATTTTGTTCACCGGGATGGCGGATTTATTCCGCCTACCTACCTGTCCACACCTCAAAATATGGAGGACTTCAAGGCGGGCAATAATTTGGCGTCTTTGTGCCTGAGCGGTGGATTGCTGATCCTGTTTTTATATTTCCTGCTATGCGCAGGAGTGCAGAAACGGTGGGATTTCCTTGCGCTCTCTGTCTGCTGCCTGATGATGGCGCTCCGAGATCAGAATTTCCTGGTCATTCATGCCATGCCTCACGTCTCGTGGTATGTGCTCTACCGTGTCTTTATGGCTGTGACGTCGCTGCTGCCGGGAGTAGTGCTTCTTCTGCTGCAGAGTATGTATCCAAGTGCAGCAAAGAAGATTCCCACACTCCTGCACGTGGCGGTGATGGGGATTACCGTAGTATGCAGCGCCTTTCTGCCTACAGTCTGGCTGGTGACGGTCTGCACAGCCGCCTGGTGCTGTGGGATTCCCTATCTTCTCTATCTTGCTTGGGGTGTGGTGCAGTACTACTTGGGGAAGAAAGTGTTCCGGGTTGCAGACGGCCTGACGGTGGGAGGATTTGCTGTGCTCATTGCCTCCATTCTGCTGGAGGCGCTGTATGTGAACAACAGTTCCGCTGTCAGCAGGTACGGTATCATGCCCTGCGGTATGCTGATTTTTGTGTTGCTGATTGCGGTGTCTATCAGTTTGCAGACCCAGGCACAGGCTGTAGCCCTGGCTGAGAGCCGCAGTCGCAGTGGGCTGTTGGAGCAGATGAACGCTATGAATATGGACTTTCTGCACCAGATTGCTCATGAGCTGAAGACCCCGTTAACTGTCATTTCCGGCTACGCTCAGCTTACCGGGCTGCAGATCGCTGCCAACCACGTCAGCAGTGAGATACCGGGCAATCTGAAGACCATTCAACAAGAGGCCATACGGCTGGCAGATATGGTGACCAAGCTCATGGATTATTCCTACGGCAAGGAGAACGAGGCCCGGTTCGGCACCGTAGAGGTAGGCCCTCTTTTGGAGAGTGTCAGGGCCATATGTACCCCTATGTGTCTGAAAAATGGCAACCGCATCGTAGTTTCCGGTGAGGATTGCGCAGACGTTTACGGCAATAAGGGGATGCTGCTGCAGATTTTTATCAATTTGACAGTCAATGCAAACCGCCATACAAAAAACGGGACCATTACGATCAGCGCCTCAGGTACGGAAAGTAAGGAATATATTGTGTTTCGGGTAGCAGACACCGGCGATGGCATTGATGAGGAGCTGCTGCCTCACGTGTTTGACAAGGGATACAGTGGCGACGGAGGAAGCGGTCTTGGATTGGCTATCTGCCGGGAGGCTGTGGAGGCTCACGGCGGAATGCTGGATGTAGAGCGCACGGGGCCTGAGGGAACCGTTTTTGCCTTCACAGTGTTGAGAAAGGAGATGGGGCCGTGAGCATGATCCTTTTGGTGGAGGACAATCCTCACATTATGAAGATCAATGCGGAGGCTTTGAGCATGTACGGCTATGAGATCCTCCAAGCCACTACTGCCGGAGAGTGCCGGGAGGCCATGCGCTGGCACCCGGTGGATCTGGTGGTGCTGGATATCATGTTGCCTGACGGGGATGGCGTGGAGCTGTGCAGGGAGCTGAAAGAGCGCTACCAGGTTCCTATTTTGTTTCTCAGTGCCCTGGGAGAAAGCCGGGACGTGGTGGAGGGCCTGCGGGCGGGAGGCGATGACTACCTGGCCAAGCCCTATGATCTGGAAGTGCTGGCAGCTCGGGTTGAGGCAAGGCTTCGGCAGGAACGGACCAGGAGCCGTTATGTCAGCTATGGTAATCTGCGGCTGGATACGCTCTCAGGCTGCGGCTATTTGGGGGATACGGATTTGCTGCTGACGCAAAAGGAGTTCGCGGTGCTACTTCTGCTGGTCCACAATGCGGGGAAGCCCGTGCCTGCGCAGAAAGTTCTGCGGGAGGTATGGAATGCGGAAACGGAGGACGACAACCGGGCACTCTGGACCTTGATCTCCCGACTGCGTCGGAAACTCAACAGCGAGGTGTCCCGCATCGAGATATCTTCCAAGCGCGGAGATGGGTATGTCCTGGAACAGATTTGAGACCGCAGCGGCGAACTTTACAATTTTGTAAGGTTCGCCGCTCATACTTTTCTTGTGGTATACTATATAAGTAAAGCTGCGTGCTGACCGGGAGGATGGAATGCTTTGGTTGGCGCGGCGGGCGATATTGTTCAGAGGAGGATAAAACAGCATGAAAAGACGAGTTCTATCGGTATTGCTGAGCCTGTGCCTTGTGCTGAGCCTGCTGCCTACAGCGGCCTTCGCTCAGGGGAAGAGCTACGTGGCCCTGGGCGACAGTATCACCACCGGGGATGGACTTGCAGGTAGTGAACAAGCCTTTCCGGAAATAGTGGCGGAGGAAACTGGATATGACCTGACCAACCTGGCAGTCAGTGGCGCCACTTCACAGGACCTGCTGGAAACGTTGTCGGATGATAGAGCCTCCGATGCGGTGGAGGGCGCTGACCTTATCACCATCACCATCGGCGGCAACGACCTGATGGGGGCGCTGTATCTGTATCTGGCCAACGAGTACAATGAGAAAAATAATACTTCCTTCGATGCCGACGATGTGCGGGATGCGCTGATGGGCGAAGAAGATGCTCCTGTTGAGCAGATGACGATGGTGCTCTTTGCCGCCGGAAAGCTCTCCTCCTTCACGCAATCAGATGAAGTTGACACGGCCTTTACGGAATTTGCGGAAAATCTTTCCGCCATTGTGACCACCATAAAGACGGCCAACCCGGACGTGTCTATCATCGTGGCCAACCAGTATAACCCATACAGTTCGTTCGAGGGTACGATGCTGGCCCTTGTTGCGACTGTCTTTGATGAGGGCCTGACCCTGCTGAACGGGATCATCGACGCGGGAGCAGGCACCGGGGCATATTCCGTGGCTGATGTGTACGGGATGTTTGATCAAGCGGGCGAAAACCCCTGCAACGCCTACTTTACTTCCACTACAGATATGGACCTGGACTTCCACCCCAACGCCTACGGTCACGACCTGATAGCGGAGGTGGTCAGCAGTCTGCTGGCGGAGGGCGAGGAGCCCGGTGGTGAGGACTCTGACCCCGAGCTGCCTGAACCCCTGGTGGACAGCCTGTATGTAAACGGTGAGAATATACTGGAGGCGCAGGACTATACGGTGCAGTGCGGCAGCGGCAAGGCGGTCTATGACCCCGCGGACAACACCCTGACCCTGGACAACGCCACAATTACGGAGGCACATTACGACGGCAATATTAAATTTACGGGAGATCTGATCATCGTCCTGAAAGGGGAAAATACCATTACCAGTGCAAGCTACTGTGGTATCGGTGCGGACTATGGCAGCCTTACAATCCGCGGCGAGGATTCCTCTGCCGCGCTGACCATCGAGGGCTGCACTTTTGGCATCGACCTCTGGG